>SLNR01000033.1 GCA_007132905.1 Candidatus Sumerlaeota bacterium | reverse complement strand
TTTTTATCGGCGGGTTTTTCTTGTTATTTTTGTCTTTCATCTCCATCATCATCTCCTATAAAACTTGCTCGTATTCTACATTTATTCTTCTCGATAAAAAGAAAACACCCTTTCGGGTGTTGAGATACTTTATGACGATAAAATATGCTTCTATATATTTTTGGGCTTCCGTTTATCGTAAAACTATGAATAAAGCCGTCTGTCATTTAAGTTTTTAGACGTGGATCGAGGGTGTCTCTGAGCCAGTCACCAACAAGATTGATACCCAAAACCGTAAACATGATCGCCAAACCAGGAAAGGTAGCTACCCACCAGGCATTAGAAATATACTCTCTGCCATCAGAAAGCATGCTCCCCCAGGTTGGTATGGAGGGTTCCACACCCAAACCCAAAAAGGTCAGGGCTGATTCTGCAATAATAACCCTGGCTACTTCCAAAGTACCAATGATCACGATGGTACTGATAATATTGGGAAGAATATGCTTCATCATAATCTGGATATCTTTATTCCCGATGGCTCTTGAAGCTTCCACATATTCTTTTTCTCTAATCGAAATTACTTCGCTTCGAACAACTCGACCGTACATTACCCAACCGGTTACGCCTAATACAATGATAACATTACGAAGTCCGCTACCAAGGACGGCCATAACAGCCAAAGCAAGCAATATAAAGGGGAAAGCTAGCTGTATATCGGCCAGCCGCATGATAAACGTATCTACCTTATTCCCATAGAAACCTGATAACAGACCTAATGTAGTTCCCAGGAAACCTGAAATAACGACCGCCACCGCCCCTACCATTAAGGAAATCCTTGCTCCAAAAAATAGCCTGCTTAATATATCTCTACCTAGATGATCCGTCCCTAAAACATGGGAGATGCTTCCCCCTTCAGCCCAAGCCGGCGGAGTAAGCCTCAGAGCTAAATTTTGAGAATTAGGATCATAGGGTGAAATAACAGATGCCATTAAAGCAACTGCCACTACTGCCACCAAAATACACGCCCCAACGAGTGCAGCCTTATTTTTAACCAATCCTTTCAGCGCTCTGCGAACCTTTATCGACGTTTCAGAAGGAGTCTTTTCCTCTTCTACCACTTCCTCTTCCTTCTGTCTTTTCAATACGGTTCCAATGTAATCATCCATTTTTCACCACCTCCTAATCATATCGTATTCTTGGATCTAGATAGGTATAAGCCACGTCCGTCAGCAAATTGATTAAAACAATCGATGAAGCCATAATAAAGACAATAGACTGGACTAAGGGAAGATCCCGATTGTTAATGGCTTGGATCGCAAGCCGCCCGACACCGGGCCAAGCAAAAATTGTCTCTGTGATCACGGCTCCGCCGAGCAAAGCCCCGAACTGGAGTCCAATAACTGTCGCTACAGGAATAAGAGCATTCTTGAGTGCATGCTTATAAATGACAACTTTCTCCGAAAGACCCTTCGATTGGGCTGTTTTTATATAATCCTGCTTTAATACTTCTACCATCCCTGATCGTAAAAGCCTCATGATGGTGGCTGTGGAATAAGTTCCCAGAGTGATGGCCGGCAGTATTAAATGTGCAAAAGTTCCTCTACCGGAAGTCGGCAATACCTGAAGTTGAACACCGAAAAGCAAAATTAACATTATACCCAGCCAAAAGACCGGCATCGATTGGCCCAGAAGACCACCTACGGTTCCCACATAGTCAAAAATGGAATACCGCCTGGTGGCTGAAATAACCCCAATGGGTATCGCGATGAAAACAGCAATAGCCATAGCCAAAAATGTCAGCTGAAATGTTGCCGGAAGGCGTTCCATCACCAACGGCAGAGCCGGAGAATTATGTCGAAGTGAGTTCCCGAAATCACCCTGCACGGCTCCGCCGAGAAAACGAAAATACTGGGTAGGAAGAGGATCATTTAACCCCAAAGATTCCTTAAACTGATAAACTTCCTCGGCTGTGGCATCCAAAGGTAGCATAAGAGTGGCAGGGTCACCCGTCATATGCATGATAAAGAAAACCACCAACGAAACTCCAAAAATGACCAGCACGGACTGCTGAAGTCTACGTACAATATACTTCGTCAAGGTAACCACCTGCCTTTCTTATCATTATGTCCTTCAACATCTCTGCACTCCCTTTTCCTGAGTCAATCCCCATGTCATTCTTGCGCCGGTCATTATCTTTCCTGCCGGCTTATCTTTGTTCCCAAGGCCAATAAGGTAATTAAACCACCCCCTCAAATTGCTATCTTAAGTAAGTAAAAACCCCCATCCTTGAATTTCTCCAGGGACGGGAGTCTATCCCGCTGTACCACCCTTGACTGCAACGCAGTTTCATTCAAGTACGGCTTCCTATAACAGAAGCGATACCCCGGCTGGATAACGGTAGCCTGTGTTAACCGGCGAAACCTAATAGCAAATGAATGCCTTCAGTACGCAGCTTTGGGAGGAGATTCCAAAATAATTGCCGACCGTCTCTCAGCAGCACGGCTCTCTGTGGCAGCAAAACATCCTGTACTAATTCCCATCATTGCTTTTTGTTATTTTTTTACAAAAAACCCAAGCAGATATCCGACTCATGAAAGAGAGGAACTTTCCGCTTGGGTCTTTTCTACCCACGGTGTGGTACTACACTTTAGCAGTACCTTGTGCCGCTCGGACCTGACCAGCTAAGCTACGGAACCCTAGGCACACTTCCTTTTTATATTATACAAAATCATTATATAAGCGTCAACTATTCTACATCTTTTTTCTATATCCTTCTTTTTTTGAAATTTTTTTTACTTATTTTCAAGTTCTTTTTCTATAAGTTCCTTCACTAACCCTGGATTGGCTTTCCCTTTGGTCACTTTCATAACTTGACCCACCAGATATTGTGCTGCTTTTGTCTTCCCACTTTTCACATCTGCCACTGTTTTTGGATTCTCTTCAACTACTGTCTCCACGATTTCCTCAAGCACCGATTTATCAGAGATTTGTTTAAGCCCTTTGGCTTCAATGATATCTTCGGCGTTTTTCCCTGATTCAAACATGTCCAGAAAAACTGTTTTAGCTATTTTCCCGCTTATCACGCCTTCATCAAGCATTTTCAGCATGCCTGCCAACTGTTCAGGCTTTAAAGGATTTTCTTCCCATCCCAATCCAGCTTCATTCAAACAGCGCATAAGATCACCCACAATCCAATTGCTGACGGCTTTGCCATTTGAGTACTGCTTCATCACTTCGTCGAAAAAGACTCCTGTTTGAGGGTGTGCTGTTAGCATTTTAGCATCATACCGGCCCAAGCCATATTTCTCCATGAATCTTTTCTGCCTGGCAGCCGGCAGTTCCGGAAGCTTGCTTTCCAAACCTTTAATCCAGCTTTCATCTACTTCAATCGCTACAAGATCCGGATCCGGGAAATAACGATAATCATGGGCTTCTTCTTTACTTCGCAGTGTCATTGTGACTTCTTTTGTTTCATCCCATGTCCTGGTTTCCTGTTCAAGGGCCGTCCCCTTTTCCAGTAGTTCGTATTGTCTATCGGCTTCGTATTCAATACTCTTGGCCACAGATCGAAACGAATTTAGATTCTTAATCTCGGCTTTTGTTCCAAACTCACTCGATCCTATTTTCCGTATGGAAATATTCGCATCACAGCGAAGCGATCCTTCCTCCATCTTGCAGTCTGAGACTCCGATAAATTGCAGAACAGCCTTTAGTTTTTCAAGGTAAGCTCTAGCCTGTTCGGCTGTTCTGATGTCCGGTTCGGAGACAATTTCCATAAGAGGAACGCCTGATCGATTATAATCCACCATTGAATAAGGCGATGTTGATATCGTCCCGATATGAATCAATTTACCGGCATCTTCTTCTAAATGGACCCTGTTGATTCGTATATCATGATCTTCTTCATCGGTAGCAATCGATAACAACCCGTTCTTCGCTAGAGGCAAATCATATTGAGATATTTGATAGCCTTTCGCTAAATCAGGATAAAAATAGTTTTTCCTGGCAAATTGACTGCTGGGAGCAACACGACATTGTAATGCGATAGCTGTCTGTATAGCAAAATCCACCGCCTTCTTGTTAAGAACAGGCAAAGCCCCGGGAAGTCCCAGGCAAACAGGACAAACATTCGTATTGGGTTCGGCACCAAATTCGGCACTGCAGGCGCAGAACATTTTGCTATTGGTCTTCATTTCTACATGGACTTCCAAACCAATCACCGATTCGTACTGTTCATTCACCCTCAACACCACCTTCCACAAAAGAGGGCCTGGCTAAATGAAACTCGCTATTCTTTTCAAAAGCATAACCTACCTGCAGTAGCTTCTCTTCGCTAAAAGGTTCTCCCAAGATCTGAAGACCTATAGGCAGACCATCACTAAATCCGCAAGGTATTGATAGACCAGGTATGCCTGCTAAATTGATAGGAATGGTACAGATATCCGATAGATACATCTGTAGTGGATTTTCTGTTTTCTCGCCAAACGGAAACGCCACTGTCGGGCTGGTCGGCGCCACCAGAACATCATATTCGCCAAATGCCTTTTCAAAGTCCTGCAAAATCAAAGTACGGACTTTTAAAGCCTTTAAGTAATAAGCATCATAGTAGCCGGAACTTAATGCATAAGTTCCAAGCATAATACGCCTTTTCACTTCTTTTCCAAACCCTTCGCTTCGGGTTTTCATATACATATCGATTAGATTTTCAGCTGACTTGTCTCGATAACCATAACGAACCCCGTCAAATTTGGCTAAATTCGATGAACACTCCGAAGGCTGAATGAGATAGTACACGGCTAGCGCATACTTTGAATGGGGCAATGATGTCTCTTCAACTATCGCACCTAGTTCTTCCAATTTCTGCAAAGACGTTTCTATGGCGTCACGCACTTCAGATTGGATCCCTTCGGCAAAATATTCTTTCGGAACACCAATCTTCAGCCCCTTAATATCTTTTTTTAAGGCTTCTGTATAATCAGGGACCGGTCTGGAAATGGATGTTGAATCCTTCTTGTCATAACCCGCAATCGCATTCATCACAATTGCACAATCCCTTATATCTTTAGTAAAAGGACCAATTTGATCCAGAGAGGAAGCAAGGGCCACCAAGCCGTTTCTCGATACTCGGCCGTAAGTCGGTTTTAGTCCGACCACCCCGCAAAAAGAAGCCGGCTGCCGAACAGAACCTCCCGTATCCGTGCCAAGTGAATAAACTGCCTGTCCCGCCGCTACCGAAGCAGCCGAACCCCCACTAGACCCTCCCGGAACCATATCGGTATTCCAAGGATTTCTAGTGGGAAAATAACTTGAGTTTTCTGTAGATGAGCCCATCGCAAATTCATCACAGTTTGTTTTTCCGACCATTACCATATCGTTTTTATAAAGCTTCTCTATAACCGCTGCATCATAAGGAGGTACATATCCATCAAGCATCTTGGAAGCACAGGTGGTATCGATTCCTTTTGTACTTAAAACATCTTTAATCGCCGCTGGTATGCCCGCTAAAGGAGAAATCTCTTCATTGCCGGCTATTTTCTTATCAACGATGTCAGCCGCTGCATAGGCTTTCTCCTCAGTTAATGTAATATAGGATTTCATTCTATCTTCCACTTGATGGACATGACTAAATATCTCTGTTGTGATTTCTTTTGCACTAATCTCTTTGGTTTTCAACATATTGTGAAGTTCATGAGCTGTCATTTCATGAATTTTCAAATAAACCACTCCCGTTCACGCGTCTATTTCCTAAACAATTCGTGGAACCTTTATATAGCCTTCTTCTTTTTCAGGAGCATTCTTCAAAGCCTCTTCTTGAGTTAAGTGTGTTTCAACTTGATCTTCACGCATAACATTTTTCACTGGGATCACATGGGAAGTAGGCTTTACATCAGTTGTATCTAATTCATTCAACTGATCTACATATTCAAGGATCACATTTAGCTGCTCGGTAAACATATCCTTTTCTTCTGAGCTAATTGCCAAGCGGGCCAACAAAGCTACATGCTCGACCTCTTCTCTGCTTATTTTCACGACCTCACCCCTTTTCTCTATTACGATGAACCGTTTTTAGAAAACTCTATCTTGTAATTATAGCATTACGGATCACGGTATGCAATTAAATCGCTCTTTTATGACTATTGATTTGTAGATCTTTTCGCTTATAATCCCATGTTGAAATGCTTTCTGAAATCTCTTTTTTCTAGCTTGCAACGGTATTTTTCTTGCCTCTGAGAGTCTTAAAAGAAA
This sequence comes from Candidatus Sumerlaeota bacterium, assembly GCA_007132905.1. Classification (GTDB taxonomy): domain Bacteria; phylum Bacillota; class SLNR01; order SLNR01; family SLNR01; genus SLNR01. The sequence continues at coordinate 56,757 of SLNR01000033.1, read as the reverse complement.
TTTTGATTTATTGTCTAAATTGATAACTTCCTTAAAAAAAGCCACGGAGATAACCTCCATGGCTTTTTTAAGGAAAAATATAAACCAAATCATTTTCTAAAACTTATACTCGCCTTACAACACCTTCAAGTTCTAAACTCACGCAGCGCTAGTTTCGATATTTTGCTAATTATTAATCTTCTAAAGGATGTGGCAGGCAGCCTGATGCCCTTCTCTATGCTCTTTAAAAACAGGCTCCTCTTGTGAGCATATTTCTTCTGCAAAAGGACACCTTGTATGAAAGCGACAGCCTTCCGGAGGATTAATGGGGCTTGGGACATCCCCTTCTAACACTATTCTATCTATCATCGCATCCGGATCGGGAATGGGAACAGCTGACAATAGCGCCTTGGTGTAAGGGTGCAGAGGATTGCTATACAAATCGCTTCCTGCTCCGATCTCAACAATTTTCCCCAAATACATCACGGCAATCCTATCGCTTATGTGTTTGACCACACTTAGGTCATGAGCAATAAACAGGTAAGTAAGGCCGTATTCTTTTTGTAAATCTTCCAAAAGGTTAATCACCTGCGACTGTATGGAGACATCAAGAGCCGAAACAGGTTCATCGCAAACGATGACACTGGGATTGACCGCCAAAGCTCTGGCAATTCCTATTCTCTGCCGCTGGCCCCCGCTAAATTCATGAGCGTAGCGGTCATAATAATCCGGATTCAGACCTACTACTTCCAAAAGCTCTTTTGTTCTATTTTTTTTAGAAACCCCCGTAGCAATTGAATGGATCTCCATAGCTTCTCCTATTGTCTGCCCGACGGTCATCCTCGGGTTTAGAGAAGCATAAGGATCTTGGAAAATAATTTGTAATTTTTGTCTGAGCATGCGCATTTCTTCTCTTTTGAGATCAAAAATATTCTTCTCTTCAAATATAACTTCTCCGCTGGTCGCCTCCAGCAGACGCAGTATTACACGTCCCGTTGTTGATTTACCGCAGCCGCTTTCGCCGACAAGGCCGAGTGTCTCGCCTTGATACAAATCAAAGCTGACATTGTCCACTGCTCTAACTTGGTCGGTTACCCTCGAGAATAATCCGCCTGTAATAGGGAAATGTTTCGTTAGATTTTGAACTTGCAATACAGGTGCCTTCATCTGACAGCCTCCTTCCTGTTATCCTCATCATGAAGCCAGCAGCTTATTGTTCTATTGGTATCAATGATCTGTACCCTTGGCTCTTCTTGATGGCAAATTTCTTTTGCATAAGGACAACGTGGATGGAAACTACACCCCGAGGGGGCATTTTTTGGATTGGGGACCATTCCTTCTATTACATGCAGCCTCTGTTTCTGTTTGTCAATATTCGGTATGGATTTTAAAAGCCCTTCGGTATATGGGTGCAGAGGTTTTCTAAATATAGATCGGACATCACCCTCTTCTACAATCCGCCCGGCATACATCACTGCTACCCTCTCTGCCATCTCCGCAACAACACCTAAGTCATGGGTAATCAGCATAATCGAAGTGCTTAGATCTTTCTTTAGATCTTTCATCAGCTGCAGTATCTGAGCTTGGATAGTAACATCAAGGGCCGTTGTCGGTTCATCAGCAATCAGAAGCTTGGGACTACAGGACAAGGCCATCGCTATCATCACTCGCTGCCTCATACCGCCGCTAAGTTGGTGAGGATACTCATTAACCCTTTTCTCCGGCAGAGGAATCCCTACTAAACTCAGCATCTCGACGGCCTTTTTCATCGCTTTTTTTCGATCAAATTGCTGATGCAGCTGAACTGCTTCCGCAATCTGATCCCCCACTGTATAGACGGGATTTAAAGATGTCATTGGCTCTTGGAAAATCATCGAAATGTCGTTTCCTCTGATTTTTCGCATCTGTGTTTCGCTTTTTTCCAATAAACTCTCTCCACTAAAAAGGATATCGCCTTGTACAATGCGTCCTATGGTCGGAGGGATTAATTTCATAATGGATAAAGCGGTAACACTTTTACCGCAACCGGACTCTCCAACAACACCAATAGTTTCACCTTTGTTAATGTGAAAACTTACCCCATCCAATGCGGGGACAACACCATCTTCGGTGAAAAAATGCGTTTTTAATCCCTGTACTTCAATAAGACGCTCCTCCATAAAACATCCCTCTCTTAAAAGATCATTCGATGTATTCAGCGGGGCAGACTGATAAAAAGCCCGCCCCGCTAATATTGTTAACTATGTATTCTTGTATCGATTAGAATCCTTTGTCTTCTATTTAAGCACCAAATTCCATATCGTATACAAAAATCAGTTCATCCGGGCGAGGCTCCCACTGAAGATCAGCACTCAGACCGTAAAGATCTTCCTGCTGATACAAAAGAATAAAGGGCGCATCTTCCATGATAATCTCTAAAGCTTGATGGTACAGATCTTCCCTTTCTTCTTCGTCTAGGACAGTTCTGGCTTCGTCAAGATATTCATCTACCTGGGAATCACTGTATGTGGCAAACCTCATGCCTGTTCGAAACCAGGGATACAGTGTTGCATCGGAATCAAAGAGGGCTGTGCCCCAACCGATCAAATAAGCCTCTTCTGCTTCTTTTTCCAAGACCTTTCCTACATAGACGCCCCATTCTTGGACGTTAAGCTCTGCCTCGACTCCCACTTCGGCAAGCTGTCCTGCGACCGCCTCAGCCACCTCGCGGTCCATTACATAACGACCACTCGGAGATCCAAGTTCAATGCTAATTCCATCAGGATAGCCTGCTTCTGCTAGGAGATCTCTGGCTTTTTCCGGATTGTACTCATATCCTTCAATGGAATCATCATAGCCAAAGTCCAACGGTGTAAGGGGCTGGGTCGACTTATAGCCGTATCCCTCTAACACGGTATCAATAATCGTATCAATGTCCACGGCGTGATTCAAAGCCTGGCGCACCTTTTTGTCCTGCATTATACCTTCGCGCTGTGTGTTTAAAGATATAAAGATAAACCGCCCGCTGGGAACAGTTTCTATTTTTGTGACAGGATCGGCATCAATGACATCTGCCTGGTGCGGCGGTACATTCACAATAAGATCAACCGCTCCTGTTTGAAGCTCAGCAATTCTGGTAGAACTCTCCGGTACGGGCTTAATGGTGATTTTTTTGATGGCCGGAGCCCCCTGCCAATAATCTTCGTTCGCTTCAAACACGATGGACTCGTCTCTTGTCCAACTTACAAATACATAGGGTCCTGTCCCAATTGGATTTTGGGCAAAATATTCTTGCCCGTTTTCCAGGATATAATCTTTTGGCACCATGGGCAGATTTAGACGCCCAGCCATGACAGGATACGGTTCATAGGTGATGATGTGAGCTGTATACTCATCAATGACTTCCACCTTTTCCACTGCATTCAAATCAGCTATCTGTGGGGATTGGTTCTCAGGATCAATAATCCGCTCAATGTTGAACTTTACCGTTTCAGCATTGAAAGGCTCCCCATTGTGAAACTCAATGCCCTCCCTAAGCTTCACTTCCCATGTCAGATCATCTAATGGTTCCACGGATAAAGCCAATTGCGGCTGTAGATCCATGTCATGGTCCCTCACCAATAATCGATCATACATGTTTGTGATCGCATTGGTCGTCGTTGTCTCCGCATGCATATGCGGATCCATGGTTGTGGCGTCTACGCCCTGGGCGATGACAATTTCTTCTCTCGCCTCATCGACAGGTGCTCCGCCACAGCCGGCAAAAAACACGGCAGCCGCCAAACTTACCAACAGAATCGCTACGGTCCCTTTTCTAATCATGTCCATCCTCCTCAGTTTTTGTTTCTTCCCGCCCAAACCGCCCTTTATCTATTCATTCTTTTCTACGGCAATCAGAACAAGAAGATTTGACTACTATTATAACAAAGCAAACCTGTTTCGTACACATAAATTTTGAGTTTCTGCCGATTTTTTGAATTTTTCTGTCCATCTGCGTTATTTTGTCTTAAGAATCGAGGTCTACTCCATATTTCTTTACAATTTCATAGAAGTCATCTTCTTGCATAATGTTAATATCTAGTTCTTGGGCTTTTGCTAGTTTTGAACCTGGATTACTCCCTACCACAACGATGTCTGTTTTGCTGCTTACACTTTCTACAGGTCTTCCGCCTAACTTAGCAATGATATCCGCCGCTTCTTTTCGTGTTATGTTCTGCAGTGAACCTGTCACAACCACTGCTTTGCTTGCAAAGGGACCTTCCTGGCTTAACTCATTTTCGCTTTTTTCAAAAACCATCCCGTATTCCTTCATCTTTTCTATGCTTTTTAAAATCAAGCTGTCGGAGAAAAAGTCGACAATACTTCTGGCTGTGATGCAGCCAATATCCGAAATGCTTACAAGCTGTTCTTCATCCGCGTCCATGATCCTCTCTAAAGTTTTAAAATACCGGGCAATTTCACGGGCAGTTCTGCGACCGACATGGGGTATCCCCAAAGCATAAATAAAAGCATCTAGTTCCGGTTTTTTGCTATCCTCGATAGCTTTCAATAGATTTTCGGTTTTCTTTAAGCCAAAACCTTCTAGCTGACGCAAATCTTCTTCTCTTAACGCATAGAGATCAGCAATGTCTTCGATCAAACCGTTTATAACCAGCTGTTCTGCGGTCTTCACACTCAAATATTCGATATCTAAAGCATCTCTGCTTGCAAAGTGAGCCAGCCGAAAAACCAACTGGGGCTGACAAGACAGGGAGTTTTTGCAAAAAAGATTGGCCCCCTCTTCTACCACACGGGTACCACAGGCCGGACAATAATGAGGCTTTTCCGGCTTTTCCTTATCCTTGCAAGTTTCTTCAATGACACCCAAGATTTCCGGAATCACATCGTTTGACCTGCGAAGCCAAACTCTACATCCTAACCGTATCTTCTTTTTTAAGATATCACCCCAGTTATTTAATGTGGCCCGCTTAATGGTGGCGCCTTTGATATCCACAGGCTCTAAATAAGCTATGGGAGTAAGCCTACCTGTTCTGCCTACACTCCATTTTATATCCCTAAGGATTGTTGTCATTTCCAATGATTCAAATTTATAGGCCATGGCCCATCTTGGGAATCGATCGGTAAAACCCAACAAATCTCTCGCATCCATCTCGTTTACTTTAATGACCAGCCCATCGATCAAAAAATCTTCATTCTTTAAATTGTCTTTTGCCTCTTGGATGATGTTTCCAATGTGGTCTATCGAATCCACTCTTTTGAAAAAATGGCTGACTGGAAAATGATTGTCTCGTAAAAACTCCATCATCTCTTCTTGTGTGCTAAAGTCAACATCTTCATTGTAGCCGACACTGTAAAAGAAAGCATCGAGCTTTCTTTTTGCGGTTACTTTCGGATCCAAATTCCTAAGCGCTCCGGCCGCGGCATTACGAGGATTTTTTAAAGGCTCCTCAGCTGTTTTGTTGTATTCCTCTAAAACCGAAAACCTCATCAACCCTTCCCCTTGAATTTCGATCTTTCCTTTATGAGGGATGGTCAGAGGTACAGAGCGTATTGTTTTCACCTGCTCAAGTATCCCTTCTCCTATTTCACCGTTGCCTCTTGTGGCAGCCTGCACTAAATTTCCACTTTCATAGGTAAGGTTGATGGTTAAACCGTCATACTTATATTCGACGGTATAGGAAAAAGCCGAAGAAAGATCACGGCCTTGCTTTTTTTGATTATCCATGATACGCTTTAATCTTTTTTCCCAGGACTTCAGTTCATCAATAGAACGAACCTTATCTAAACTCCACAGCCGAGATAAATGCCGATGAGTCTCAAAAGAATCCAAGGGTTCTCCTCCGATTCTTTGCGTCGGGGAATCTGGTAGAACAACACCGCTTTTTTTCTCCATTTCTACCAATCGGTCAAAAAGACGATCATATTCTTTATCGCTTATAAGGGGATCGTCTAATACGTAATAATGATAAGCATATCGGTCAAGCTTTTTTGTCAGCTCTTGTTGTTCTTCCAAATACTCGTCGTTTACCACCCCGGAAATCTCCTTTCCTGTTAGCTCAATTTGCTGATTGGCGCGATCTTGGCAAGTACTTTTTTTATGCCCACAGACTGAAAAGAAATCGTCAATTCCACATCATCTTTGGACTCTTTTAGTCCAATAATCACTCCGCTGCCCCATTTGGCATGTTCCACCTTTTCTCCGATCCCATAAGAGACACTCTGTTCCCGCCTGGCTTTGCCTGCTTTGTGATCCATCCTGCCTACTGTTTTGTTTTTCCCTGACAGACTTACTCCCCTCTCTTCTTCTAGCAGCTCAGACGGAATCTCTTTGACAAACCTAGAAGGGGGATAAGATAAAGTTTGACCATAAAGGTTTCTCCTTGATGTATGAGTGAGAAATAATCTTTCCTGGGCACGAGTAAGACCAACATAACATAAACGCCGCTCTTCTTCTAATGACTCTTCCTCTTCCAATGACCGGCTGTGAGGGAAGATTCCTTCTTCCATCCCTGTGATAAACACAATGGGAAATTCCAACCCTTTGGCGCTGTGGAGCGTCATCAAAGTCACTGCATTATCATCTTCGATGGTGTCTATATCGCTGATTAAAGCGATTCCCGCAAGAAAATCATCAAGGCCCCCATTTGATTCCCCTTGATCGAAGTCATCAGCGACAGCAAAAAACTCTTTTATATTTTCCAGTCTAGATACTGCCTCTGCGCTGCCGTCTTGTTCTAATTGCTCCATATAGCCTGTTTCGACTGCAATACCCTCTACCAACTCTGCCATGTTTGCACCTTGGCTTGCTTTTTCTCTCCATGTTTCTATTAAGGATATAAAATCGGTGATCTTATTCTTTGCATTCACAGCAACACCCGAAATTTCATCAATCTGGGCCAAAGCCGAATATAGATCCAATGTATGTTCTATCGCATAACTTTGGATCTTATCCATAGTAACCGCTCCGATGCCTCTTCGGGGGACATTAATGATTCTCTCTAAACTAATGGTATCTTTCGGATTCATGATCACTCGTAAATAAGCGATCAAATCACGTATTTCTTTTCTCTCATAGAACTTTTGTCCCCCCACCATCTTATAAGGAATCTTCTTCTGCATGAAGACCTCTTCGATAACCCGTGATTGAGCATTGGTTCTATACAGCACCACAAAACTTGCATATTCTTTTTTTTCATCCTGCCTTAAAGACTGGATTTTTCCGGCCACATAAGAAGCTTCTAAGTGTTCGTCCGCCAGCTTCTTTAAGACAATCTCATCCCCGTCAGCATTGTCCGTCCACAGATTCTTTTCTTTTTGGTTAGGATTATATCTTACCAACTGATTCGCTGCTTTGAGTATGGTCTGTGTTGATCGATAGTTTTGCTCAAGTTTAATCACTTTTGCATCGGGATAGTCCCGTTCAAAGTCTAGTATATTACTAATATCTGCTCCCCGCCAACGGTAAATCGATTGATTGTCATCCCCGACAACACATAGGTTATTGTGCTTTTCTGCCAATAGACGAGTCAACACATATTGGGCGTAATTTGTATCTTGGTATTCGTCCACGAGTATGTATTGAAATTTGTTTTGATACCAATCCAATACCTCGCTATGGGAACGCAAAAGTTTGACTGTATAGAGTATCAGATCATCAAAATCAAGCGCTTGATTCTCTTTCAGTGCTTTTTCGTATCGCACAAAAAGTCGCCCTATTCTTTCTTCTCTAAAGCCTTTTGCTTGACTTACATAATCGTCTGACGTCTGCAGACGGTTCTTATAGGAACTTATCTGTGCCAAAACCGCCTGGGGAGTAAAATCTTGCTCGTTAAAATTGACATCTTTAATACATTGGCGCATCAAAGCACGCTGCTCTGATCCATCTAGAATAACAAAATTTTTTGGTATAGCTAATCGCTCTCCTTCGCTCCGAAGAATTCTAACACAGGCAGAATGAAAAGTGCTTACCCACATATGATAAGGGCTGATCGAAAGCAAATCAGCCACTCTTTCTTTCATCTCTCCGGCGGCTTTATTAGTAAAAGTAAGTGCCAATATCCGCTCCGGATCCACTCCTTGCTCTTTTACCAAATAGGCAATACGATGAGTCAGCACTTTTGTTTTACCGCTTCCGGCACCGGCAAGGATAAGCAGCGGTCCTTGGGTAGAAATAACAGATTCTTTTTGTTTATCATTTAGAGTATCTAAAATATTCATAGGTCCTCCTAACAACGATAAGTTTTACATAAATAAAGATAACACATCGTTCTGCTGCCCATCAATCATTAACCTCTTCTAGATGTGCAAGATCGTTTAGTGAGATAAAATCCAGCTGATCCTCTTCGTATTCCACGATGTTCACAGCCGTATTTCCCTGCGCATAGTCCCAAAAACCGCCGTCGAGGTATTTGCATATGATGGATTTGATCATACCCCCATGAGCCACCATGACAATCGTCTCGTTTTCGTGTCTTTTTGCTATGGTAAGAAGGGCTTTGTGGGCTCGCTCCTGCACCTCTTTGAAGTTTTCTCCTTCAGGAGGACGAACTTCAAAAGGGCGGTGAAGCCAAGCATGGTACATTTCTTTATAATTTTCCAAAACATTCTTTCTATGCAGGCCTTCCCAAAGGCCAAAATCGACTTCTCTTAAATCCGCATCTTTTGTTACTGAAAGCCGATGCTCATCGGCAATTGTTTTCGCGGTATGATAAGCTCTTGATAAATCACTGGAATATACAGCTGATATTGGCTCCTCTTTTAGACGTTTCGCTACTTTATCTGCCTGTAGTCGCCCCTGTGAACTTAGTGGCACATCCGTCTGTCCCTGCATTCTTTCTTGCTTATTCCAGTCCGTTTCACCATGTCTTACCAAGATGATTCGAGTCACTTTCTTCACTCCTATTCTCCAATTCTTCTGTCCTTGTTTTTTTCTAGCCTCTTTATCTTTTCCCTTCTTCGTGATACAGCCTCACTGGCAATACTTTGTTATCAAAAAAAATCCCCCCGCTTTGGCGGGGAGAAGGGAATGCTCAGATCACTCCCATTCTATCGTGGCGGGAGGCTTCGAAGTGACATCGTACAAAAGTCTGTTTACGCCTTTGACTTCATTAACCACTCTACTGCTGATTCTTTCCAGCAGTTCATGAGGAAAGCGAAACCAATCTGCCGTCATTCCATCTGTACTTGTTACGGCCCGCAGGATAATTGGATAAGCATAGGTTCTTTCATCTCCCATAACTCCGACACTTCTTAATACAGGCAGGACGGCAAAAGCCTGCCAAATATCGTTGTATATCCCCGCTTTTCGAATTTCTTCTACGACAATGGCATCTGCTTCTCGCAAAATGTCTAATCTTTCCTTATTTATTTCGCCAATGATTCGAATCCCCAATCCGGGCCCGGGAAATGGCTGCCGGCCCACAATGGCGTCGGGAAGGCCAAGTTCCCTGCCGACTTTTCTTACTTCATCCTTAAATAGTTCTTTTAGAGGCTCCACTAAGGAAAATTCGAGGTCTTTTGGCAGCCCACCGACATTATGATGAGACTTAATCGTCGCAGCCGTTTCTGTCCCGCTCTCCACAATATCAGGATAGATCGTACCTTGAACTAAATAATCGATTTTTCCTAGTTTCTCTGCTTCTTCCTCGAAGACCCTAATAAATTCATTACCAATAATCTTCCTTTTATTCTCAGGATCAGTTTCTCCCTGCAGCTTGCCCAAGAACCTATCTACTGCATCCACATAAACAAGATTCATATGGTGCGTATCTCTGAAGGTATTCACTACCGCTTCAGGTTCGCCTTTCCTTAATAGACCATGATTTACGAACACACATGTCAGCTGGTCACCCACCGCTTGGTGAACCAAAGAAGCCGCTACCGCAGAATCAACCCCACCGCTTAAGGCACACAATACCTTTTTGCTGCCTACTGCCTTGCGAATCATTTCGATTTGCTTGTCAACAAAAGTTTCCACGGTCCAATCTCCTTGACAGCCGCAAATATGGTATAAGAAATTCTCCAGAATTTTTGTTCCATGTTGGGTATGAACAACCTCGGGATGGAACTGAACCCCGTAAAGAAGCTGATCTTCATCAGACATGGCTGCAATAGGAGTATTTTCTGTCCTGGCCGTCGCCGAAAAACCTTCAGGGAGCCTGGTAACTGCATCCCCGTGGCTCATCCAGCAGAAAAACTCTTTGGGAATATTTTTAAAGAGAGCATCCGAATCCGTAACTTCAAGCTGAATCCGTCCATATTCCTTTTTGGCAGGTTTAGCAACCTCGCCTTTTTGCATTGAGGCTATCAGCTGCATACCATAACAAATCCCCAATATTGGTACTTTGCTATTCAATAACCTTTCATCAAAGCGGGGCGCACCCTCACTGTAGACACTAGCCGGTCCTCCGGACAGTACAATGCCTTTTGGGTTCTTCTTGAGAATATCTTCTGCTTTTGCAAAATGGGGAAGAATTTCACAATACACATTGCATTCTCTGATCCGACGCGCAATCAGCTGGCTGTATTGTCCGCCGAAATCAAGAATGATCACTGTATCTCTTTTTTGAGACATTGACCGACACCTCCCTTGTGATGACAACTAATTTTACCAACGGAGATTTTTCTTGTCAAATAAAGAGAGAGTAGAGGCGGTAAAGCGCCTCTACTCAAAAATTCTCTATTTCCTTACATCATCGGCATGCCGCCACCCATACCGCCCATGCCGCCCATGCCGCCCATACCACCGGCTGGCGGACCTTCTGGTTCTTCTTCAGGTTCTTCTGATATGAGAACTTCGGTTGTCAGGATCATAGAGGCCACGCTTGCCGCATTTTGAACAGCAGATCGGGTTACTTTGGCAGGATCCACGATGCCTTGCTCTACCATATTCACATACCGTCCATTCAGAGCATCAAAGCCTATACCAGGATCGGATTCTTTCACCTTCTCGGCAATGATACTTCCTTCATATCCGGCATTGCTTGCAATCAACTTCAAAGGATCTTCCAGTGCTTTTCTTACAATGCTGACACCGGTTGATTCATCACCGGACACTTCTACTTTATCGAGAACGGGAAGTGCATGAATGAAAGTAGCTCCTCCGCCGGGAACTATGCCTTCTTCCACAGCGGCTCTCGTAGCAGCAAGAGCATCTTCGATGCGAAGCTTCTTCTCTTTCATTTCTGTCTCCGTCGCTGCTCCAACTTGTATCACAGCCACGCCGCCCGACAGTTTGGCCATTCTTTCTTGCAGTTTTTCTTTGTCGTAATCTGAATCGGTCTCTTCGATTTCAGTTCTAATCTGATTCATTCGGCCTTCTACTTCATCTTGATCTCCATGACCGCCTACAATAATGGTATCTTCTTTGGTTACCTTGACTTGCCTTGCTTGTCCGAGCATGGACAGTTCCACGTTTTCAATTTTCAATCCAAGATCTTCCGTGACTACCTGACCACCTGTCAATACAGCAATATCTTCTAGCATGGCTTTACGGCGATCACCAAATCCGGGAGCCTTCACCGCGGCTACATTTAATGTTCCTCTCAGCTTATTCACTACCAGTGTTGCCAACGCTTCGCCCTCCACGTCTTCGGAGATCAAAAGCAGCGGTTTGTTGTTTTGAGCAATTTTTTCCAGCGCCGGGACCAAATCATTTATGGCGCTAATCTTCTTATCAGTGATCAGGATATAAGGTTCTTCCAAAACCGCTTCCATTTTTTCGTTATCTGTTACCATGTAAGCGGAAATATAGCCCCTGTCAAACTGCATTCCCTCTTCCATTTCAAGGCTAGTTGTGATGCCTTTTGACTCTTCGACGGTAATAACTCCGTCCCGTCCAACCTTGTCCATGGCTTCAGCAATCAAGTCTCCAATGCCATTATCCGAAGCCGCAATGGAAGCTACCTGAGCAATCGCTTCTTTTTCTTCGACAGGCACGCTAACCTTTTTAATCTCTTCGACAATTGCTTCTACTGCTTTGTCGATTCCCTTTTTCAGAATCAAAGGATTCGCCCCTGCTGTCACATTTTTAAGTCCTTCCCGCACAATTCCTTGCGCCAAGACCGTCGCGGTTGTTGTTCCGTCACCGGCTACATCATTTGTCTTAGTGGCCACTTCTTTTACCAGCTGAGCACCCATATTTTCAAACTTATCTTCTAATTCAATCTCTCTGGCAATAGTTACTCCATCACTGGTTATCGTAGGAGAACCAAATTTCTTCTCCAATACTACATTTCTTCCTTTTGGCCCGAGCGTCACTTTCACCGCTTCTGAAAGTTCATTGACCCCTTTTTCAAGGGCTTTTCTCGCTTCTGCATCATAAATGATTTCTTTCGCCAACCAAAACCCCTCCTTTAAGGTGGTAGATTTTATATAACAGCTAGAATATCTTTCTCACTCAAAATCAGATATTCTTCTCCTTCCAACTTTACTTCCGTACCCGCGAATTTTGAATAAATGACTTTGTCTCCCGCCTTAACTTCTAAAGGTTGTTTCTCTCCATTATCCAAAATTCTTCCGGTTCCCACTGCAACGATCTCTCCGTGTTGCGGCTTCTCTTGCGCAGTATCAGGCAAAACAATTCCTGATTTGGTTTTTTCTTCTGCTTCCAGCATTTTGATCACTACTTTGTCACCTAGCGGCTTGATGTTCACACATAACCCTCCCTTTTTGCATTTTCGTTTTGTTAGCACTCAATGTAAATGAGTGCTAATCTACCTACTATAATATTAGAACCAAGAAGAAAAATCAAGGGGTAATCATAGAAAAAACGTACTCCTGTTAAAAAACACCCTTTTTCATTGCTTTTTAAAAATAAATACCGATCCCAAAGCCACATGAGATCTTAAAAAGTAAAGAGCCTGACTCATGCTGCTCTCGAGTCAGACTCCGATTGTGCATCCGTAAAACCTTTTCCCGATTTTATTTCCTAGCCTTCTAAGATTACCTCAACTTTATCGCCGGTATTTAAAAGGGCTGCATTTGCTTCATCTGTATCAAGATGCAGCTCAGTATGAATACCTTGTCCGGCGCCTCTTAAAACAACATTGTCAAAAACAACGCCTCTTTCCCCTCCAACACGAACTTTTACGGTATCTCCACTTTCTTTGCCCCACTCTTCCAAGGTATCCAGACCAATATGGATATGCCTTGCAGCAATGATGGCTCCTTCAGGAAGTTCAATCTCGCCCTTTGGACCGATCAATGTAACCGGCGCAGAATCAGCCAGTTTTCCTGACTCTCTGACCGGCGGCTTGATCCCTAACTTAAAGCAGTCGGTTCTAGCAAGTTCAATTTGCGTTTGCTTTCGGACAGGACCCAAAACGCGAATATTCTCCATTACACCTTTTTCTGTCTTAATTGACACCGTTTCCTTAGCTGCAAATACCCCTTTATAAGATAAATCTCTCAGGGGTTCAAGCTCGTACCCTTCTCCAAACAGCTTTTCCAAATCTTCCTGTGACAAATGCGCATGTCTTGCAGATACACCAACAACGGCTTCCTTCACTACCATTTCTTTTCCTCCTTTATATTTTTTTCTCGCTTGGTTTTGAATATTCCAGCGGTTCTTCCTCTCCGCGCACAACTCGTAAAGCTCCCAGCGCTAAAGCTTCCAACTCTTTTTCGCCCGGGTGAATTTTCACCGGAGCAAGGTACTCCACATATTCTTTAATCCAACCGGTAAACATTTCAGAATACGCCAGTCCTCCGGTTAACACAACGGCATCGATTTTACCCTGCAGGGCCGCCGCAACCGCTCCGATATTTTTTGACACTTGATAAGCCATCGCTTTATATACTGATTCTGCTTCTTCATTGCCTTCTTCAATCATTTTTTCCACTTCTCGTGCGTCTTTCGTCCCGAGATAAGCATACAGTCCGCCCTGCCCCATCATCTTTTTCATGATCTCTTCTTGAGTATAGTTACCGGAGAAACATAAAGTAACCAGTGAATAAGCTGGCGGATAGCCTCTCTCAGGAGTAAATAAACCTGTCTCGCCAATATTTACATCAATAATCTTGCCCTTCTTATGAGCCCCTATGGAAATTCCGCCACCCATGTGAGCCACCACAAAATTTACATCCTCATAATTTGTGCCCATATCGGCGGCTACTTTTCTCGAAATGGCCTTCTGATTTAAGGGATGAAAAATACTACGCCTGGGAAGTTCGGGCCACCCTGAAATCCTAGCCACATCCTCCATCTCATCAACACAGCAAGGATCAACGATAAAGGCAGGAATATCAAGCGTTTTAGAAAGATCTTCTCCTATTACAGGACCTAGATTACTGGCATGCCAGCCGGCTGCTTTGGAAACCTCCACCATTTCAGAATTGATCTTATAAGTACCGCTGTCAAGTGGACCAAGATCGCCTCCGCGACAAGATACCGCTTTAAGACTTTCAAGCTCAATGCCTTTTTCTTCAAGCAACTTTAAGATGGTGTCCTTACGAAAACTGAATTGGTCGGCCAGCGTTTCATAAGGGGCTAGATCTTCGTTGGAATGGTTAATCGTTTCCTGCATGATAAGCTCTTCGTCTTCATATAACGCGACTTTGGTCGTAGTTGAACCCGGGTTTACTGAAAGTATCCGATATTTGTCCCCCACAAAAAAACCTCCTTCTCGTATTATTGTATTTAATAAACCGTCAATACAGTACCACGGACATAGTAGCATAACGGCGCAATCACTGTCAAGAATAGGCTTTGAGACCTAAAACACTTCAAGAAAATTCATTCTGTTTCAAAAACCTTGACTGCTGCATTCATCTTTGTCTCTTTTCTCGATCTTCTTTTACCCTGCTTACACTATTCTTTTGTATCCCCGCAATTTCCTCCCTAACTATTCAATTAGCAACCACTTTCGTTTTCCTCGCTCTAGAGTATTAAATAAACTATCTTATCAAAAATGAAACTTGATTTAACACTCACACAACGGTTGTTAACATTAAAACAATATCAAAAATATTAGTCCGTTTTGATCCCATACCAATAAACCCTAACGCATAAAGCCAGCTCACCATCACACCTCTTAGAAAATTCATTTTCGTTTAGCAATATACTCATTAGTCAGCAAAGCCTTTTCCGCGTCATCTAATGAGAAGCTTTATCGAAATACCCACAGAAATTACAGGATACAGATAATTGCTGTAGATAGGGCTGCTAGCATTAAAGAAACTCTCGGCAGCTAGAAGGAACTGTATTTTAACATGCCTTTAGCATCGTTTATTATATTACGAGATGCTTTTTTTCGGCTTATTTGCTATCCTTGTACTTTTCTCGCCAAAGCTGTTCGTAACTTAAAGCATTGCCTTTAAATTTTCTTGCTTCCTCACGAGAAAACTCCTTGATCACTTTGGCGGGGGACCCTAGCGCTAATGACCCCGCAGGAATCTCTTTTCCCTCAGGAATTAATGAGCCCGCCCCAATGAGAGCGCCTTTTCCTATGACTGCTCCATCTAAAATGATAGCTCCCATGCCGACAATAGTACCGCTGCCAACTCTGCATCCATGAAGGATGGCACTATGTCCTATCGTCACATCATCTCCGATCATTACTGGTTTTCCCTTAACTACATGAAGAACACTCTGGTCTTGAATATTGCTTCTATTTCCGATTGTAATGTTATCATAATCGCCGCGCAAAACTGCACCGTACCAGACACTGGCACCCTCACCAATTTGAACGTTTCCCGCAATCACTGCTGTTTCAGCAATAAATGTATCTTCATGAATTTGCGGTTTTTTCCCTTCAACCGATACGATCATCTTTATAACCTCCCAAAGATATAAAATCCATCTAGAGAGAGACTCTCTCTAGATGGATTTTGACTTTCATCTGCACTGTCGAGAATTTAATTATCCTCGAACCAGCTCAGCACCTTTTTCAAGCGCATCGTAGTTCATTGGCAGTAAACGATGGTGTCTCTTCGGCAGATGCGCCTCAAGAGCTTTCTTTACTGAATCCATCTTAACTATGCCTGTTTTTTCCACTAGCGCGCCTAATATGACCATATTCGCAACTCTTCCACTTCCTAGTTCACCGGCAATTTCGTTCGCTGGAATGTTAATAATATTGATGTCATCACGAGTCGGTTTCCTATCCACCAACGTACTGTTGACAAATAAATGCCCACCTGGCTTAACATCCTTTTCAAACTTCAACAGGGACGGGTTGTTCATTACAACAATCACATCCGGCTTGCCGATAACGGGAGAACCAATCTCCTCATCGGATATAACGACTGCGCAGTTGGCCGTTCCTCCGCGCATTTCTGCCCCGTAAGAAGGGAACCAGGACACGTGTTTGCCTTCGCTTTCTAGTCCGGCATAGCACATTACCTGTCCCATAACCATGATTCCCTGGCCGCCAAATCCTGCCAATTGGAATTCCATCATCTTAGGCCACCCCCTCTGGAGTTAAAATTTCACCAAGCGGATAGTAGGCTTCGATTTCCTCATCCACTTTTTTAAGCGATTCAACCGGACTGATACCCCAGTTGGTCGGGCAAGTGGAGAGTAGTTCCACAAAAGTATATCCTTTGCCGTCCATTTGGTACTTCATTGCTTTCCTGATATATTCTTTTGACTTAGCAATGTTTTTCGGGCTTGACAAAGATCCGCGGGCAACATAATAAGCGCCGGGAACTTGTGCTACTAATTCTGCCATTTTCATTGGGTGACCATCGCGCTCAATGTCACGTCCGTCCTGAGTGGTCGTTGTTCTGTCGCCAACGAGCGTATAAGGGGATTTTTGACCGCCGGTCATGGCAAAAACACCATTTGCTACCATGAAAGTAGTGAATTTTTCTCCCCTTCCGGCTGCGTGCAGGGCTTCTGCTATCCCAATCGCGGAGCAGTCGCCATCTCCTTGGTATGTGAATACAAAACTATCCGGATTGGCCGCCTTAACACCCGTAGCTGTAGCAGGAGGACGACCATGGGGAGCTCCGACAACATCGATGTCAAAATAGCTCAAAAAAGAGCAACCAATACCCGAAACGCCTATTGTCTTCCCTTTCAAGTCCATCTCGTCAATAACTTCAGCGATCAGTTTATGCGCATTCCCATGAGTGCATCCAGGACAATAGTGCATGGGAATGTTCATCAAAGTGCTGGATCTTTCATATACTTTTTCCATTAGTAGAGCACCTCCTTGCCAGTACCTAGTTTTTCAATCATAGCCACTACATCATCAACGGTCGGCATAGTGCTGCCGTAAGTTCCTTCGAAATAAACCGGGACGCGACCGTTGATCGCCATTTTCACGTCATCCGCCATCTGCCCGGCATTTGCCTCGATGACTAGAACCCCTTTGACGGAATCATCAACCTTGTCATATCCCTTTTGCGGGAAAGGCCAGGCTGTAATGGGCCGGATAAAACCAATTTTCTTACCGGTTTTCTCCCGAACCCTCTTCACTGCGGTCGCAGTGATACGACCGACGGTCCCAAATCCGGTAACAACATATTCGGCGTCTTCTAAATTCTCATCTACCCATCTTTGTTCTTCTGCTTCAATGTTGGCGTATTTTTCCTTGTTCAGATATTCAAACTTCTCTTCCGATACGCCTGAGTTGACCATGTTCCTTGGCCGGCCTTCAGCGCCTGTAGTCGCCCAAGGGTGCTGTTTTAGATCTTCGTAAACCACCGCATCTTTGAGTACTAGCGGCTCCATAACCTGGCCAATCAATCCGTCTGCATAGATATAAACAGGGTTCCTCCATTTGTCTGCTAAATCAAAAGCGTCGTGCATCAAATCAGCTGCTTCTTGTACAGACGAAGGAGCTAGAACGATGCAGCGGTACCCTCCGTGTCCGCCACCTTTTGTTGCTTGGCGGTAACTAGATTGTGTAGGCTGCAGCCCACCAATACCGGGACCTCTTCTTGACATGTCAACTATTACACATGGAACTTCAGCTGCCGCAATATAGGAGATTCCTTCTGACTTCAAGCTGATTCCGCAACTAGAGGAAGAAGTCATAACCCTCTTGCCTGATGCCGCCGCTCCATACACCATGTTGATTGCGGCTAATTCGCTTTCTGACTGGACGAAAGTACCGCCCACTTCCGGCATACGCCTCGACAAATATTCTGGAAGCTCGTTTTGCGGGGTAATCGGATATCCGAAGAAGTAACGACAGCCAGCCAAAACAGCTGATTCAGCACAAGCTTCGTTGCCCTTCATAAGGACTTTTTTTCCTGCCATCTCTTTAATCTCTCCCTTCTTTGTAAATTAATTACTTATACACTTCAATACAACTATCGGGGCACATCTGAGCGCAAAAACCACATGCAATGCACTTTTCCTCATCAATGCATTCTGCTGGGTGATATCCAGCGGCATTGATCTTCTCAGCCAGGGCCAAGATATCCACCGGGCAAACAGTGGTGCAGAGTTCACACCCCTTGCACCTTTCCTCATTGATTTCAGGTCTCGGCATGTTGATCCTCCTTTCTTTTCAATTTTAAAACTCAGTAGAGAATGTTTATCTATTATTCATTATTCAACCAATAGTCTTTTTTAAGAGCTGCTTTGTATTTTCCTCCCTTGTTGCCCGTTCTTGTAACCCCATCGTATCCGCCGTCTAACCAAGAGGGAACCATAAAAAGGTCTAAGAGAAACACCGGCATATCGAAATCCCCAGGTTTTATTTCATCTGCGATTGAATCTGTAACTGCTGTAAATCGAATCGGCAAGTCAAGGGAGCTGCTCACTTTGCGGATGATCTCTTCCCCTTCTCTGACATCATCTAGAGTCGTTTCAGGTCCAAGATTCGTGTTGTTGATAAACGCAGTAGCTTTCATACGGGACGCTCTTTCTATTTCGCTTACAGTATTCTTGATTCCTTCTTCTGTACTAGTAAAAGGACGCTTGGTGTTGATTACAAAGTTAAATGCGTACGTGTCTTCTGCGAGAATCGGTTGGTATTGACCCAAAGCAATGGCCCCCAACTTGTCTCCTCCTACATCCAATACCACTTTCTTTGTGCCGGAATCTTGAATTGCCCTTAGCACACCGGCTGGAACAGCCGGGCTATCAGACCCAGAAGGCGGGGCAACCACTTCAATGCCCTGTTCTTCAAGCTCAGCCCTTGCCTCCCGCGATCGGAAATAAGGGGTTACTACATCTAAATCCGAAAAAATGACTTCTTGATTCGCTTGTCTCAAAGCCAAAGCATAGTTAATGGCGATCTCTGTTTTTCCGCTTCCAAATGCTCCGATGAAAATCTCCACACGTCGATCAGAAAACATCTACATCATCCTTTCTTTGAATATGAGCCCGGTAGAAAATTTCTACTCTATAGCCTCCGGCCCAGAAAGTTTTTTTTAAGAGACTGAATATTGAAAAAATGACTTTCTGCGCTAACGTGAAAAAAACTAACCTTGTTGTCTAGTTCCTAAAGATTTTCCAGCAGCACGCTGTGCTTAAAATCCTTTGGTAGACTTTTACTAGATTTATTATAAGAATGGCGCAGTGAACTATTCTTTAAATCACTTGCTATACTTCTATGTTTACAAAAGATATCCTGCTTGGAGATAAAAATACTAATATTAAGACAATTCACTTTATACCTTTTTGGCCGACGATCTATGACCTAAACTTAAGTCCCATTGCGACTGTATTGAACTCCACCAAACAAAATCTTGTTTTGCCGATTAAGATTATCGCCAAAACAAAAGTAAAGCTTCTCTAAACTACATCCCAACGAGAACATCGCGCCCCCCATCTGCCAATGACCTCCCCTTCCATATGGATCTCCACTACTTCGCAATGATTCGGGCAGCGTTTGCATTCAAAACTACTTGCCTGGTAATCAATTCCCACTAAATCAAAGCCCCTAAAATTCGTGTCACCGGTCTTGGCAACTTCTTCTTTTGCTAACAAAGCTGCTCCGATAGCCCCCATCACCGAATAATATTCCGGAACTACCACGTCTAATTCCAATTCGTCCCGAAAAGCCTCTCGGATACCTCGATTCGCAGCCACGCCGCCTTGAAAAACAACCGGGCTCGCAATAGCCTTTCCTTTCGCAACATTGTTCAGGTAGTTTCGAACCAACGCATCACATAACCCTCTGAGAATATCTTCGATCTTATAGCCTAACTGCTGCTTATGAATCATATCGGATTCTGCAAACACCGAGCACCTTCCGGCAATGCGGACAGGGTTTTCTGATTTTAAGGCAATTTCACCAAATTCTTCAATAGGTATGCCCAGCCGTTCTGATTGGTGATCCAAAAATGAACCCGTTCCCGCGGCACAAACAGTATTCATGGCAAAATCAGATACAATTCCGTTTTGCAGCACAATAATTTTGGAATCTTGTCCGCCAATCTCTAAAACGGTATGTACATCTGGAACCACGTGCAGTGCTGCAACTGCGTGTGCGGTGATTTCGTTTTTTACGCAGTCGGCGCCCACAACAGCAGCGGAAAGATACCTAGCACTTCCCGTTGCGCCAACTCCGCTGATGGTAATGGCAGGATCCAATTTTTCACCTAGCTCTTTGATTCCTTCTTGAACAACTTTGATGGGCTGCCCCCTTGTTCTCATATAAGTGTTCTCTAATATCTTTCCATTTTCATCAATCACAGCAAAATTTGTACTAACCGAACCAACATCAACGCCGAGGAAACTG
This sequence comes from Candidatus Sumerlaeota bacterium, assembly GCA_007132905.1. Classification (GTDB taxonomy): domain Bacteria; phylum Bacillota; class SLNR01; order SLNR01; family SLNR01; genus SLNR01. Next base: position 36,157 of record SLNR01000033.1, on the reverse strand, counting down.
TTCATCCAGCGGCTGCCTCCTTTTTTTCCCTTTTACGGATTAGTAAATCGACAAATGCTTCTAGCCTGGTCTGCATACCTGCTTTTCCTGTTTGCTCGTCCAAAAAGAAGGTGAGAACAGGGATATCATATTCCGCACTTATTTTGGTAAGAATACTTTTTGCCACAATCTCAGGAATACAAGTAAATGGAGCTAGCTGAATGACCCCGTCAAAATCCTGTTCCGCATAAAGAATGGTGTGACCGACCGAGTCCTGCCCATGCCCCCCTATCATCTCGGGCAAATATGGTTCGGCCGCCTTTTTAATATCGGCTTCTCCTGCCATATGAACAGCATCAAGGATGGCATTCGATTTTGTCCATCCGGTTATGAACATAGAGCGGTCAATTACCGCTCCCATCTCACCGAGGCTTTCTTCGATTTCTAAATTTGAAGCCGGTTCTAAAACAACATAAATTTCGCCGACAATTCCGACCTTCACTACTGTTCTGTCTAGATCTAAGGGAATCGAGTCCATCTCTTCCATTGTTTCTTTTTTTAACAAATTCACTTCTCTGACGGAATTTGCTTCAAAGACCTTGTTAATTTGGTCCTTGTAGACATCCGATGTCTTCCCCTTTTCTACTTCTCTTGCTCTAATCTGGTGTGATTTTCTTTCAAGGTCATCCAAAAGCTTTATTTTCTGCCAAAGCAACTGAATCTGACGAAAAATAACCAACCCGGGTGTTCCTTTACTCAAATATCTGACGTTCTTGATGATCCCTTTTAAATCCTTGCTTGGTGGTTCAAATATCAGCATATCAAAATCATAACCTATATCTTTCAGGATTTTTTCTTGCAGTGGAGCATACTGCCCAGCCCGGCAGGGCCCAACTCCTCCGGAAGTGATAAGTGTATCAGCACCCATTTCTAAACATTCAATAAAAGTACCCAAAACAATTTTAAAGGGAAGACAAGCAAACTCTGGTGCATGCTTCACTCCAATATCCAAAGTCCGTTTACTAGGTCTAGGTGGAACAACTACTTCATTTCCAAAGGTCTCGAGCATACTTTTAAACGGAAGTGGAGTCGGCCCTAGATAAGGGTATGCTATCTTCATTGCCTTCCCTCCTTCTCTTTATCATATCCACAAAGGCTTCAATCCGAGTAATCATGCCCGCTTCAGCTGAGTGCTCGTCGATCATAATCGACATATAGGGAATCTCTTTTTTCTTTTTAATCTCAAGTTCGATATATCGGTCAACCATGGAATCAGGTCCGCAGCCAAAGGCTGTTACATGAATCAACCCATCCACACTACCCTGTTCGATGAAATATAAAGCGGCTTTTAACGCTTGATCGCTAAAAGTCCAAAACATTTCTTTAGGGATTTTTCTCGATTGTCTTCCGAGCACTTGGTCTGGAATCATGTCAGCCGTTACAATGGATACACCCATGTTTTGAAGCTTCTCAATTAAATTAAGATTCAAAAAGCCATCATATATTTCGTAAGGATATCCTAGCAAGGCAATTCTCATGCCGCTTTTTTCTTGTTTTTCGTGAATCAGCGGGAATCCTTTTTTCTCACTGACAATTTTGATTGCTTCTTCAGGAAAAGTGCCAGCTTCAATCAAACGCCTAAACCGATGAAAAGCCTTAGTCGCTTTTCGGTAAGCTTTCAAAATTTGCCATCCGTTGCGAGTAAATAGGCGCCCGACCCGATAGCTAATCTTCCACAATTCGTATCTTCCCTTTTTCAGATCGACACGCGTATCGATGATTGGAGGAAGTCCATCAATAGAACTTTTCACCATCTCGGGGAGTCCAAGAAATTTTGGGCAGTACGTAGTTGCATTATTCAAACTAACCATACGAGGAATGAATAGATAATCTACACGGCCTTTAAGATTCATTACATGACCATGAAAAATTTTAATTGGAATACAAGCATCGGTTACGGTCTGCTTGATGCCTTCATTGACAATTTCTTTGTTCGTTGAATCCGAAACAACTACCTGAACTCCTATCTCTTTGAAAAAAGCTTCCCAAACCGGAAAATAAGAGAAGTACGCCAAGGTCCTGGGGATTCCGATTTTTTTCATGTTCCCCCCCCCTACATCATCGACATATTACTAATCTTAGAATACCATAAATTCACCTGTGTATTCAATCTATACAAAAGACTTTCCTAAAATCTCATTCAATCGTTGATTGCCCTCGAAAAAACCCCGATCTATAGACCGGGGTTTTCGAGGTATTCGAATGTAAAACAGTCTATTGATTAATCTTTGCTAATTCCGTTACTGCCTCCTTGCAGGCGCGGAATAAAAATCCTTTGTCACCGCCTAAGGCAATAAACTGAACGCCTTTATCAGCCCAGTGCTTTGCCTCTTCGATAGTCCTAACAAATATTCCTACATAAAGGCCTGCTTCTTTAGTGATTTGCACGATCTCATGAATGGTCTTTTGTACCTTTGGATGATCAATATCCGCCGGGTATCCCATTGACTGGGAAAGATCCGTGGGTCCGATGAAAATCATGTCAATAAAGGGAGCGGTCACGATTTCTTCTAGATTGTCGACACTTTCTTGTGTCTCGCATTGAACGATAACAAGGGGTTCCTCTTTGGCAAATGCAAGGTATTCATCTTTTCCCATGATGCCATATTTTGTTGCCCTTGTCCCTAAAGCCATACCTCTGAAACCATCAGGACCATACTTCGAAGCTTCCCCGACGTTTACTGCACTTTCATAATTATTTACCTGAGGAACCACCACTCCCAATGCTCCGCTGTCAAGAGCACGAAGAATAAGAGAAGGATTGTTCTGTGTTACTCTGACCACAGGCACTGTATCCGATGCGTCTGCTGCTCTCATCAGATTTTCTGCGGTCACAGTATCCAAGGGTCCATGTTCCATATCAAGTATCAAATAGTCAAATCCTGCATGCCCCAAAAGTTCCGCAACAGACGGATCTGGTGTCCCCAAAAATGTGCCGAAAACACAACTGCCCTTCTCCATCATTTCTCTCAACCGATTCTTCAATGGAAACCCCCCCCTTAAACTGTCAATTCCTTAACAACGCTAATGATACTTTCGACATTTGGAGTGTAAAATTCCTCCATCACCGGACTAAAAGGTACAGGAGTATCCAAAGCTGTGATTCTCCTTATGGGCTTCCTTAATGAATAAAAAGCCTTCTCTGCCACATCGGCCGCAACATTTGACCCAAAACCCCCTGTTTTCACCGCTTCATGAACAATCAAAAGTCGGCCCGTTTTCTCCACAGAAGACAATACAGCCTCTTCATCATAAGGCTTGATTGTCCTTAGATCGATAATTTCGCACTGGATATTTTTTTCTTCTAGCTTTTCTGCAGCTTTCATTGCTTTTTCTATCATCCATGAATAACTTACAATAGTAACATCGCTACCTTCTTTGACGACGGCCGCTTTGCCAATTTCGACGGTCTCTTCTGTGACTAAGCCTTTTTGCGGGTAGAGCATTTTATGTTCAATAAAGATCACCGGATTATTATCATGAATGGCTGCTCTCAAAAGATTCTTTGCATCGCTGGGATTTGAAGGCATAACTACTTTTAACCCAGGTATGTGCGCAAACCAAGCTTCCAGGCTTTGAGAATGTTGAGCTGCTTGATGCTTTCCAATTCCGCATTGAGTACGGATAACCAGGGGAAGACATATCTTTCCTCCGGACATGTATGTCATTTTTGCCGCTTGATTAACAATCTGGTCCATACAAACTGCCATGAAATCCTGGTACATGATTTCGATTACGGGTCGTAGCCCTGCAGCTGCTGCCCCCACTGCCAGCCCGACAATAGCCGATTCTGATATGGGCATATCTTTGACTCTGCCCACTCCGAATTCTTCCTGCAGACCCTTGGTCACTCCATAGATACCACCAGATAGGCCCACTTCTTCTCCGGCCACAAAAACTTCTTCATGTTTTTGCATCTCTTCGCGAAGCCCGTCATTTAAAGCTTCCGCAAATGTTTTACTGCCCATTTTTTCGCCTCCTTTATCCCTCTATCTGCAAAACGCATGGAGCAAAGCATCGCCAGGCTGAGGAGAAGCACTTTCATAAGCAAATTCAACTGCTTCCTCTATCTCTCTTTTTATTTCCTGCTCCACCATCAACAACTCATTTGATTGAACCTCTTCTTCTTCCTGCAGTAATCGTGATAAGCGCTGAATCGGATCTTTGCTCTGCCATTGGGACAGTTCGTTTTCAGGACGGTAGGCCTGCTGATCCTCAGCTGAATGTCCTGTTTTTCGATAAGTTTTGCACTCTAAAAAACAAGGACCTTCTCCTTCACGTGCTTTTTTGACTGCTTTGCCTGCCTGCTCAAAAACAGCTGCCGCATCATTGCCGTCAACAATCTCTGCGGGAATGCGATAGGCAGGAGCTCTCTCGACAATGTCTGCAATTCTCTGGTGGTCTTCTTGCTTCATAGACATGCCGTAACTGTTATTTTCGCAGACAAAAATGACCGGGAGCGACCATATGGACGCAAGATTTAACGCTTCATGGAAGGTCCCTTGATTGGTTGCGCCATCACCGAAATAACAAACGGCAACTCCCCTTTGCTTTTTATAGTGATGGGCAAAAGCTGCCCCGACCGCAATAGGAAATCCCCCACCAACAATGCCATTGGCACCAAGGATGCCTTTTTCAATATCGGCAATATGCATTGGGCCTCCTTTGCCTGCACAGCTTCCTTCATTCTTTCCAAAAAGCTCCGCCATCATTTCTTTCAATGATATCCCTTTTGCAATTAGATGCCCATTGGGCCGATGGGTACTGGTAATATAATCATGATCATCGAGATGCATGCTTACACCTGCTGAAACAGCTTCTTCACCCGTGCACGGGAAAACACGTCCGGGCATGCTTCCTTCCTGAAATAGCTGTACAGCTTTTTCTTCAAAAAGCCTTATGCGGAGCATTCTTTTGTACATTTCCAAGCCATCATTTTTGCACAGCGGCATCCTTACTCCCCCTTGTCATTGCTCTTTTTCTCCTGAAACATATGATGAATCGCTTTAGCTGCTTCTTTCCCGGCACCCATTGCTAAAATCACAGTAGCGGCTCCTGTAACAATATCACCACCGGCATAGACATAGGGCAGTGATGTCTTTCCCTTTTCATCAGCGGCTAGCCCGCCTCTTTTCGTTTTTTTAAGGCCCGGCGTGTATTCAAAAATCAAAGGATTGGGACTCTGCCCGATCGCTATGACAGCTAAATCAACACTTATATTAAACTCAGAATCCGGGATGGGAATAGGACGCCTGCGGCCTGAGTCATCCGGTTCTCCCAATTCCATCTTAATACAGCGCATCGTCTCGATCCAATTGTCATCATCGCCATGCAGAGATACAGGATTCGTTAGAAAAAGAAAATCAATCCCTTCTTCTTTTGCATGCTCCACTTCTTCCCTCCTAGCAGGGAGTTCTTCTTCTGAACGACGATAGACAATGTTCACCGACTCAGCCCCCATACGCAGGGCACAGCGCGCAGAATCCATTGCTACATTCCCACCGCCAACTACGGCCACTTGGGAACCCAAAAGAACGGGTGTATCTGAAGCCGGAAACTCGTACCCTTTCATCAAATTCACCCTTGTTAAAAATTCATTCGCAGAATAGACCCCGTTTAAGTTCTCTCCCGGTATGCCAAGAAAATTCGGCAGTCCCGCTCCGGTACCAATAAACAACGCTTCAAAACCTTGCTCGAACAGATCTTCAATGGTAAGAGATTTTCCTATCACCATGTCTGTTACCAGTTCCACTCCCAGCGAGCAAATGTAATCAACCTCCTGCTTTACAATGTCTTTTGGCAGGCGAAATTCAGGGATTCCATAGCTTAACACCCCACCCGGTTCGTGGAGCGCTTCAAAGATAGTAACCCGATACCCGTATTTAGCAAGATCCCCCGCAGCAGTCAAACCGGCAGGGCCGGATCCGATCACAGCAACTTTCGGACCTTGCAGCTTTCTCTTTTTTGTATCTGTGTCCTTTTGTATTTCTTGCTGTGCGGCAAACCTCTCTAAGCGCCCAATGGCAATGGGTTCGCCGGTTTTTGCCAGCACACATTCCTTCTCACACTGGTTCTCCTGAGGGCAAACACGACCGCAGACCGCCGGCAGATTGTTGGTCTTTTTTATGTGCTTGATGGCCTCTTGGAAGTCACCTTCTTTGATCGAATAAATGAAATTGGGAATATCTACTGCCACGGGACAGCCATCCACACAGGTGGGATTTTTGCACTGCAGACAACGAGCCGCTTCTTTTTGAGCTTCTTCTTTTGTATAGCCTAAGCCAACTTCAGAAAAACTTTCTTTTCTGCTCTTGGGATCTCTCTCAGACATCGGTGTCCTTTTCTTTACCGGCATTGGCAGTCACCTCTGTGTTTCTTATTATATGCTTCAAGCGATCTAGATTCCATCTTCTTGTACATATTTTGCCTAGCTGTTAATTCATCGAAATCTACTTCATGACCTTTAAAGTCCGGGCCATCCACACAAGCAAATTTGGTTTCATCTCCTACTGTCACCCGGCAGGCACCGCACATTCCTGTTCCATCTACCATAATGGGGTTTAGACTCACAATAGTCAAAATTCCAGCCTTTTTCGTAATATCTACAACTGCTCGCATCATCGGAACCGGGCCAACCGCGAAAACCCGGTGAATGGTTTTCTTTTCTTCTATTAGATCTGTTAGAACATCGGTCACTCTGCCTTTTTTCCCTTTGCTTCCATCATCCGTAGCTATGTATAATTGATTGCTAACCGACCCAATTTCTTTTTCATAAAATAATAGATCTTCGGTTCTAGCCCCAATGATGCTAATAACTTCATTTCCCGCTTCCTTCATGGCCCTTGCCACCGGAAAAGTCGGAGCAATACCGGCGCCTCCTCCTACAATCAAAACTGTCCCGAAATTTTTCACCTCTGTCGGTTTGCCCAAAGGACCGGTAAATGTTTCCAGATGATCTCCGGGGTTCATGTCTGCCAGTTCTTCCGTTGTTTTGCCCACTACCTGGAAAACTATTTTTATGCTCCCTTCCTCCCGATCAAAATCGGCTATCGTCAAAGGAATTCTTTCTCCTTCTTTATTTGTCCTAATAATCACAAATTGACCGGCTTCGGCTTTTGCGGCCACAATCTCAGCAGAAATTTCTAAACCGACCATTTTATCGGCCAGTTCGATCTTGTCCAGGACCTCATACATAATATCCCTCTCCTTTCCTAACTTTTTCTTAGACTACCACCACTTTTGACTGGATTTTTTCCTCAATCTCTTTATAGTTTCGTCCCAACATATCAAATCCTGCATAATCGAAGGGTTCGCCTGGGATCATAACCAATTCAGTCCGCCCCCCTCCGCGAAAAAACTCCTCGGCGGCCTTCTCAAAATCGCAAACCATCAGTAAACCTGCAGCCTCGATGTTGCCTCCCCAATATTCGCTTTTTATTCCTTTTAAGTCAAATTCAATATCACTACCACCTATATCTTCCACCGCTTTTTTGATAAAAGCTTTGGCCAAGGTAGAGGTAAAGATAAGTACTTTTTTCGCCTTGCAGGATTTTGCTCTTTCTACAGCCTTATGCACCCTTTCTTTTTCAATGTCATTATCCATAACAAACCCAGGATTTTGATGTTTTTTCTTCTGCAAAAAGAGCCTCTTTTTTTCATTATCCCTAACGATTTCCACTTTGGGATCTTCTTTTTGAGTACATAATGAAAAAGCATCACTTCGCGACCAAGGTTTTACTCCCGACACCCTATGGAGAAGATCACCTTTTTTCATGCCCGCTATATCAGCAGGAGATCCTTTAATTACTCCCGTCGTTACAGGAAGCAAATCACTTACATAAGGCGGTTCCACTGAAACAGGTATCTCAAAAGCCGGATTTGCCGAGTTTAAAGAACTTATAAGTTCGCTATGGTTAACTTTGTTGACAGGTTTTGATTTGCCGCTCCATCGGGTATATCCCGGGAGAAAGATACGGACTGTTTGAGCACCGCACTTTTCTAACAAACGGATTGTCTGATTGATATCTTCAAAACCGCAAATCTCGGGTACAGCCACTAAACTTCCATGGTAGGGCACTTTAAAATTTTGCAAAACAAAAGGAGATTGAACCGCCACTTCAGCTCGGTCGTCATCCATTACATTCCTTCTTTTTTCTGCATTGCTGCTGTTTAAGGAAAGATAAACTTCCAGAGGCTCTAGCTCTTTTAAGGCTTTAACTGTTTTCACATCCAAAAAAGACCCATTAGTTGTCACTTGGATCGGTGTTTCAGGAAAATGCATCCTTGTTTTTTTGAGTATTTCCATAATCTCAGGATGCGAAAAAGGCTCTCCTTCGCAAATGCGAGTGGCAGATTCGCCAATGATAATTTTCCCTCGCGGAGCAAGGTATTCTAGAGTTTCATCAATCTCATCAAGTTTTTGGGGACAGATGCTAACTGTCTGTATCCCTGGCGGATTTTGCTTATTACTGCAGAATAGGCAGTTTGCATTGCAGTAAGAAGTCAAAGCAAGCACTCCATGGTCTTGAGCTGACTTTAATATCAAAGCTCTTTTTGATTGACTCAAAACAACCGCTCACTTTCAATGATATTATTCATATCGGTTTTATGTAAATTAATCCACATTATCAACACGGTTATCCACAGTCTGAATGCGCATAGAAAAGGCTTTTTCAAAAATATCCACACTGTACCGACTACTTTCTCCACATGATTAAAACATCATTTTCCCAACGGGTAATTTGGCAGAGCATTCAAATCCAACCCGGAAAAAATCCCGGCCTTATGCTTATAATGTCCTAAACAGGCAACCATGGCAGCATTATCGGTGCAAAGAGAAAGAGGGGGAACGTGAAAATAATATCCTTTTTTACAAGCCTCTTCTTCTAAAGAAGCTCTAAGCTGAGAATTCGCTGCTACTCCCCCGGCAGCAATAATGCTCTTGACATTTTTGCTTTCTGCAGCTGCTATCGTTTTTCTCACCAATACTTCAGCCACGGCATCTTGAAAACTAGCCGCCATATCCTCATAAGTAATCGCGCTGTTTGTATCCTGATCTAGTTGCTCCGCTTTCTTTAAAACCGCCGTTTTAAGTCCGCTAAAACTAAAATCGTAGGAACCCGATTCAAGAAATGCCCTCGGAAATCTGATTTTGCTCCCATCTCCTTTTTGTGCCATTCGGTCTATAACCGGTCCTCCGGGGTACCCCCAACCTAAAACCCTAGCAGCTTTATCAAAAGCCTCACCCGCCGCATCATCTCTTGTCTTCCCCAACAATTCATAGATACCATGCTCAGGCATATACACCAAATCAGTATGCCCACCGGAGACAATTAGACAAACCAAGGGAAAAGGAATATTTCGATTAGAGAGAAAATTGGCATATATATGACTTTCAATATGATTTATTCCCATAAGGGGCACTCCTTTTACAAACGAAATTGACTTGGCCGTAGCAACGCCAACCAATAAAGCCCCTACCAGACCAGGCCCGCGCGTAACAGCAATTCCGTCAATTTTATCCAGTGAAATGTCCGCCTTGTCAAGGGATTCTTCTATGACCGGGATAATTGCCTCAATATGTCTTCTTGATGCGATCTCCGGTACAACTCCCCCGTACTTTTGATGAATGTCGATCTGGGAGGAAACTATATTTGAAAGTGCCTCTACCCCGCCTTTGACGACAGCGGCAGAAGTTTCGTCGCAACTCGTTTCGATACCTAGAATATATTCAGACATAAAATATCTATCCTTTCTACTCCTCTTTATGCAAAGAAGGATACATGTAACGTTTCCCGTTTTCTTCTTTGATTCTGTCCCAAGAGGACAAAATTCGCACAGCTTCATTCGCAGCATGGATGGCTCTGTTTTCGCCTGTCACCTGAAAAGTATCGGTGATCCGGTTGGCAAAAACCGTGCAAACGCTTCCTGCCCTCATTTCAAAAAGAGACGCTAAAGTAAAAATGGAAGCCGTCTCCATCTCAATGTTTAGTACTTTCGCTTTCTGTAGGTCAGGGATGAGATCTTTGACCCAAGATTGTGTATAACCTCCAAATCCGGGCCGTCCCTGCCCCGTGTAAAAAGAAGAAGTTGAAGCTGCTATCCCGACATGATAACGGTAACCAAGATGCTCGCACGCTTCAATCAAAGCAGTAACCATCTCATGATGTGCCACAGCCGGATATTCTTCGGTGACATAATAAGAGGTCGTTCCGTCAAATCGAACCGCACCCGTATTGATGATCAAATCTCCACATTCAACGCCGGGAGCAATAGTTCCCGTGCTGCCTACTCGAATCATGGTGTCCACACCGATTTCGGCCAGCTCTTCCACGGCAATGGCGGCTGAAGGAGCTCCTATTCCAGTGGACAAAGCGCCGATCGGCTCGCTTGAGTATTTCCCCCTGATGCTTTGGTATTCTCGATGCCTTGCTAACTTTTCATATGAATCCCATGTTTCCCCGATTTTAACTACCCGGTCAGGATCGCCCGGCATCAAAACATAACGGGGAAGATCCCCTTTTTTCGCTTGAATGTGATATTGGATCCCTTCTTTAGATTTAGGCCTATTAGCGTCCATAGCATCTTTCATCCTTATCCCTCCTAAACATTATTCGATGGTACTATGAACAGAAAAGCCCCGGTATAAACCCGGGACCAATTCATAAAAGACGGGCGTTGCCCACCACTTAAAATCTGACGACTTTTTCCATAGGGAGCACAAACACAGTAGCACCGCTCACTTCCACATCGAGAGGAGCCATATTATAAAGAGGCGATTCGTGGACTCCAACAATATCTGTCCGGGTTACCACTCGTGAGCTGCAGCTCTCCTCAATCAAACCTAAAACAAAATCGGCCTGCTCATCTTCAACACCAACAATGAGAGTAGTATTTCCTTCCCGAAGAAACCCTCCTGAGCTAGCCAGCTTGGTAGCCCTGATCCTGTTTTTTGAGAAAGCTAAAAGCAAATCGCTTACATCGTGATTGCTTACGACAGCCAACATGAGTTTCATCAGATCACCTCTTTCCCCGTTGGTACCTTTCTATTATAAAATTCGCTAAGGAAAAACTTTATCCTTCTGACCTACTAAACTGCCTGCACATAACCAAAGCATCTTCATTCGTATCCGTATAGTACCCTTTTCTAAACCCTTTAGTCGAAAATCCGTGTTTTCTGTAAAGCTTCTGTGCTCTCTCATTACTTACTCGCACTTCCAGCGTTATGGCTTCACAGTCAAAAGAAGCTGCTTTTTCAATCAGAAACAGCAGAATTTTTTCTCCATATCCCCGGCCGCGATAATCAGGGTGAACCGCAATATTAGTGATATGAGCTTCATCAAGAATGACCCACACTCCGCCGTATCCTACTACCTTTTTGTCTTTTTCCACTGCACAATAAAAGGCCACCATGTTGTTTTGTAATTCAGAGAGAAAAGCTTTTCTTGACCAGGGAGTTTGAAAGGAAAGTCTTTCCACAACCAAAACATCATCGACATCCTCTTCTGTCATAGGTCGAATGACAGCCTCTTTCTCACTCATTTGGGTTTCCCTTTTTTTCACGGGCCACCTCTGCCTGAGAACGGCGTAAATAGCTAGGCTGAAGAGCCATTAGTTGGTCCGCTTTGCCCGCCGAAATCCTGTCTCTTCCTAAAATGGCAGTAGACGAAGCTCGATTGATATTCGTATGCATTGGTGCCAATTCCGTCTTTTTTAATGATGAATTCTGAATATCTTCAAAAAAACGAACTGCTCCTTCCCCCACAAACAAAAAAGGCTCTTGATAATCTTGAAGGCCGGACAGCAAGTTTTCTAAAGAGAGCGCTTTCTCTTCTTTAAGCTTTATCAATTCCGTATTTTCCCATCGATAGAGAGAACTGTAAACCTCTTTCATTCTGGCATCGAGTATTGGACATACAAGCTTTTGGGTAGGCACAGCATTAAACGCAAGGCTTTCAAGCGTCGACACCCCCACAATGGGAATTTTTAATGTATAGGCAAGTCCTTTGGCCGTTGACATACCAATTCTCAGTCCTGTGAACGATCCAGGCCCCGAGGATACGGCAATACCGTCTATGTCGCTTACAGCCACTCCCACATCTTTTAGCATTCTTTCTATCATAGGCATTATTTTTTTGGAATGAACTTGCTCCACATGAAGCGTGTGCTCCCCGACAATCCCCTTATCATCTAAAAGACAAACGCTCGCTGTTTTGGTTGCTGTATCAATCCCTAAAACTCGCATTTTTCTTCATTCCTTCCAAAAGCCCTCGGTATCTTCTTCCATGAGAGAACAGTTCAATACAGCGCATCCCCTCTTCACTGGACCCATTCGCCAATTCCTGTTCAACAGACTCTTTGTCCATTCTTGTAAAACGAACTTCAAGATACTCCTCTGGCAGATAGAACTTTATTCTTTCCGCCCATTCAATTACCGTGATGCCACCGCCTTCTATATACTCTTCAAAACCTAAATCGAACACCCCTTCGGCGCTTTCCAAGCGATAAAGATCCATATGGTAAAGAGGGATTTCTCCTTCATACTCGTTTACTAGAGTAAAAGTAGGGCTAGCCACAGAATCTTTTATGCCAAGACCTTTGGCTAAACCCTTTGCAAATACAGTTTTTCCAGAGCCTAGATCACCCGTTAAGCACACAACTTCACTGCCCTTTGCTTTACTTGCCAAAAGTCTTCCTAACTCTTCGGTCTCTTCTGCTGATCGGGTTATAACCTCCCAGATATCATTTTTCTCATCCATGATTACATTTTTTCCGGGGCAGGAATACCGAGAACATGAAGCGCTGCACCCATCACTACTTTGAAAGAAATCACTAAGAACAGCCTGAAATCACGCTCATCCTTTTCGGCAGCCAGCACAGGTGCTTTTTCATAAAAACTCATAAAAGTAGTGGCCAGCGAATGGGTGTAGTCACATAGAACCGATGGGGCCACTTCTGCAAAAGCTTTCTCCACCACTAATGGAAATTCAGCAAATTTTTTAATGATATCTTTTTCTTCTTGGGTCATATCAAGAGGGGTCTGCACTGCTGATAAGCTCTTTATCTTTTCCTGGTCCAGCTCGGCTTTTCTCAAAATATTGGATGCCCTTGCATACGAGTATTGAAGGTAAGGACCTGTATTCCCCTGAAGGCTTAGAGCTTCTTGAAAATCAAATACAATCACAGAGTTTGTATTATAACGAAGCATATAATAGCGGATGGCCCCGATGGCAATAAGTGTACCCAATTTTTTTTGCTCCTCCTTGAGCATATCTTCGTGCCTTCGGGATACTTCCTCCGTTGTTTTTTCTATAGCCCTGTCAATCAGGTCATCTGCTTTAACACCGATTCCTCGACGCCCGGCCATTGCATAAATATCTCTTTCATCACTTACTTGCACTCCTAATTCCTTAGCAGCGGCAGTTGACAAGGCGACGACTTCGTATCCAAAATGGATTGAATTCTCGGCTTCCTTAAGATAGCCTAATTTATAAAGCGACAGCCTCAGGACGTCTTGCAGATATTTTTGGCGAATATCAATGACATTCATCACTTTATCTGCTTTCCCAAAACAATCCATCTTATTTCCATCCATGTCCGATGTCCAAAGAACTTCAGCGTTGGCCTGCGTGCAGTAGGGACTATAGAGAAAATCCTTCCCCAAAACGCCAAATTTCCACATCTGATAAGCAATATCTTTGGCCGTATAAGTAGCTGTCCCACTTGAGCGAAGCAGCACTTTGTCAGGGTTTTCGAGCTTTTCAAACTCCTCAAGATCACCTAGTTTGACAACCCAACATCCCTCATTGGGACCAGATTCCTCATAAATAATACCACCCTGTTCTTTTAGTTTATCAAAAGCATGCCGCCAAAAACCCATACTCATTATATCGCTTTCCCAAGTTAAAAGCCCATAAAATACATCCAAACGCTTCATTGTGTCCAAATGGCAGTCCACAATTTTTTTTGATGTCTCTTTTGCCAAATCCGCTAGCTCATTATCCCCTTTTTCGATCAAATGGAGCACTTCAGCTTGTTTTTCCCTAAGCTCTTCATCTTCTTCATATAAGAGGTTCACTTTGGTATAAAGATCCCAACAAAAGTAATCAAAACGCTGTTTCCCATCATATTTTTCCCCAAGATAATGAAAGCCTACGACAACATCCGCCACAGCGGTTCCCGTATCATCGATATAGTTTTGTATCTCTACTTCATAGCCGCAGTGCTCTGCCAATTTTGCCACGGTATCCCCCAGGCAGGCATTTCTCAGATGTCCGATATGAGCTGCTTTATTGGGATTGATGTTCGTATGTTCGATAACAAATTTTTTCTCTTCCCCGCTTTTATTTTCACCGAAATTTTTTCCCTTGGTGTTAATATTTTGCAGAACATCTTTTGCATATTGATCATAATCCAACAGAAAATTGATGTACCCTGGTTTTGTCACAGTCACTTCCTTTATGTAATCGACAGGAGTCGATTCAAAATAGGTCTTTAATCCCCCGGCTATCTCCACAGGAGACTTTTTCAATGTCTTGGCCAACTTTAGTGCCATTGGGGAAGAATAATCCCCAAACTCTTTGTTTGGTGGCGGTGCTACAGAGATATTGTCGCCGGTTATGTTTTCTCCAAAAACCACCGAAACAGCCTCTTCAAGGCTTTTTCGTATCTTTTCACTTATGTCCCAAGGATAGATGCTTTTTTGTTCCATTTGATCCCTCTCCTCTTCTATTAGTAAGCTTGGCTGAAGTTATGTCAAGGCTCTATATTTATCTCTGATCATTTGAATGTCTTCCCATACAGGATATTTTTTTCTGCTGTCTCTTAATAACGCGGCCGGATGAAATGTCGGAATGATGTTAATTCCCTTCCGCCGAAAAACTTCTCCTCGCATCTTTGTTACTTTCGACTCGGGGCCTAAAATCGTTTTGGTAGCCAGCGATCCCAGGCAAACAATTATTTTAGGCTCAATCAGCTGAACTTGCCTTACAAGCCAGGGAAAGCAGGCTTTTTGCTCTTCAGGTTGGGGAAATCGATTTTCTTGAGGCCGGCATTTCACTGTATTTGTGATGTAAATCTCTTCCCTGTCTATATCAGCAGCCGTCAAAATTTTATCTAGTAATTGTCCTGCTGCTCCAACAAAAGGACGCCTCTGCTCATCTTCGCTTCTGCCGGGGGCCTCTCCTACAAACATGAGATCCGTATTAGCATCCCCCTCCCCGAAAACAACTCCGAGACAGCCTTTTCTCAAAGAACACCACTCGCAGTCAAAGGCCTTCTTTTTTAGGTTCTCCATAGATGAAATACTATTTAATGATTCTAGCTCATTTCCCACGTTCGACACCTCTTAAGCAGAAAATGTATAGTTAATTGTATCAAAAAAACATTTATAAGTAAACTTGCACCAAAATACCTCTAGGAAATCGAATCGGCGTTCTCCTACTCATACAGCCTTCATTTTTTCTTCAATCAAAATTGTGTTAACGAAAATTACAACAAGCAATTTTTTTGCTAGTCCAAAAAAATGAATCCAGTCAGCTCATCCATTCTTGCATACATATAGACCGAAGGGCGATTGCAAAGCATATTCTCAATACGCATTAATATATCTGTATGTGCACATTTATACATATCTTTCTAATCCAAATACCATCTCTTCGAATCGATTTTTCACAAAACAAAGCTCCTGTTGTATGCACAGGAGCCTTTCTTGCTTATTTGCTTCTATCTATGAATATTTTCATTTCTTCTGCAGCTTTTTGGATATTTTCTGCAGCTACAATGGCGGAAACCACGGCGACTCCATCCACCCCGCTTTGGATAACTGCCTCCACGTTGTCATGATTAATCCCACCGATCGCCACAGCGGGGATATTTACGGATTTGGCAACGGTCTGAAGCCTTTCTAATCCTATGGCCTGTCTTGCATCAGATTTGGTTGCGGTACTGAACACGGCGCCCACTCCTATATAGTCCGCGCCTTCTTTTTCGGCGATTTTTGCTTCTTCGATATTTCCCGCTGAAACCCCCAATATTTTGTCCTTCCCTATCATCTTTCTCACAACAGGGGCTGGAAGATCTTTTTGTCCCACATGAATTCCTTCAGCGTCAACCGCCAAAGCAATGTCAACTCGGTCATTAATAATAAGAGGCACACCCTGCTTTTTGGTCGCAGAGACTACTTCTTTGGCAAGTCGATAAAAGTCAAGCGATGTGGATTCTTTTTCTCTAAGCTGGATCATTGTTGCCCCGCCCGCTATGGCCTTTTCAACCACTTCCCTATGGGAACGTCCTTTGGAAAGATACGGATCAGTGATAACATAAAGGCTTAGATCAAACATAGTTTCCCTCCTCGGTGACTATTTAACTAACACTCCTTTTCCTCTTTTACAGAGTGCATATTCGTCAAGATCAAATAAACTATCCATAAATGATACCGAAAAACTTCCAGGTCCGACGCTTTTTTCTCCAGCTAGCTCTCCCGCCGTCCCAAAACACATCAAGGCCGCTGCTGCTGCCAACCAGTAGTCACGGCTAACAGCCGCAAATGCTCCCACGACCGCCGAAGACATACACCCAGAGCCTGTGATTCTACTCATAAATGGATGTCCGTTGGATAACCTGCAGCCTTCATACCCATCTGTGATATAATCATGTTTGCCGGTTACAGCTGCCACGGCGCGATATCTTTTGGACAGTAAAGTAGCCGCTTCTTGCGGGTCAATGTCGTCTGTGTCAGATTCTACCCCTTTTACTTTACCACCAAGTCCCCCTAGAAAAGATGCTTCGCCCAGATTGCATCGAATAATCGTAACATCAACCGCATCCAGCAGAGCCTTAATAGTCTCATTTCGAAACTTGGAGGATCCTACTCCCACCGGATCTAGGATAATTGGAATCTTGGTTCTATTGGCTGCTTTTCCTGCTTTAAGTATCGCTTTTCTTTTCTCTTCATTGATCATCCCCATATTTAAAACCAAGGCGTCAGCTTTTCTAACAACATCTTCTACTTCCATTTCGCTGTCGGCCATCACAGGCAGTCCACCGATCTGCAGAAGGGCATTGGCCGTTACATTAGCTGTAACCATATTCGAAATGGCATGGACAAGCGGTCTTTTTTCTCTTATCTTTTCCAATAATTTGAATGCTTCTCTAGTCACCTCCATGCTTTCACCTCCTTGCAGCACCGATACTGTCAAAACATGCTTTCTTTAGGTATAATCTCATTCCCGCTAGTCTGAGTAAATTGACGAAACAATCAAAATTCATCAATACACTGTTTTCAACGTCTCGTTCTTAAAGGTAGTCCATCATCATTTTGATTTTCTCTGTAATCTCAAATGCGTTTTTCCCAAAGAATTCTATATGAGCTTCTTTTCCCCAACCTCCCTGGCTGTAAATCATATCAGGCAGAGAACAATGTTCTCCAAAATACCGGGCAACTGCTTCTTTAAAAGTATTTTCAGGCGGATCTTCACCCGCTTTTGGCCAAGAGAATTCTATCATGGAAAAACCCGCACGCTGGCAGGCCTCCCAAATCTCTTTTGAATAGCGAATATTCATGGCGGCCCTCGTTTCGCGGTCAAATTCCATCGCCATTAAGACAACCGAAGCCATGCTTTTGGATGTCCCAAAAGCAGGTCCCGAAAGTGTCTTAAAAGAGTCCTCCCAGCGAATGAGTCTGCCTGGCACAGCCGCTACATCTGAATAATCGACAGCATAAGGCAGGGCTAATGCCAAATTGCTCTGCGTTTGAGGGATAAGGGATCCGATTTTCATCCCATCCAATATCTCCAAAGCTCCTTTTATCTCTTGAAGAAGCTCATAGCGTAAGCTTTTATTGTATAGACTTGCAAAATGATTGGTTGGTCCATGCCCTTTGCCTAGATCAAGCGAAAACCTAATTGCTTCTGTGATGTATTGTTTTGCTTTTTCTACCGCCTGGGGCACATCATTTCCTTTGGCCAAATAAGAAGCTAACGCTGCGGCGAATGTGCAGCCGGTACCATGATTATTCTTCGTTTTAATTCGCGGGGAAGAAAAGACTTTGTCTTCTGTCCCATTGTAAAGCAAATCGACAGCATCACCTTCTAAATGTCCTCCTTTGACAACCACATTGTTGGCACCCATCTCATGAATCATCCTAGCAGCTTTTTTCATCTCTGCTAATTTCTTAATCTTCATCCCTGTCAACACTTCTGCCTCGCTAAGATTAGGTGTTACTATCTCGCTTAAAGGAATCAGTTGCTCTTTTAAAGACTCTACTGCCTCTTTTTTAAGCAAATGATCGCCTCCTTTGGCAACCATCACAGGATCTAATACCACTCGTTGCAGACCATGCTCTTTGATTTTCTCGGCCACCTCTTTTACGATCAGCTCATTTGACAACATACCGATTTTGACCGCATCAACACCAATGTCGGTGGCGACAGAATCGATTTGCTGACCTACAAACTTGGGATCTAACTCCACTACACCTTGAACTCCAACAGTATTTTGAGCTGTCAGGGCGGTGATAGCACTCATCCCGTATGTCCCTATGGCGGAAAAAGTCTTTAAATCAGCCTGAATGCCCGCTCCGCCTCCTGAATCTGAGCCTGCAATCGTCAATACTTTTTTCATAAAACCACCCCTTTATTCTATAATCTAATGGAATCTATAACCAATGCCAAAACCAAGGAGTTTCCGACTTTAGAAGGACTCTATTCATCATACCTATATTGAGGAAACTCTGCAGACTTAGCCAAATTGATTGCTGCTTTTTTTCTTTTTTAAACTTTTTGCTGCCCTACACAAGATCATAAAACAAAACGCAGCTGCTATCCAGCTGCGAATATTCAACGAGTGCAAACTCCCTGCGCTGGTATGATCCAGGCCCACTCACAGCAGGCTTTCTTCATCAGGTTCAAAGGGTTAAGGTATAATTTCCTTATCTCAGCTCCGCCTGGAGCTCCCCTGGCACATTGGTATTCACTTCTTTTCCAATTATATCAAAGGTTTATTGCATCGTAAAGCATATAGAATATCTTTATGTGCTCTTTTTACTCATCAAGCGCATATAAGCTCGCAAAAGCAAAGAATCGTACTGAGCAACTACAGCTCCCTCTGGGCACAGCTCTTGGCAGCAGTAGCACTTTATACACCTTTTTTGGTCTATCTCAGGGAATCCATCCTCCATGGAAATAACCTGAACCGGGCAATTCTCTCGGCAAAAACCACAGCGCACACATTTTTCTTTGATGATATGAGGTCTGGCTTTTAGCATCCCCAATCCTCTTCTTATCCAAAAAGGCGAAATGCGCGACAATATTGCCTGAGAAGGCAGTGAAAAGTCTGATAACATCGCCTCTTCTACTGAAAGTCCTCGTATGTCAATGTTGTCAATTCTTCCTTCTCCTAAATGATGTTCCTGGGCAATTCTTGTAGTCGCAATTTCTGATGGATCAAAACCCATAATCTTTGAAGCAACGGCATCTAAAGCCACACCATCAGCACTTGCAAGCAAAAGATTTGCTTTATAAGGATGTCCATGAGCCGGCCCCGGCCCTTCCATGGCCAAAATACCGTCCATCACAACTAAATCAGGTTTAGCATGTTGATAGATGTCGACCAGTATTTTGGAAAAATCCTCTAATTTCGGAGCTATACGGTGATATTCCGCTTTTTGATAACCGGGAATCGTACCAAACATGTTTTTGATAGCTCCCGTAAACAAGGTAGCTGTATGAGTTTTAAGTTTGGGCATGCAAATAATGGTATCCGCGTCATGCACCACTTTGGACATTCTAAATTCAGATGCAATGGGATTGTCAATATTAGGAACCTGAATTACTTCTTCTTGATCAAAATTTGCCACTTCTGCGCCTGCTTCTTCTGCCGCTTGCCGAATCCCGGAAATATCTAAAGCCCTCGAAGTCGAGGACTTTCCTTTCATCATTCCTCCCGAACTGTCTCCCACTATTGGTTTCCCACCACAAGATAGCACCGATTTTATTAATTGTTTTACCAAAGCAGGATGAGTGGTCACTGCTTTCTCCGGAGATTTAGGGCTTAAAAGATTCACCTTGATTAACACTTTTTCCCCCGGTTGTACAAACCTCTCCATGCCTCCGAGATGCCGCAGCAATTGATCTAGAGTGGCTTTCAGCGACTCATCTTGATAATCACAGCAGCGAGAAATCACTACTTTTGATTTGCTGGGCATATTTCCTCCTATTATCACTCTTTAGTTTTCACTTCCAGCTCATTATTGATGTATTTCACGCCTCGTACGTTGCGGGCCATTTTTTCGGCCATTTTTTTATGTTCTTCGGTTTTTACCGTTCCTGTTAAATGGAAAATACCAATTTGAAACGGTTCAGCTTTTACTTTTATCTCGGAAGCGTCCAGACGGGGGTGCCGGTTTAAAGCTTCTCTTACTTCAGGAAGAATTCTTTTGTTAGCACTGTCTACGAAAAATTTTTCTGTAAGACTAGGAATCCCTTTGTTTTTCTTGATGTCAAGAAGCTTGGAATCAATCCTAGCGTCAAGTAATTCTAAATAATCTTCATCAATGACCAAATCGTTAATAACATACCGAACTCCTGAAAGCTTCTCTAATGTTTTTTCAACTTCTTCTCTCTTTAGTGCATCACTTACATATCCCTTAATATAAAAAACGCCAAAACGTTTTGCCGAAATGATTTTAATCGCCTGTGAGTTGATGGAAGGGTGCTCCTTTAATATGCTCTTCATATCATTCACCAAAGGAGCGTTTTTACTGCTGATCATACTTAATTCGGTTAGCGTTTCGAATTTCGGTTCCACTAATTTAAGTTGGTTTTCAACCGAAACAACCCCTTGTGTATTCCGTGCGAATTTCTCTGCCAGCGCCTTTTGCTTTCGATCAAAGACATTCCCGCTGAGAGTTACAATTCCATCGGATGAACTGACTTTAATCTGAACATCATCAAAATGTTTATCTTTATTCACGGCCTCATTAATCTGAGCTGCGATCATATTATCGTCCGCCATAAAAAAGCCTCCTTAAAGATTATCCTTAAAGTATCTTTCTGTTATTATATTCATTATATTACAACATTGTTAAAAATACCACTACAAAAAGCATATAGAAAAGGTGTTCTGGCTTTAACCAGAACACCTTTTGGCCTTACAATACCGTCTCTCCCAGAGTAATCAAAGCCCTGAAAGCTTTGAATACCTCAATGCCATCTTCTCCCGCATAAGAGATGGTCCGGTCATCGATCCTTTTTGACCCGGGCACAATTTCTGCCATATCCGCCATACCGGACTGAATAAAGCCAACTTCAATCCTAATCGGTTTTTCCACAAGAAACGGTTTGAACTCGTTTTTCCTGTCAATGGCGCGTTTTGCTCCCTCTCTGATCATCTCGCAAGCTTTTTCTGGATGTACTCCTTTTACAGCATACCTTGTCAAAGCTTCCTTCACGGCCACCCCTTCAAAATCACCCAAAATCTTCTTGTTGTCCTCCACTGCTGCTTTATCGCCGGTGACCATAAGAATAGGCACATTAAAATGGCCGGCCACCATGGCATTGATACCCGCTTCGCCTACAAATTCTCCGTTGAGCTTAAGGTTATATACCACCCGGCTGTCATAGGTATGACTTAAAACTCCATGGACACCCATTCTAGCGTGATATCCTACCAAAAACACTCCGGCACAGTTTTCATCAACGCCTTCCATCATGCTCAGATGTTTAGGGGAGCCCGTTATCAAAACGGCATCTTTGTGGAGCCGTTCCGGGATAATATTTCTCATTGTACCATGTGAGTCTCCCACCACTACTTCTTCTGCCCCGGCATCGAGGGCCCCTTCCACAGCCGCACTCGCTTCGTCTGTCATCAGTTCTCTTGCCCTTTCGTGCTCTTTCCCGTCTCTTGCCGTGTGTTCTTTATGCGAGATTCCTGCTATTCCTTCCATATCAACCGACATAAAGATTTTCATTATTTAAGACCTCCCATTGTGTCTAATTTAAATACTGGCTTAACTTCCCCTACCACATCTTTACGATGATTTTTCTGTGAGACCCAATGTAAATCCTGCAAGTTTTCTAATTCTTCCGCATCAAGAATCTCCAGCTGCTTTAGCACTTCAATAACAACAGGACCTATCCCTCTGTTTGCGCCATCATCGATTTTAACGGCAATACCCATTTTTCTGGCAGGAATACCCACTGTATAGACCCCTTCTGCGCCTGATTTTGCAAAAAGCTTATTGTTTGTCTTGGCCATCAGTTCCGAGCACAGTCTTTTGGTGCCGGCCACCATTTCCGGATAATTCATCATTGCCCCGGTAATTCGGTTTACAGCATGTGTTTTTTCTTTTGTGAATTGTTCTGTGTCCGCCAAACGAGCATAAGAAAGTGCCATATTATAGATCGGCATGCCAAAAACAACCACTCCGCAACCATCCACTCCCGTTGCGACAGCCTCTTCCGGCATATCAGCAAAGTAGGCTATTTCCTTGAGGGCTGTTTTTTGGACCGGGTGTTCCTGCTTTACATACCCTTCCTTCTGGTATCCCCTGTACAGTGCATAAGCCAGCATGCCTGCATGTTTACCCGAACAATTGCAGTGTCTGCTGGTTGCTTTTTCTTTTGATTGAATAAGCGCTTTTGATGCCGGCGGATACATCGGCATATGGGCACCACAATCAAGATCGCTTTCATCAAGTCCCAGTTTTTTCAGAATTCCCATAACCGCACTCGTGTGCTTTTCTTCCCCGTTATGGGATGCACAAAACAACGCTAACTCTTTATCCGTTAAATCAAAATGGTCTGCCGCTCCGCTCTCAACCGCCGGTACAGCTTGTATTGGTTTGGCTGATGACCTAAGATAAGAATACATACCGGGCTCTCCTAGACCATAAAGGAGCTTTCCTGTAGAATCAACGACAGCAATACTGCCTCTATGAACGCATTCCACCATGTCACCGCGGGTTACATGTACAAGAACATCTGATGACAATTTTCTCCACCTCCTGAATAAGCTTTTTTTTACCCATCTCTTCCATGCTTTTTAAGAATCTCTTTCACTTCTTCAAGCGGAATTCCCTCTCGCACATTTCCATCTCTTCCTTCCACAGACTCCGCTTTCATAACAGAATTGATAATCGCTTCTTCGGTTGCATCAACAGCTGCCTGAAAAAATATTTCCAGAACAGCACCATCTTCTTTCAAGGTTTTTGTTTCTCGAATGGGTTCATTCGATGATGTTTTTTCCTGGTTGACTGTAGAGAAAGCAATAATGAAATCCCCGCTACCATGAGAGGCAATGGAGCCCGTTCGAGCAATACCGATTCCTGCCCGTTTTGCTATTCTCAGTAATTGTCGATCATTTAAAGGTGCGTCCGTGGCTATAACTACCATGATTGATCCATCACCTTGCCGCTGTTCTTGCCTGCAGGATAGCTCATTCCCAACCGGAATACCATCAATTCTTAGTTCTTTTTGGGTCCCGAAATTAGAAAGCACTAAAGCACCTACTGTAAATTTCTCTTTCGAAACAGCAAACTCCCTAGATGAAGTTCCGATGCCGCCTTTGTATTCAAAGGCAGACATACCTGTTCCCGCACCAACAGCGCCTTCCTCAACTTCTCCGCTATCTGCCGTTTCTAAGGCCTGAAAAACATCTTCTGTTCGCACATGCCGACCTCGAATGTCATTAAGATAACCGTCATTACATTCTCCTATAATAGGATTGACTGTACCTGTCTTGATGCCTATGTCAGGGTTACCTAACAGCATATATTCGATAAGAGCATCGGCAGCAATGCCTATGTTTAAAGTATTGGTTAACAAAATAGGCGTTTCAATCGTGCCGAGTTCTTCGATCTGAGGCAGTCCCATGGATTTTCCGAATCCATTCACAATATGAACGGCTGCCGGAACTTTGTTTTCAAAGATATTATCGGGATGGGGAAAAACAGCTGTCACCCCGGTTCGGACAGGGCCCTTTCCCGGAACTAGTTTCCCTTCTCCTTTTACTAAAGTCTTATGCCCCACTTTAACTCCGGTGACATCAGTGATAGCATTCCACCTTCCGGTTTCTAACTCCCCAATCCTCACACCTAACTCCCGCAGGCGCATTCTTTTCATCAACAACACCCCGTGTCCGTTTTAGTATCATCAGAACTTCGCTTACGCATAGCTGCAAAGATTACAAGAACCTTCGATCTATTCTATTTGCCAGCTTTCAAGATGATAAGGATCTTACCCTATCTGAATCATTCGTAAAAGATCTGAGGATAAGCAAAACCCCCCGCGCTTGGCGAGAGGCTCTTCATTCCTAGCTAAAGAGAGCCAACATAACACCGGCCGCTATCGCTGAACCTATAACACCCGCTACATTCGGACCCATAGCGTGCATCAACAAATAGTTGCCGGGATTCTCTTTGCTGCCAACCGTTTGGGAAACCCTGGCAGCCATGGGTACAGCCGATACTCCGGCCGATCCGATCAATGGATTGACCTTCCCACCGGTTGCGCGATACATAATTTTCCCAAGAATGACGCCCATCATGGTGCCTCCTGCAAACGCGACTAGACCCAAAACAACTATGCCAATTGTCTGCCAAGTCAAAAAAATCTCAGCGCTGGCTGTCGCCCCTACAGTCAGACCTAAAAAGATGGTGATGATGTTGATTAGTTCGTTCTGGGCTGTTTTGGAAAGCCGTTCCACAACACCGCTCTCCCTAAACAGATTACCCACCATCAGTGATCCTAACAGTGCAGAAGAGGCTGGCACAAGAAGCCCTCCCAGCAAAGCGACGATAATGGGGAACAAAATTCTTTCTGTCTTTGAGACAGGCCGCAGCTGTTCCATGACCACCATCCGCTCTTTCTTGGTAGTTAAAGCCAGCATGATGGGAGGCTGTATAATAGGGACCAATGCCATGTATGAATAAGCAGCAATGGCAATGGGACCGATTAGCTCCGGAGCTAATCTTGAAGCACCAAAAATAGCTGTCGGCCCATCCGCTCCGCCAATAATGCCGATCGCCGCCGCTTCATTCGGGAGAAAACCAAGAAATAAAGCTCCGGCAAAAGTAGCAAAAATCCCAAATTGTGCTGCCGCTCCTAGAAGAACTGTCCTAGGATTGGCAATGAGAGGTCCAAAATCTGTCATCGCCCCTATGCCGACAAAAATCAGGGGAGGATATATCCCCAGCGCAATTCCCTGATAGAGATAATACAATAAACCTCCAATATCCCCTCCTTGCGGAGGTTCCATCAGCCCCGCCATCGGCAGGTTAGCAAGCATAACACCGAATCCGATCGGAACTAATAAAAGAGGCTCGTATTTTTTTACTATGGCCAAATAGATAAGCACAAACGCCACAACGATCATGACGAATTGACCGACAGTCATATTAGCAAATCCGGAAGTTTGGAAAAACGATATAAAACCTTGAATCATCCACTACTCCTCCTTTTTACATTCATCGCTCCTTGTGTTTTCATGAAGAATTGTGGATTGCCTATTCAATGACCACCAGCACATCGCCAGATCCTACTGAATCATTTTCAGCAGCATTAATCGATTTTACTGTTCCGCCTCGGGGAGATGTGATTTCGTTTTCCATTTTCATCGCTTCCAAAACCAACAAAACCTGTCCCTGCTCGACTTCATCTCCTTCTTTCACCTTTATGCTTAAAACAGTACCCGGCATAGGCGCCATTACAGTCCCCGCTCCCTCACCATTGGCTACCGGCTTAGGTTCCTCTGGTTTTTTCTCTTTCTCTTTTGCCGGTTCCGCCTTTTTAGGTTCTTCTTTAGGCGGTGCTTCCTTGACTTTCGAAGATGCTTTTTGATCCTCTGCCGTCGGAGGGGCAGGCTTGGAAGATTCTGTATGTTCTTTCCCCGGTTTTTCTTTTACTTCTTCGACCACTACCTCATATGTTGTCCCATTCACCGTCACATTAAATTTCCTCATCTTTCAATAACTCCTTTCGCCAGCTCTTTCAATACTATGCTTTTATTCATAATGTTCTTGCCTTTTTTCCATCATTTCCGTTCTGCCGGCCATTTTCCAACCGCTGCCGGTCCAGCCTGATTTTTGTTCACTCTTGGCCCTTATCCCGACTATAGAGATTTGCTGGCTTGTTTTATCCATAAAGGATGCGACCGCTGCCGTAATAGCCGCTGTGATCTCCTCCTGGCTGCCTAAATCCGAGGAAGCAGCAGGAGTTGCTGCCGGTTCTTCGCTTAAACTTTCCTCTATCTCTTCTTGATAGAAAATCTTTCGAAAAACCTGTAAAATCAAGGTCAAAGAATAAAGGGCCAAAAAGACGATCCCCATTCCTACAACCGCCGTTTCTATACCAAGCCACAAACGTCCATCCATGCAATACACACCTCTCTTTAGTCACTATCCATCCTTAAACAGGTAGATTTCCATGTTTTTTGCTAGGTCTAGACTCTCTTTTATTCAATAGTGTTTCTAAAGAACTTATCAGTTTCGGCCTCATCTCCTTAGGCTGTATTATATCATCTACATACCCTCTAGATGCTGCTACATAAGGATTGGCCGAACGCTCTCTAAACTCTTCGATTTTCTGCTCCCTCAGATCGTCGGGATTTTCTGCAGCTTTGATTTCTTTCCTGTAAATAATATTGGCAGCACCGGATGGTCCCATGACGGCAATCTCCGCCGTAGGAAGAGCAAAGACCATGTCCGCGGCCAGATGGCGGCTGCACATGGCAATGTAAGCACCTCCATAGGCTTTTCTTAATATCACCGTAATCTTGGGCACCGTTGCTTCAGAATAAGCATATAAGAGCTTTGCTCCATGGCGGATAACACCGCCGTGTTCTTGACTTACTCCCGGAAGATAACCGGGCACATCTGAAAAAGTTAACAGCGGGATATTAAACGCATCGCAAAATCTGACAAATCTAGCTGCTTTGTCAGAAGCGTTGATATCAAGACATCCCGCCATAATTTTGGGCTGATTGGCAACAGCCCCCACAGTGCGTCCATTTAACCTGCCGAACCCAACGACAATGTTTTGAGCATACAACTCCTGCACTTCAAGAAAATCCCCATCATCAAAAACACTTTTAAGAACATCCCTGACATCATAAGGTTTATTCGGATTCAATGGAATGAGGTCCTGTAAAAATTCATCCATCCTATTGGGATCGTCTTTGGTTTCTACCAAAGGAACTTCATCCAAATTATTATCCGGCAAAAAAGATAACAATTTCTTTACATCTTCTAAGCATTGCTGCTCATCTTCAGCCACAAAATGGGCCACACCACTCGTTTGATTGTGAGTCATGGCTCCACCTAACTCTTCAAAAGTTACATTCTCTCCGGTTACGGTCTTAATTACTTCAGGACCTGTAATAAACATATTCGCACCTTTAGACATAAATACAAAATCTGTAAGAGCCGGCGAGTAAACCGCTCCTCCAGCGCAAGGCCCCATGATAACAGAAATCTGCGGAATGACACCGGAACAAACTGTGTTTCGGTAGAAAATCTCTCCATATCCTTTTAAGGCATCCACGCCCTCTTGGATTCGTGCTCCTCCCGAATCGTTCAAGCAAATAAAAGGAACACCAATTTTACTGGCTAAATCCATGGCTTTGCATATTTTAGCGGCATGCATCTCTCCTAAGGATCCCCCAATAACTGTGAAATCCTGAGCAGAAACACAAATCTGCCGCCCGTTGACTGTTCCATGGCCTACCACAACTCCCTCACCGGGAGCATCCACTTTGTCCATTCCAAAATCCACTGCCCTATGCTTTACAAACATGTCCATTTCCACGAAGCTTCCTTCGTCTAGAAAAGCATCTACCCTTTCCCGGGCCGTCATCTTCCCTGAATCATGCTGTTTTTGTATTCTCTTCTCTCCGCCTCCGGCGCGGATCCTATCTCGTTCAATCTGCAATTCTTCTAACTTCTTTTCTAGTTCCTCTGACATTCTCGCTCATCCCTCCTTGATTTTCCTAATGGTCATCCTCGTGCTCGCATAATTCCATCAACACGCCGTAAGTATTTTTGGGGTGTATAAAAGCAATCTTTGCTCCCCCAGCCCCTTTACGGGGTTTTTCGTCTATCATTTTCAAACCCATCTCCTTAGCAGATGTGATAGCTTTTTCCACGTTTTCAACTTGAAATGCAATGTGTTGGATACCTTCGCCTTTTTTTTCAATAAACTTGGCCACGGCACTGTCAGGCTCCGTTGCTTCCAATAGTTCAATTCTGCTTTCGCCAATCGGAAGAAAGGCAACTTTAACTTTTTGCTCAGGAACCTCTTCGATTCCCTCTAACTCCAATCCGAAAACATCTGTATAAAGCTTTAGCGAATCTTCGATATTTTTTACGGCAATCCCCAAATGACTAATTTTACCAAACAAAGCAATCCCTCCTTATCTGTCCTTTTCCTTCATAATTTTATCCACCGCTTGATATGGATCCATTTCTTTTTCATAAACTTTTTTGGCGTATGAGTCCAAAGCACCTTCAGCCTCCGCTGGGTCGATAACTGTTTCTTCAAACCTCTTCTTGAGTATGTTTACAATTTCGTTTTTTGTCCGCTGCATCTTTCTTCCTTCAAGAAGACCTGCTTTTTCAGTATAGGAAAAATGTTCTTGCACTTTTTTTACTAAATCCTCAATCCCTTCCCCGGAAGTTGCCACCGTTTTAATGATGGGGGGACGCCAATCATTTTCGGTGGGATTTAAATCCAGCATCATATCCAAAGCTGTCACAATTTGGTCGGCTCCATGACGGTCCGCTTTATTTACGATAAAGACATCTCCTATTTCCATGATGCCCGCTTTGCTAATCTGAATATCATCCCCAAGGCCTGGGACCGTGATAACAAGAACACTGTCGGCTATTTCCATTATGTCCACTTCTGCCTGCCCCACACCGACTGTTTCTACAATAATAATTTCATATCCGGCTGCATCCAATACGCGAATTACATCACCTGTAGCCGCGGCCAATCCACCTAAACTCCCCCTAGTACTCATGCTCCTAATAAACACCCCGGGGTCCGTAGTTAATTCAGACATCCTAAGACGATCCCCCAGCAGTGACCCCCCGGTAAAAGGACTGGTCGGATCCACCGCTACCACAGCTACTTTCTTGCCAAGAGCTCGCCACTGTTTTACAAATTTTCCGGTCAATGTACTTTTGCCCGCTCCGGGGGGGCCCGTAACCCCAATGACTTTCGCTTTACCAGTATAGGAATGCAAAAAAGCAAGCTCTTTTTCAGCTTCTTCCTGTCTGTTTTCGACCATGGTGATTAAACGGGCAACTGAGAGCCTATCCCCTTCACGTGCCTTTTGTGCTAGTGACAATGATTTCACCGTCTCTCCCTAAAGTCAATTCACTTGATTTTGAATAAAGTCAATAATCTCCTTTGTTGAGGTTCCGGAAGTGAAGACACCCGCAACACCCGAATCAGCAAGCTTTTTAATATCACCTTGCGGAATAACACCTCCGGCAATGACCAACACATCTTCAAGACCTGATTCTTTTGACATATCTACTATTCGCGGGAGCAAATGCATATGTGCGCCGGACAAAATACTGACGGCAATGACATCTGCGTCTTCCTGCACAGCTGCCTGGACAATTTGTTCAGGGGATTGCCTCAACCCTGTATAAATAACTTCCATGCCTGCGTCTCTTAGCGCACGGGCAATGACTTTGGCTCCTCTGTCGTGACCATCTAATCCCGGTTTGGCCACCAATACCCGAATATTTTTCTCCTTATTCATTGTTCCATCCCTCCTTATCCGCTCCGAACTAAAACAAGACTGCCTGTTCGTATTCACCGAAAACATCACGAAGCACATCACATATCTCGCCTAGAGTTGCATAAGCCTTGACACAGTCAAGTATATAAGGCATGAGATTTTCCTTCCCTTCAGCTGCTTCTTTTAAGTCTTTGAGTGTTTTGCGAACATCGTCGTCTTTTCTGGTCTTTCTAAGCTCTGCAAGTTTTTCTGTCTGCAGCTCTCCAACGGCGGGATCCACTTCGAGCAGGTCTTCGGGTGGTGCTTCGTCTGTTTTATATTTATTGACGCCAACTACAATTCTTTCTTGTTCTTCAACACTTCTTTGATACCGATAGGCACTCTCCTGTATCTCTTTTTGAATAAAGCCTTTTTCAATAGCGGAGGGAGAGCCACCCAAGTCATCGATTCTCTCAATATATTCAAGTGCTTCTTTTTCAATTTTTTCCGTCAAATTCTCCACATAATATGACCCGGCCAAAGGATCAATCGTATCGGCCGCCCCGCTTTCTTCGGCCAAAATCTGCTGGGTTCTGAGAGCAATTTGTACGGATTCTTCAGAAGGAAGGGCCAAAGCCTCATCCTTAGAGTTTGTATGCAGCGATTGTGTTCCGCCTAATACAGCTGACAGCGCCTGCAGGGCAACTCTGACAATATTGTTATTGGGCTGCTGTGCGGTGAGGGTTGATCCTGCCGTCTGGGTGTGGAAACGGAGCATTAAGGATTTAGGGTTCTTTGCCTTAAATCTTTCTTTCATGATGCGGGCCCAAAGTCTTCTTGCTGCTCTGAATTTTGCTACTTCCTCTAAAAGATCAAGATGGGAATTAAAGAAAAAAGAAAGTCTTGGTCCAAAATCATCCACATCCAATCCCGCCTCAATAGCAGCCTCGACATACGCTATGCCGTTTGCCAGTGTGAAAGCAACTTCCTGAACCGCCGTAGACCCGGCCTCTCTTATATGGTAGCCGCTGATGCTTATGGTGTTCCATCCGGGTACACTATTAAAACAATATTCAAAAGTATCCGTGATTAATCTCATTGATGGTTTCGGAGGAAATATGAAAGTTCCCCTTGCTGCATATTCTTTCAAAATATCATTTTGAATCGTACCAGTGAGTTTATCCGGTGAAATTCCTTGCTTTTCGGCCACGGCAACATACATGGCCAACAAAACGGCGGCCGGGGCATTAATGGTCATGGATGTGCTCACTTTGTCAAGAGGAATCTCGTCAAACAGAATCTCCATATCCGCCAGGGAATCGATCGCCACACCAACTTTTCCAACTTCCCCTTCTGACATATCATGGTCAGAATCATAACCGATTTGCGTTGGTAAATCAAAAGCCACACTAAGACCTGTCTGTCCCTGTTTTAGAAGGTATTTGTATCGAGTATTGGATTCTTCCGCTGAAGCAAATCCAGCATACTGCCTCATCGTCCAAAATCTTCCCCGATACATCGTAGGCTGTACCCCGCGCGTATAAGGAAACTCCCCCGGGAATCCCAAATCCTCAAGATAGTCCAGGTTTTCAACGTCGCAAGGTGTATAAAGCCTTTCTACCGGAAGCTCAGAAATGGTCTCAAAATCCTCTTTTCTTTCGGGAAATCGACTAATCGCCTTTTGAACCTTGCTTTCTTCCCACTCTTCATTCTTTTTCTTGATTTGTTTGATTTTTTCCTTATCAAACACAATCAAACCCTCCTATCACTTGATTTACTTCAAACAAACGAAAAGGAAAAGCTCAGCTATGAGCACTTACAAAGTCAGGCAAGGCGATAGCCAAGCTATTGATGAAAAAATAACCATCCCTCCGAAAAGTTCTGATTCAACCACCAAATTGTATTCGCTTTTTCCCATCATTCTCCTTCATATTGAAGTCTTTGATTGCATCTACTGTTTTTTTCTTAATCCGTTCATGTCATAAACAGCGATTGGTTCTCCCTGCCAGATATAGACCCTGGGGAGTCTCTTTGTGAAGTGAGTCACCACTTCAAGATCATTCGCCTTCGCTCCCATAATGCGAGCTAAATCCCCCATGGTGATTTCTTCCTCTCCCTGCCTGCCGAGAAGCACTGCAGTGTCGTTGACCTGAGGAGTTGGTTCCACTTCACTTACATCCACCATGCACTGGTCCATGCAGACCAGGCCAATTTGGGGATTTTTTTTCCCGCCAACAAGCACCTGGCTCTGATTAGACAAAAGCCGGCTGTAACCATCAGCATACCCTAAAGGCAGTGTGGCTATTGTGGTTTCTTTTTCCGTAACATAAGTTCGGCCATAGCTGATTGCGCGTCCTTTCGGAACTTTTTTGACATGTCCAATGCTTGCTTTTAGCGAAATCACCGGCCTTAGGTCCAACTTTCGATTAATCTCGTCCGTGACGGTAATCCCAAAGATGGCTGACCCGGTCCGCACCATATCTAACCGGGATTCGGGGATATTCATGATCGCTGCACTATTGCAAGCATGCTTGATAGGAACTTCCATCTCTTCTTTTTGAAGCATAGAAAGAGTCTCTTCAAATATAGAAAGTTGATCATATGTATATTCTTTATCCCCAGGCTCTTCCATTTCCGCTACCGAGAAATGAGTGTAGATGCCTTCCGTTTCTATCTTATCGAGATTCTTTGCTTCCTTAATAAATTTAACAACTTCTTGACCAGGCTGCAGACCTATGCGACCCATTCCGGTATCCACTTTTATGTGAACTTTTCCGATCTTTTTAAGTTCCTGAGCTGCTTTAGATACGGCTTCTACACTTTCCTTCCGGTAAACCGTCAGCGTAATATCATTTTTGACAGCAAGCTTGGCTTGCGAAGCCGGTGTATAACCTAAGACTAAAATCGGGTCTTCAATCCCTGCCTTTCTAAGTTCTAACGCTTCATCCAATATCGCAACCGCTAAATAATCAGCGCCCAACTCAAGCAGCATCTGAGCCGGCAGTGCAGAAGCACATCCATAGGCGTCTCCTTTCACCACGGCCATGATTTTTGTTTCATCCTTCAATGTTTTCCTTACTGCCTTATAATTGTTTGTAATTGCATCTAAATCAATCTCTACCCAAGCAGGCCGGACATCAGCCATGACGCTCATCCTTATTTTCGCCTCCTCTGTTTCCTATCGCTTCGTGTTTAATATACCTTTCCATTGTCAAGCCCTTTTTCCTGCTTTAAAAAATCTCTTGCTAGATTATGCAGCACGTGCGGAATCATTTCTGCGGTTTCACTAGGGGTTAGCCCCATTGTCCCCTTGGTTCGAGCCAGCTCATCGGCAGTTTTTCCGTGTACATAGACACTTAAAACAGCCGCTTCTTCTTCTTTATATCCTTGTCCGATCAGTCCGGCGATCATACCGGTCAGCACATCCCCAAAACCTCCAGCGGCCATACCCGGATTGCCGGTAGTATTAATGAATACTCTGCCTCCGGGTGAAGCAACGACGGTCCCGGCCCCCTTTAAAACCACTACCGCCTGCCACTTCTCAGCTGCTTTAAGTGCGTATGAGGTGCGGTCTGACTGAATCTCGGCAGTGGAAACCTCACAAAGACGTGCCATCTCGCCCGGATGGGGGGTTAGCACTTTAGGATAATCGATTTCATTAAGTTTTGAAGTCTCTCCTGCCAAAGCATTCAAACCATCGGCATCGATCACCATCGGTCTATCTATGGATATAATTAGCTTTTTGATCAAATCTTTGACCTCGCTGTGCTGAGTTAAACCAGGGCCAATGGCCACCGTATCTGACTCTGAAATCTCTTTGAATATCTCCTCTGCTCCCGAGTCGTTAAGCAGTCCACTACCTTCATCTTCTAAAAAGACAGGTATCACTTCTGGAAAATAAGATACACACATCCAAGCGGTTTTCGGCATGGCGAGTTTCACAAGACCACTGCCGGCTCGAAGTGCGCCCAAAGCGGCTATCAAAGCGGCCCCCGGCATTGTTTTGGACCCAGCGATTATGAGAGTTTTCCCATGCTGTCCTTTATGAGAGTTTTCTCTGCGCGGCATAATGAGTTCTTCTGCCACCCTCGAGTCAATTAAAAACATATCCACTTCTTCTTTTGGCATAAGCCCTTTTGGAAGACTCAATGTATCCAAAACAATATTCCCAGCAAACGACGCTCCAGGATAAAGATACAGTCCCGCTTTAGGCAAAATAAAAGTAACCGTAACATCTGATTCGAAAGCGTTATCAGCTTCTCCCGTGTTGGCATTGACTCCCGTTGGTATGTCCACAGCAACTTTCAAAGCATCTGTTTCATTAGCACAAAAAATAATCTTTTTCAATAAGGGCTGTAAGCTTCCTCTCAACCCAATACCTGCCAAAGCATCTACCACAATATCCGTTTTTCTAAGATTATCCTCTAGTATCGAAAAAGCGGCCCCCCGGACTATAGATATGACCGGAACTCCGCTCTTTTTAAGGATATGAAAGTATAGTTTGCCATTATCAGAAAGACTTTTCTCTTCGCCGGCAAGAAAAACGGACACATCATACCCATTAGCGTGGAGGTGCCGAGCTGCCGCCATTCCATCGCCCCCATTATTGCCGGTTCCTGCTAGAACCACAATGACGCCTTTAAAAGGACCTGTCCTCTTTTCAATTTCGCACGCCACTCTTTTCCCTGCTTGATCCATCATCAGCAAAGAAGGAATTTTCAAAACCTCCATAGCCTTGTCTTCAATTGAACGAACTGTCTGTCGACTACCTATTCTCATTCGCCTTCTCCTCCTGCCAGGCAACAGCCTGTGCTGCTGCATAATCACGACTGTGGGTAAGAGAAATGTGAATGCGCTGTATCCCTTTTTCTTGTGCAGTTATATTTGCCTTTCCTGAGAGTTTTACTTGTGGTTTCCCTTTATTATCTCGCGAGACCTCTATTTCTTTCCATTTCATTTTTCTCAATCCCTCGCCCATTGCTTTTAATACAGCTTCTTTCGCCGCAAAACGACTGGCCAAGCGTGGATAAGGATCCTTGGCCTCAAAACAATAAGAAAGTTCTTGTTTTGTAAAAACCCTGCCAAAAAAACGGCTGCCTTTACGCTCGGCAATCCTTCTAATCCTTTGAATTTCGACGATATCAACACCTAGACCGTAAATCATTCGCCATCCTCCTATTTATTTCATATTACCCCAGTTTTTTTTCACTGTCAATTTTATGTTTTTTCTGAATATTCACATTAATGAAGAAGGGTTTCAATATTCCGTATGGAATAATTATTTGGGTAAATTGAAGGGGGGGGGAGGGAAGCAAAGCAACTTTGTTTTCATAGCTAGATAAAAACCAATTAATGAGGAGGTCGTGTATGTGAAAAATGTTAGAAGATTCGCTTTCTTGATGGTATTCATTATGTTGGCAGTTGCTGCTGTAGGTTGCGGTCAAGCCGCCCCTGATGACGATACTATCTATATCAGTATCGCCACAGGTTCTCCCGCTGGAACTTATTACCCCCTCGGGGCGGCCGTTGCCCAAGTTCTCAATGACAATATTGAGGGGATATCAGCCCAAGCTGAATCAACAGGAGCATCTTTGGCAAACATCACACTTTTACATGACAGGGAAAATGAGCTGGCGCTTGTTCAAAACGACATTACCTATTATGCTTTCAACGGAGTTGAAATGTACGAGGATGCAGTGCCTCATGACTATTTGAGAGGAGTCGCTACCTGGTATCCGGAAATCATTCAAATCGTTGCTTCTGCCGATTCCGGAATCGAAACAATTGATGATCTGGTTGGCAAGAATGTCGCTGTTGGTGCTCCCGGCAGCGGCACTGAAGCTAATGCCCGACAAATTCTATTGGCCCACGACATTACTTATGAAGATCTCGGTAAAGCCGACTATTTGACTTTCTCTGAAGCTGCTGACAACATCAAAGACGGTCATATCGATGCTGCCTTTTTAACAGCTGGCATTCCGACAGCCGTCGTGCAGGACATCTCCACCGTAAAAGATGTACAGTTAATCTCTTTCGATGAAGCCAAATTGGATGCTTTCTTGGATGAGTACCCATTTTACACTAAAGCTGTTATCCCCGCGGGAACTTATCCTAATCAGGACGAGCCTGTCACAGGGGTCGCTGTTATGGCCATGCTTATCACTCATTCAGAGGTCGACGAAGACCTTTTCTATGAGATTACCAAAGCCATTTTTGAAAACTTGGATACTATTGCAGCCGCTCACGTCAGAGGGGGAGATCTCCAACTCGAAACAGCCATGGACGGAATGCCGATTGAACTCCATCCAGGCGTACAAAGGTTCTATGATGAGCAGTAACCCTGCCTAATAAGGGGGTGACGACCACCGAGGGCTTCCTCGGTGGTCGCTTCATG
>SLNR01000053.1 GCA_007132905.1 Candidatus Sumerlaeota bacterium | reverse complement strand
TAGGTATTTCAGTTTCATAATCATCTTCCAGTCCAAATTAAGAAAACGCAGCGGCCGAGATATGCGACCGCTGCGCGACAAAAAGTTTATTCTTCCTTTTCTTCTTCTCTTTTTGCTTGGCTGCCGGTTTCTTTTTTCTCAAAGGTGAATTTTTCGTCTTTGTAATCCGCTAAGATGGTGTCGCCAGTTTGAAATTCCCCGCGTAGATACGATTCTGAAATGGGATCTTCCACATATCTTTGAATAGCCCTTCTCAAAGGTCTTGCCCCGTAATTTTCATCAAATCCTCTTTTGGCTAGCTCTTCCTTCGCCTCCGGTGTGACCTCGATGGCTATCTCGTTTTCTTCGAGTCTTCTCGAGAGCTCTTTGATCATCAGACCCACAATCTGCTTGATATCCTCTTCGTCAAGATGATGGAACACAATGTTTTCATCAATTCGGTTGAGGAATTCCGGCCGGAAAGTATTTCTAAGCTCTCCCATGACGCGATCTCTCATATCTTCATACCGCGCCTTTTCTTCTTCATCACTTGGTTTAAAACCAAGTGATGTGTCTTTCTTTAGAAAACTAGCACCAACATTGGAGGTCATAATGATCACAGTATTTCGAAAGTCAACCACTCGGCCCTGGTTATCCGTCAACCGGCCGTCCTCCATAATTTGCAGCAAGATGTTAAAGACTTCCGGGTGTGCTTTCTCGATCTCATCCATCAATATGACCGAATACGGCTTATGCCTTACTGACTCTGTCAGCTGACCTCCTTCGTCATAACCCACATACCCGGGAGGCGCTCCCACAAGTCTAGAAACAGCATGCTTTTCCATATATTCTGACATATCCACTCGGATCATCGCATCTTCATCGCCAAAGAGAGCCTCCGCCAGTGCTCTTGCCAATTCTGTTTTTCCTACCCCGGTCGGACCGAGGAAGATAAAATTCCCAATAGGCCTTTTTGGATCCTTTAGTCCCGCTCTTGCCCTTCTGACTGCTTTGGAAATCGAATTGACTGCTTCTTCCTGACCAACCACTCTCTGGTGTAAAGTATCCTCTAGCCTTAGAAGCTTTTGGGATTCTTCTTCGGCCAATTTCCTCACCGGTACTCCTGTCCAGCTAGAGACAATTTGCGCAATATCATCTTCTGTCACAACAGCTTGGCTTTTCGTGTTTTTCTCTTTCCACTCCGACTTATGTTCTGCTAACTCTTCCTTTAGTTTGCGCTCATCATCTCTGAGCTTCGCCGCCTTTTCAAACTCTTGGCTTTGAACGGCCGCTTCTTTTTCGGTTTTTATCTTATCCAATTTTTCTTCCAGTTCTTTCATGTCAGGCGAGGCCACAAGCGAAGTCAATCTTACTCTTGAGGCAGCCTCATCCACAAGATCGATAGCTTTGTCAGGAAGAAATCTTCCCGATACGTATCGATCCGACAGCTTAGCGGCCGCTTCTAAGGCTTCATCAGATATTTTTACCCGGTGGTGAACTTCATAGCGATCTCTTAATCCCTTCAAAATCGCTATGGTTTCCTCCACTGTCGGCTCATCCACAGTGATAGGTTGAAATCTTCTTTCTAGGGCCGAATCTCTTTCTATATGCTTGCGGTACTCATCCAAGGTCGTAGCACCGACAACTTGCATTTCGCCTCGCGATAGCGCCGGTTTTAATATGTTCGATGCATCAATGGCACCCTCTGCTCCACCGGCACCGATAATGGTATGCAGTTCATCAAGGAATACAATAATATTCCCTGCTGATTTAATTTCTTCCATCACTTTCTTTAACCTTTCTTCAAATTCGCCTCTATATTTTGTTCCTGCTACCAACGAAGCAAGGTCTAGCGCAACAACTCTTTTGTCTTTAAGTGTCTCGGGTATATTCCCTTCTTCGATTCGCTGTGCCAGGCCTTCGGCTATAGCCGTCTTCCCCACACCTGGTTCCCCCACCAAACAAGGGTTGTTCTTGGTCCGACGGCTCAATACCTGGATGACCCTTTCTATTTCCATATCGCGCCCAATAACAGGGTCAAGATCTTCTTCTTTGGCCATATGGGTCAAATCTCTGCTGTAGCTGTCTAAAGTTGACGTCGCACTTTTCCCCTTGCCCGTCGGTGCCCCTTCTTTGCTTTGATCTCCCGGCTGTCCTACCAAACCAGTTTCTGTATCATCCCCTCCGCCCAAGAGAGCCATAACCGCTTTTCTCACTTGGGGAAGGCTAGCTCCCATGCTTTCTAATACTCTTGCGGCAACGCCTTCGCCTTCACTAATCAATGCCAAAAGCAAATGCTCGGTGCCGACATAGTTATGAGAAAGCTTCCTTGCTTCATTAATGGCTAGCTCTTGTACAACTTTTTTCGCTCTGGGGGTAAATCCGACCTCTCCCTGGGCTTGAGCATCCCCCTGCCCGATCATCTTCTCTACTTCATTTCTTACTCTATCCAAGTCTATCTGAAGCATTTGCAGCGCTTTGGCTGCTACTCCCCCTCCTTCTTGAATCAAACCAAGAAGGAGGTGCTCTGTGCCCACAGCGGGATGATTTAACCTTTTCGCTTCTTCTTGAGCTAGATAAACCACTTTTTGCGATCGTTCGGTAAATCTACCGTGCATAACAATCCCTCCTCATCTAGTTTAAGACTTACCAAGTTTTTCCCTTATTATCCCGGCTCTCATATGATCTCTCTCTTCCGTCTCTAAACTGCTCCCGGCCAGCCATTGCAAGTACGCCGGGCGGATAATCACTAATAATTCATTTAATGTTTTGGTTCCGATGCTAGGCAGAACCCCAAGCTCACTACCTAAGCGGATATCTGAAAGTAGTTGAAGAGCTTCTGTGGATTTAACGATCCTGGCATTTGTCAAAACCCCGTATGAACGCCAAACTCTGTCTTCCATGTTAGTCTTCGCACTTGACATCAACGCCTCTCTGGCTGCTTGTTCCTGTTCAAAAATTTGCCGGGTCACCGATTCCAAATTCTCTATCATTTTTTCTTCTTCATGACCTAAAGTTATCTGGTTTGATAACTGAAAGATATTCCCCGCTGCCTCAGATCCTTCTCCGTAAAACCCTCTGACAGCTAAACCTAACTGTCCAACTGTATTTAAAATTCGTCCCACCTGCCCGGTCATCACCAAGCCCGGCAGATGAATCATCACCGAACCTCTCAAACCTGTGCCCACATTAGTTGGGCAGGCGGTCAAGTAACCGTATTTCTCTTGGAAAGCATATTCAATTTCCTCTTCCAGGCCATCATCTAGCGCTGAGCAAAGCTCCCATGTCTCCTCCAACTGGAGACCCGATTGAAGGCACTGGAGTCTAAGGTGGTCCTCTTCGTTAATTAAAATACTAACCGTACCCTCTTTATTAACCGCCGCACCACAGTTCGGACAGCCTTGACCGAGAGCCGGACTCACTAGATGCTTCTCGACCAAAATCTGTCGCTCCAAAGCCGAAATATCTTTGTAAAGATACATCTTTAAATGTCCTAAGTTTCCCCTTTTGTTTACATCATCAACTGCTCTTTCTACTTTTTCGATGACTTCTTGGGCCCGCTCTGCATCCAATACATGCGGCAATGGAAGTCCTTCTATGTTTCTAGCCAGCCGTATGCGGCTACTGATCACAATATCTGAAGATGGTCCGGTACCGTCCATCCATCCACTGATCGTTTGGTCGAAAAGTTCTTGAAGAGACACGGGTCTCTCCCTCCTTACATCATTTTTCATCTGATTGATTCTCTAATGATTTAATTTTATCTCTTATTGACGCCGCCTCTTCAAATTTTTCACTAGCAATACATCGCTTAAGTTCCGCTTTTAGCTTTTCCACCTCTCGCCTGCGGCGTGCTTCTTCTCCGGATCTTAAAGGTACTTTACCGGTGTGATTACTGCTTCCGTGGATCCTCCTTAGAATCGGTTCCATTTTGTCCGCATAGGCAGTGTAACATTCGCTGCATCCAACCCGTCCTGTTTTCCTGAATTCTTCAAAACTGCATCCACAGCCCCTGCATTCCTTTTTGGTCTGCACGGCATCCGGAACCGGACCATAGCCCATTTCCTGCTTCAATAATCCTGCTAACAAATGATTGATGGAGAAACTCGGCTCAAAGCTAAAATGAGAACCACCCTGATGTTCTGCGCATTCACTACAGAGATGTTTATCCGTCTTTTGGTTATTTACAATCTTTGTTACATGAACTGTTGCAGAGCGTTTTTTGCATTCTTCACAAAGCATCTTAATCATCCCCCTGGTCTTCATCAGTCATAATCAACAATAGAGAAGACAGCATATTCCGCATGATATTCGCACGAATAGCGTCTCGGGCAGCCATTTTAATTGGAATGGTCTCCCTAAGCACCGCACTTTTAGCCAAAGCTGCTTCTCTTCTCGTCAGTACTTCCTCTTCTTCGAGCCTTTTGATAATATGTACTGCCTTGTCCTGAGGAACACTTTCCTGCACCGCTTCTATGGCCTCTTGAAGCATATCCGCATCTTCCCCTACCGGAAGCTTTATCACACGGATATGACCTCCTCCGCCCCTTCTGCTTTTTACTATATATCCTCGCTCGACCGTAAATCTTTTTTCCAAAACATAGGTGATTTGAGAAGGAACGCACTGAAAGATCCGGGCCAATTCGCCTCTCTGAATTTCTATGGTATCGCTGATGGATTGCTCCAGCATCTTTCTGATATGCTCCTCAATCAAATCAGCTAGATTGGGCATTTAACCGCCCCCTTTCAACATTGACTATCTTTGACTTTTGCTTTCATTATATAGCATCTGTGCTAAATAGCAAAGCTTATTTTCTTCTTTTTTAGCTTGTTTTTGCTCATCATTTCACTTTTACGCAAATAATCGCCTGCTTGCGACCATTTTCTATTAACTAGGTGATTTTCTAACCGCTTCCATACGTACAGATGCAAAAAAAAAGTTTGGGCCGTTTCTTTGGAGAAAGCCAATCAGTTACGGCATGCTGCCTGCAAATGGGACTGGCTGCTTTAAAGCTTGAACGGTTGAGCTGGTGTTTGCCTATTACAAAGAAAACAAAAAATTAATGTGCTGAGTGCCGGGAGAATTGAAAAGAGGTAAAGATGAAGCCTGCTGGTTTTTGCCTGCGTGAGCATAAAGAAAATTGTCACCTAGAGCTTCAATTAGACCGGCAAACCAGTCTATTCTACTTTTCAAACGCTGAGTCGATTCGGCATTTTTGCAGTAATTTTCCACAAAAAAACGACCTTGAGCTATCTTCTCAAGGTCGTTTTTTGTCTTCAGTCAACGAGAAGCCCCGGGCTTGTCTTGATCTTTCTTTGTGCTATGCTTCTTTCTCTTTGTTCGCTTCTTCAATAAC
Source organism: Candidatus Sumerlaeota bacterium (assembly GCA_007132905.1). Taxonomy (GTDB): domain Bacteria; phylum Bacillota; class SLNR01; order SLNR01; family SLNR01; genus SLNR01. Next base: position 4,194 of record SLNR01000053.1, on the reverse strand, counting down.
CTTTTCTGCTATATTGGAAGGCACTTCCTCGTAATGGTCAAACTCAATGGAAAAGATGCCTCTGCCTTGGGTCATGGATCGAAGGTCTGTCGCATATTTGAACATCTCGGCCATAGGAACTTGAGCTCGAACAATTTGCTGCTCTCCTTTTGGCTCCATACCAAGAATGCGGCCTCTCTTTTTGTTTAAATCACCAATAATATCACCCATATAGGCATCAGGAACGATAACTTCGGCCACGCCAATCGGCTCCAAGAGAACTGGAGACGCCTGCTCCATGCCTTTTTTAAAAGCCAGACCAGCGGCTATTTTAAAAGCCATTTCTGATGAATCTACGGGGTGGAACGAACCGTCATAGAGAGTTGCTCTAAAATTAACTGCCGGATATCCAGCCAAAACCCCTTCTTCTTTGGCTTCACGCAAACCCTTTTCAACTGCCGGAATATATTGTCTCGGCACTGAGCCCCCGAAAATTTTATCAACAAATTCAAAATCATCTTCACTGTCCTCCGGTAAAGGCTCGAATTCAATCCACACATCACCAAACTGTCCTCTTCCACCCGACTGTTTTTTATGCTTGCCTTCTACCTTCACCTTTTTACGAATGGTTTCTTTATAAGGTACTGTTGGAGTTTGAAGATTAACTTCTACACCGAACTTCTTCTTCAAACGGCTCGTGATCACTTCAATATGAAGCTCTCCCATACCTGATGCTACCAGTTCCCCGGTAGTCTTATCTTTTCCTACTTCAAAAGTAGGATCCTCTTCAGAAAGTCTTGCCAGTCCGGAACTTAATTTGTCCTCGTCTCCCTTTGCTTTTGGTGTTAGCGCCAATTTCAAGTTGGGCTTTGGAAAATCTACCGGCTCAAGGATAATCGCATTATCCTTGTCACAAACCGAATCTCCCGTGCTCGTTTCTTGCAACTTCGCTACCGCAGCAATGTCCCCTGCCTTTACTTCATCCACAGCATCTAGATGCTTCCCTCGCGGATAAAAAAGCTGTCCAAATTTCTCTGCTTTCTCTTTTGTTGAATTGTAGAAATTTGTGTCGCTTCGAAGCATCCCTGAGTAGACTCTAAACAAGGTAAGCTTTCCGACATAAGGATCCGCCATTGTTTTAAATACCAACCCACAAAACGGTCCATCGGGATCACATTCTATCTTGACGATTTCTTCAGAAGCAAGCTTTTCTGCCTCTTGCGGCGAAACATCTTCTGGAGACGGCATAAACGATGCAACAGCATCGAGAAGCTGAGGCACACCAATATTCTTATAAGCTGATCCGCACAACAAAGGAGCCACTTTCCCTGCCAAAACTCCTTGTCTGAGCCCGTGAAGGACCTCTTCATTTGTCAGCTCTTCTCCTTCTAAATATTTTATTGTTAACTCATCATCGCCTTCGGCGGCAATTTCAATAAGCTGTTCTCGGTATTCATCCACTTGGTCCATCATTTCACCGGGGATTTCGATTTCTTCGCTTTTGCCTCCGTCGGCATACTCATAGGCTTTCTTCTTGATCAAATCAACTATGCCGGAAAAATTTTCTTCTGCGCCAATGGGAAGTTGAATAGGAGCTATTAGTGAACTCAAAGACTGTTTTGCCGATTCGACAACTTCATGGAAGTTAGCATTTTCCCGATCCATTTTATTGACAAACACCATGCGCGACATATTATGTTCATCTGCATAGTTCCAAGCCAACTCCGCTCCCACTTCTACTTTGCCTACCGCGTCTAATAAGATAAGCGCCCCGTCAGATACCCTCATTGCCGCTTTCACTTCACCAACAAAATCAAAATAGCCCGGGGTATCAATAAAGGTAATCTTCTCTTCTTTCCACGGAACAGAAGCAATGGCTCCTTGTATGGAAATCTTTCTTTTGATTTCTTCATCATCGAAATCCATTGTTGAATTGCCATTATCGACATTTCCCAATCGGTCGAGAACACCCGCATCATATAGCATCGACTCGGCTAAAGATGTTTTCCCCGCGCCGCCGTGAGATATCAAACAAATATTGCGCAGTTGTTCGGTTTCATACTTTTTCATCCATTAATTCCTCCTCATTTAAAATTTCTCGTAACATTTATCTTTCTTTTCCCCTATTCCATATCCTCCTTTACCCTGTTTTAATATCTGCGTACAAAAATGATCTCGAACAAATCTTACTCTTTGCCCTCCCATACTCCCTCTTTTGTGATGGCCCCTCTTAAAAAAATAAAGGCGAACCTCCATCCTTTTCAGTTATTGACCCTCACGTTACACTGATTTTGCTTGTTTTCTATCTGTTCGTCAATATGTTTATTCTAAAAATTCTGCATACTCAAATAATTATATCAAAAACCAAATAACCCTTCAAATAAAAAACTCCGCGCTCCCTTTACACCTTAATTCAAAATGGAAACCTAAAACCCTTGTATTAAATCTCCTTTGAGGGTATATTTTTTGTTTTTTCGTCATATACAGGTATAGATTGTTTAGTATTGCAGATTACAACATAACTGTACAATTTGTTCATGGAGGCGCCTAATTGAACCTTAAACAATCCCGTGAAAAAAGTAGCAGAGTATATCTTTCTATTGAAAAGGGGATCGTGCCGGGACTACAGGCGAACCTAAAACTAAAAATATTAAGTCTTTGCTGCTTGGACGAACCGAAACGAGAGTACAATGACCCTACCGCCAATTTGAAGAAGCAGTCCTTCAGATGACGGAGAAAAAATGTCTCAAATAAAGGCAACCTTTCCATCAATATGAAGGAGACATTTTCTTCCGGTAAAGAAGAAAAAATTTGAGCTATGCCGCCCTGCTCAAGATTTACCAAAAATCGGACCTGGAAGTTTTCTTAAAGAATACATCCAGGCCTGAAAATTTTAGTTGCGATACTAATTTCATTACGGTGATTTTTGAGATTAACGAAGCCGATGATTTTCGTAAGCTTGGTCTGTCCAAGGGAAAGCTCCGGGACCCAATTGTTCAGATGGGACTGGCCATGGATGCAGATGGCATTCCTTTGCATTAGGACCTTTTCCGGGTAAAACAGCGGATAACGATACTTTTCGTCCGGTCATAGACGAGGCTAGGTAAAATATGATACCGACCGGATCATTGTGGTGGCTGACAGGAGATTATTACAAGGGATAACATTTTTTACTGCAAAACAAGGAGAAGGGTGAGAAGGCGGTGTTTGAAAAGCAAGTGGTTTTCTGGGATAGAAAGTATGCTTTAAAGGCCAAAAAAGAGGAAATGAAGTTTTAAGAAAAGCTTATGACCTGGCTGCCACTCTACAAAAGTATACGAAGACTACTGCCCGCGATGCACCCAAGTATGTAAAGAACATAAAGTTTGACCAGAAAACCAGTGAAGTTCTTAATGTGAAAGAACGCTCTTAATTTGAAGCCAGGCAAATTTATGAAGAATAAAAGCATGATGGCTATTATGAGATTTTACAAGTGAATTGGATATGTTTGATGCTGAAGTGATGTATACTTGCCGAGGCTTATAAAAGATTGAGAAGACCTTTCTTGCTAGTAAAGGGGTTTGGAGGCCGAGCCGGTTTATGTATCACCTCAGGTTCATATTAATGCTCATTTTTCATAGCGCTTATTATTAGGCTTTTGCAAAAAAAAATATGCTTTATTCTACCAAAAATATGGTTCCCTTTTTGAGCAGGATCACCTTTGTTCTAATGAGCATGAAAACATCGATCTGTTTGATTACAGAAGCGAGGTTACGATGCCATCGGCCAGGCAATAAGGATTGATTGTACTAACAAAAGGTGCTTCTTGGAGATATTAACAAAAGTTTAACTCAGGCTAAAAAATGAGGCTGCCCCTACATATTTGCGACAAAACAAAATAGACGCCAAACCTTATATTTCAAGGATTGGCGTCTATTTCAGTGTTTGCTGCAAAAGATAAGAGGCTCTCACAATTTTATCAAAACCAAATTAACCTATCAAATAAAAAAACCCGTTCCCGGGTTTTGTTCCTATGGCTCCCCGAGTTGGACTCGAACCAACAACAACTCGGTTAACAGCCGAGTGCTCTACCATTGAGCTATCGGGGAATAAATAGAACTGGCGGCGACCTACTCTCCCGGGGTAGACCCAGGTACCATCGGCGCAGGAGGGCTTAACGGCCGTGTTCGGGATGGGAACGGGTGTGGCCCCTCCGCTGTTGCCGCCAGAAAACAC
>SLNR01000017.1 GCA_007132905.1 Candidatus Sumerlaeota bacterium | reverse complement strand
TCAGCTGGCAGAAGTGAAAGATACGACGGATATAGCCGGTGTCGTGACACAAAAAGCTTCCCTGGAAACCGGTTTGGCTCCGGGCACGCCAGTTATTGTTGGTGCTGATGATTCTGGCGCAGAAGCGATCAGCACAGGTGTCTTTGAAGTGGGGGATATGATGCTGCAGTTTGGGTCTTCTCTTTATATGATCGGTCTGTCATCTAAAATCATTAAAGACAGACGGATCTGGAGCGGAGGATTTATTATTCCGGGTGTTTACAGTGTTCAAGGAGGCACCAACGCAGCTGGGACGTTAACAAAATGGTATCGGGACCATTTATTTATGGATGCGGCCGCAGAAGAAAACGATACAGGGGAAAATGCCTATCAAATTATGATGCGAGGGATAGATGATATCCCCCCGGGAAGTGACGGACTAATCACGCTGCCTTATATTGCCGGAGAGAGAACTCCTTTAAATGATCCTGCGGCCAAAGGAGTTCTTTTCGGATTAAGTATCCAACACACAAGGGCTCATATGTACCGTTCTGCTCTTGAGGCCATCGGGTATACGGTCGCACAGCATCTTGCTATCTTTCAAGAAAATGGGGTAAGGATCAATCGGGTTTTAGCAGTGGGCGGTGGAACAAAAAACCCTAAATGGCTCCACATGATTTCTGACATCACGGGCTGCAGGATTGAGACGACCAAAGTGACCATTGGAGCTTCTTTTGGGGACGCGATCATGGCTGCTGTTGGAGTAGGGCACATTCCCAATTTCAAAGAATTAAAGAAAATTTTCCAACCAGGAGATGTATATGAGCCGGATGAAAAGCGCCACCGGCAGTACCGCCACTACCAAGAGATTTTTGATCGGCTTTATCCATCCACAAAAAAATTAATGCATAGGGTTTGATTTAACTGAAGGAAACAATTGCAATGGTAAAATTTCGCACTGAGGATTGATCGCACCGAGTAGTGATTTCGTGCTTTTTGCGATTACGACCGAGCATGGTGCAATGAAAACTGTTGTCATAGTAATTAAGGCAGACAGAGAATGCATTAGAAATAAAATTTGAGCGATTCGATACGTCTGAACATTTTGCAAAAGGAGCTTTTCAAACGAGAAGCTTCTTTTTTTTGGTTTGCCCTGCATGGGTATAGTCTATCGGATGAAAGTCCCTAACAAACCCTGATAGTGGGAAGTTTGCAGCCAAAGACAAGGGTGTCCATCGTGAGGTGGAATCTGAAGGAAGTCGGATGGCAAATCTCTGATTAAGTCCGAATAATGGTGTAAAAACAAAGAGTAAAGAAAAGCGAGCCAAAATGCTCAACCTCGGTTAGAATATAAGTACCAACCAATACCTAACGGAGGAGATGGAAACTGCAACACTTTTTTGACTCTCAGTTAGATGACTGCGAACTGTTGTTCATGCTTGATAGGTGTCATCATAAATTTTGTGTGAATCCTCTTATAAGAATAGTAGTCTAACAGATAGTCTTAAATCAGCACCTTCATCTCCGCTTTCGTCTTATGTTTATTGGGGTAAACCAGTTCCCTCTTAATGGACTTGAAAAAGGATTCGACTACCGCATTGTCTACCGGTGTAGCCGGTTCACTCATGGAATGGAGTAATGCTTTTGCTCAAGAAGTTCACGGAATCGATGGGAGCGATACTGGCTGCCACGGTCTGAATGGATCACATCAGGCAACTTTTTTGTATAGCTTTCAGTGGGTCGCAGCACGATTTCTTGCTTCATTGAGGTCGATAGTTCAAAGCAGCGGGGGATGCGTGTGGTTAAGTCGATATAGGGGCATAAGTATAACCGCCCGTCTGAACAGGGGATAAAGGTAACATCGGTTGCCCGGATTGCATCGATGCCATCCTGATCAAACTGCCGCTTAAGAAAATTTTCCTTGATCGCCTCTTCGATGGATTGGCCCTTTCCGTAAGAAGCGGTGCGCCGGTGAAAACCTTTCGCACACAGGCCCGCTTCCCGCATCAGCCGGGCCACTACCCGCTTGTTGGTCTCCATCCCTTCATCGTAGAGCTGTTGGGCAATGCGGGGAGAACCGTAGCGACCCTTATGTTCATCATAGATCCGTCGGATTGGTGCTTTCAAGTATCCATGGCGAAGCTTTGTGCGGCTAGGTCTGCGCTTTCTCCATTCGTAATACCCTTGCTTGGATCATGGAGCTGCCTGCACATGGCTTGAACTTGAAACTGTTGTTTGCGTTTGTAAATGAATGGAAAGCGAACTACTTTCTTTGCTTCAAAAACACCTCGAACTTTTTTAAAATTTCATTCTCTTCTTTCAGTCTTTTGTTTTCTTGTTCAAGAACATAAAAATCAACTTTGTCCGGAAGCCTTTTTCCTTTACCGGAAAATGCTTTGTTTCCGTAACGACGGTATTCTGATACCCACCTTGAGACAATGGGTCTGGAAATGTTATACTCTTCGGAAACATCCTTTACAGATCGAATCTCTGAAACAATGTCTTTGCAAACCTTTAATTTGAATTCCCGCTCATAGGTCTTTCTCATTAGCCAACTCTCCTTGGTAACTCATTTGAAAGTCAACTAAAGTGTATCATAGCCGCGCCTATGTAGCAGTTTTTGTCATGAAAGAATTGAAAGAATGATCAAGACCAAAATATTCAAAAAAATTACAAAAACTCCACAAAATAGAAGGTATTACGGTTTATTTTTAGAATAGTCTGTTAATGGAGAGGGAACAAATTTGCAAACATCTTAGCTTACGACAAATTTTGGACCTTCTACAGTATTGATCAGTGAGAAGAGGGGGGATAAAACACAATAGTTTGGCGAAGGTTTCTATTCAGAAAGGGGTGTCAAGATTGAAAAAGTTACTAGCAATTGTACTTGCTTTGGTAGTCATTATGGGGATGAGCTTAGGTGTTGTAACAGCGAATGAAGTTGAGTACGATGGTTTAATTGCTGATGCAATCGAGGGAGAGGGAACATTATCAACACTGTCGGCAGCTCTAAATGCAACCGGACTAGATGAAGCTTTGCGTGGAGATGGACCTTTTACCGTATTTGCGCCGACAGATGAAGCTTTCGACGCTTTGGAGGACGGAGTGGTGGATAAGCTTCTGGCCAATCCGGAAATATTAGAGAAAGTATTGCTTTATCACGTGGTAGCCGGGCAGTTTTTGGCTGCAGATGCCATCGACCTTGACGGCGAAGATGTGGAGACTCTTCTTGGTCAAACTGTGGCCATATCGGTTAATGCTGAAGTAATGGTCAACAGCGCCACCGTGACTGATCCCGACCTTACATGCAACAACGGGGTTATTCATGTCATTGACGAGGTATTGCTACCTGCCCTCGACATTATCGACACAGCGATCATGGCTCCTGATTTCTACACTTTAGTTTCTGCCATCGAGGCGGCTGGACTTGAAGAAGCGTTAAAAGGGGAAGGGCCTTTCACGTGTTTTGCCCCCACCGATGACGCTTTTGGTAAGCTGCCCGAAGGTTTACTGGAAGAACTTCTTGATAATACCGATGATCTAAGCAAAGTCCTTCTTTATCATGTTGTAAGCGGAGAAGTGACAAGTGCTGATGTTTTGAATTTGGATGGAGAAGAAGTAGAAACTTTGCTTGGACAAATGATCATTATCAGCCTCGAAGGTGATGGGGTTTTTGTAAACGATGCTGAAGTGACTGACGTGGATATCGAATGTTCAAATGGAATTATCCATGTTTTGGATTCGGTATTGATTCCTGATTTAGAAGAAGAGGTTGATGAAGAACTGCCGGAAACCGGTTTGTCCTTCCCGTATGCTTTGATGGGGGTATTGGTGATCGGTGCCGGGATGGGATTGAAAAAACAACGCAAATAGAGGGTAGTTAAAGTAGCAAGGCAATGAGACAGGAATGTGTATAAAGTCGACAGGACCGCTTTTCGGATTGGGAAAGCGGTCCTGTCGTTTAAATGTCTTCTCTCATGATTTTAATGTCTGAGTGCCGTCACATTTTTCTGTAAGTTTATATCTTTTGAAATAGCAGGCAGCTATTTTTGGGATTGTGAAATTTGCATATGCATAGAAACAGAAGGCAAAGATCGGTTTCTTTTGTTTTTGACAAGCATTTGGCATGAGATAATGGGGTAGTGTATTTAAAAGGAAAGAGAAAAGAAAAGAAGAAACATTATAAGGAAAGAAAAAACAAACTTTTTAGCGAAGAGAGAAAAAAATCCAAATCGCAAAAATGGAGGAGTAAGAGTATCTCCTCAATATAGAGGCTGTAGGGGTTAAGAGTAGTTTTAAAGGGTCTGAATTTTTCATTTTCATGCTGAGGAGAGAATGCGAAAGGTAACAAGGAGGGTTTGTATGTCTATAGAAAAAGCATCATGCGCAGACTGCACCGTTTCGCCGGCCAAAAGAAAATGCATGTCGGATCAGATCGGGGCGGGCCCATCATTTTGTCCCACCGAAAAAAATGTCAATGAAGTAGAAGACGCTTTGAAAAAGTATAGGCTGTCAGATAATAAAAGTTTTTACCAACAGTCGATCATTCAAGAGGGCTCAGGATATGAGAACAGGAGACACAAACCTTACGCTGTAAAAACCAGGATACAGGAAATTATGGAATTTGCCCGCCGGATGGAGTATCGAACAATGGGATTAGCTTTTTGTTCGGGTCTGCGCAAGGAGGCGGCTTCTTTTTCGGACCTCCTAGAGAGAGAAGGCTTTGAAGTAATTTCGGTTATCTGCAAAGTTGGCTGCGTTCCCAAAGAAAAAGTAGGAATTCAAGACGATGATAAAGTATCCATAGGGAAATTTGAATCGACCTGCAATCCTTTTGCCCAGGCCGGGATCATGAATGAAGAAGGAACGCAATTCAATATTCTACTAGGCTTGTGCGTCGGACATGATTCATTGTTTATCAAGGAATCCAAGGCACCGGTGACGATTTTGGCAGTGAAAGACAGGGTGACCGGACATAACCCTCTTGCCCCGCTTTATACTCTTGATTCTTATTACCAGCGGTTAAAGAAGAAATAGCCATTCCGTGCGAAAAAGAAGAAGGTTTTTAAAATAACAATGGTTATTGACAGGATGATTGCGCAACCGGGTTTACGGATTTTCAACTGATTTTCCAAGCTTTGGATGGCAAATAAATCATGCTTGAAAAAGAGGGAAGATTTTCGAGATTAGACCACTTGGCAATTGGATTTCAGGTATGAAAAAACCAAAAAAGAGATAGGAGGGCGTAAAATGATTGAACAAATTGAGGGAAGAGACGCAGGCGATGTGATGCTCTATGGTCTGAGTACTTGTATGTGGTGCAAAAAAATGAAGAAACTGCTCGACGAAATGGAAGTAAAGTACACCTATGCTTTGCTTGATTTGATGGAGGAAGAAGAAAAAAATCACTATTTGGAAGAAATGAAAGTCTGGAATCCACGCGGTTCGTTTCCTACCCTGGTAATCGATGACAAAACAAAGATCATTGGTTATGATGAAGACCGTGTCAAGGAGGCTTTAGAGTGATGGGCGAACATCAAATTGATCCTTCGAAAGTAAAAGAAGAGATGAAGAGGCTGAAAAAAGAAGCGGAAGAATCAGGATATAAGATAAACCCGAATGAGGAAGAAACTTCGCAATTGGTAGAGGGTTTATTGAGAAATGAGAAACGTTACGGATATGCTTCTTGTCCATGCCGTCTTCCTTCAGGGAAAAAAGAAGATGATCTAGATATCATCTGTCCTTGTGATTATCGAGATCCGGATCTAGATGAGTATGGGGTCTGCTATTGTGGCTTATATGTGTATGAACGCACCAGCGATATGAAACAAGGTCCAGTTCCTGAAAGAAGGCCTTCCAAAGAAGAGAGAGAAAAAGAAAAAGAAACGGAAGGAAGAAATGAGCAAGAAGGGCGGCCGATTTGGCTGTGCAAGGTTTGCGGTTATTTGTGTGCCAGAAAACAGCCCCCTGCCTTGTGCCCTGTCTGTAAAGTAGGGAAGGAACGTTTTAGAATATTTATGGGTTGATGGCCGGGACTCGATGAAGAATAAAATGGATAAGATGAGCATTGAATTCTTCCGAGTGGGTCTCCATGACGTTATGCCCGGCGTCGGGAATAATTTTCATTTGGTTACAGGCAATGGCCGCTTTCCAATCAAGCGCGTTCTCCAAAGGGACCCATGAATCAGCATCGCCCCAAATCAGGAGGGTTGGGTATTGGATGCGTTCATAGTCAGGAGGAAAAGACATACGATCTCGAATTAAGCCTATTAAGGTAAGGTGAGTGTCTCTGATTTTAAGAGGCAAATAGTATCCTTCAATCTCTTCAGATGAAAGGGGCCTTTGATAAGCCGATTCTAGAAAAGTGGCTATCCGTTCAGGAGTGATAAAACGGGGAAACCCAACAGCTAAAGCTCTTTGTGCAGGAGGAAAAGACAAAAGGGCTTTAGCTTTTTTGTTTGTCGAATTCGAGAAAGGGGAGGCAATAATTGTAAGAGAAGAAGTGCGGTTTTGATCAATAGTAGGAATCCAGGAAATGATGTTTCCTCCCATTGAATGACCAACCCAGTGGACCGAAGAGTCTGGGTCTATTTCGTCCAATAACGCAAGCAAAAGTTCTGCTCTTCCCTTATGAGAATGGTTCGTTTCTAATGTTCTTTCACTAAGACCAAAACCCGGCATATCGACCAGCACAACTTGAAACCCTGCTTCGTTGAGCGGTTGAATGTTGTTTTGGAAACTAAAAGTGGATCCTCCAAACCCGTGTACAAAAACGACAGTATCATTGTGCGCTTTTGGCGAATGAGTTTCGTAATGAAGAGTGACCCCTTTGACTTCAATGAAATTGCTCTTAGAATGGGCGAGGTCACCGGGCGTCAACAAATCGTCTGGCAGCGGAATCATATATGGAGTGAGCGCCAAGGAAAACAGAAAAATAGCGCTGAATAGAATGATCTTTTTTTTTGTATCCACATTATCGAAGCCTCGCTTAGATAAAGAATCTATTTCTTAAAAAAGTCTGGTTTTCAGGTAGAAACTATAACCATCTACTGAGAGACGATAAATGAGAAAAGCTTTCTTTGGTGAAGAATAAGAATAAAGTAATATTGAAAAGAATTTTGTTTTAAGAATGAGGACTTCTTTTCGCTAACTGGCAGGAGTGAGTTTTGGTTCAGCTTGCTTGCGAATTCTAAAACGTTGCCAGAAGAAAACGCCACTTAGAACAAGAATTCCGAACAGGTCGGTAAAGATACCGGGATTTATGAGAGCAAGGGCCGCTGCAAACAAAAAGCTTCTCTCAATCAAATTGGTCTTTATGAGCATGAAGTTCTGCACGGAATAAGCAAGGGCAAAGATTCCCAGACAAGCGCTGAAAAAGGAAAATAACGCTTGAGAGATGGTCGTGTCAATGAGGAGAAGGTCTGTTGAATAACAAAAGATATACGGGATCAAAAAAGCGGCTAGAGACAATTTCAAAGCAGTCCAGCCTGTTTTCATAGGTTTAGATCCTGCAATTCCAGCACCTGCGTACGCGGTCAAAGCGACGGGAGGGGTGACATCGGCAATGACACCGAAATATAAAATAAAAAGATGAGCCGCCATTAAGGGAACATCGAGTGCTACGAGGGCAGGAGCCGCCATGGTAGCCAAAACAATATATTTCGCACTTGTCGGTAAACCCATTCCGAGAATGATGGAAGCGATCATGGTAAAAAATAGGGTTACGATCAACCGCCCCCCTGCTAGGGTGATAATAATATTGGCAAATTTTAGCCCCAGGCCTGTCAAAGTGACGACGCCAACGATGATCCCTGCGCAGGCGCAAGCACAGGCGACACCAACTGCGCTGCGAGCTCCGCTGTTAAGAGCTTCAAGAAAGTCGGGTCCGGTGATAATATTTTTGACCTTCTCCTGACGTTTTAGAACATAAATAATTCCGGCTAACAAAAGGCCGTAAGAAATAAAGTGAGGGAGACTGACACCGATCATATAGAAGAAAAATATGCCCAAAAAGGGAGTTGCCCAAGCCGGAAGAGTCATTAAAACGGCGAGCAAAATCCCGTAAAAGGCTGCATACAAAGGTGTGAATCCTTGAAATATGAAATAAAGAATTCCGATGATGGGGATGAACATATAGGCGCCTTCGCGAATCGCTTTTTTTGCATCTGGAAGTTGTGACCTAGGCACTCCTTTAAGGCCGCCTTTGATCGCTTCAATGTCCACCATTAATCCTACGCTAAGGTAAAAAAGTATGGCAGGAATGGCGGCCGAAATGATGATCTGTGAATAAGGAATCCCGGTAAATTCAGACATGATAAAAGCGGCGGCCCCCATAACCGGAGGCATGATTTGGCCGCCGGTGGAGGCGGCGGCTTCCACCGCGCCGGCAAAATGTTTTTGATAACCTATGCTTTTCATGAGGGGAATGGTGAATGACCCGGTCGTTACCGTATTGGCAACAGAGCTGCCGGAGATGGAGCCAAGCATGCCGCTGGCAAGAACCGCTGTTTTAGCTGGACCTCCTCTTGTTCCCCCGGTAAGACTGTAGGCAAGTGAAATGAAGAAATTCCCCACCCCTGTTTTGTCTAGGAAAGAACCAAAAAGAATAAACAGAAAAACAAAGGTGGATGATACACCGATAGGAGTGCCTAAAATTCCTTCCAAAGTCATATAAAGTTGATAGATGATTCTTTCAATAGAAAAACCTCTATGAGATAAAAGTCCCGGCATGCTAGGGCCAAAGTAGGAATAGAGAATAAAAACAACAGAAATGAAAGGAAGCTCTGGTCCGATGGTTCTCCTGGTTGCTTCTAGCACAATGAGAATGGCAGTAAATCCCATAATAAGATCAAGTGTATTTGGACTGCCCGCCCTGAAGATAATTGCCTCATATTCAACGATAAGATAAATGCCGATCGCTAGGCTAATGCCTATGAGTACAAAATCGTACCAAGGGATGCGAGATTCTTGGATTTTCTTCTTGGCCGGGTACAGAAAGAAAGCGAGTACAAGTGCGAAAGTGAGGTGGATTGATCTTTGAATCATCGCTATAAGAATACCAAAGCCTGCTGTATAAAGGTGAAAGACAGACATAGACACGGCGACCAAAGTAACGACCACGGCGATCATCCCAACTAGTTTCCGCTGACCGCCGGTTTCTTTATCATAATCTTTCAAAATCTCATCAGTATCTATGGCCTCTTCGGCAAGGCGTTCCTTTTCTTCGTGTCTTTTTTGCCCTTCTTTTTCTTCGTTCATATAAGACCACCTTCCGAAAAATAAAATTATTTGGCCACGATAAAGAGCAGTGTCCCGGAAGTGGCCAAATCATTTAGATAGACTGCTTCCTCAAAAATGCAAAGTCTGTGATCTGAAACAGAAGAAATGCGCACCGGGATCTTATCCATTTTAATGTCGAGGTTATCCAAAATGAACAATCCGCTTTCGCTTGAAAAAGAGTGGTTGTTTTCATAAGGAATGCCTGCCCCGTAGGAGGAAAATGCAGTTTTGAATAGCAAAAGTTCTCCTGAACCCGTGATGCTGAAAAAATCGGTAACGGGGGACTTGTTAACAGAATGAGTGTATTGAATACTAAAAGCATGGTCGCAGCAAAGTTCTTTAGCCCATATTG
>SLNR01000169.1 GCA_007132905.1 Candidatus Sumerlaeota bacterium | reverse complement strand
TTGGGGGCGGCTGCCTTCTCTTATGCCGATCGCTGCCGGGAAAAAAATATCAACCGGGTAACAGAGTATCTTTTTAGGATTTTTTCTGATCAATCCGCCAAAGATTGGCAGGAAAGGCTTTCTTTGGAAAGTGAAATGGGAGAGACCATGATGATGGGTCTGCGTATGAAGCGGGGGGTGCGTTTTTCCTATTTTAAAGACCGCTTTGGGCAGGATCTTTTGCAGGTTTTTGGACAAGAGATTGCTTATCTTCAAGAACTCGGGCTGGTGGGGATGGACGAGGAATCGGTTTTTCCGACCGGGAAGGGGTTTCGATACAATAACGCTGTCGGTCGCGAATTTGTCGGCAGACAGGGCTGATTTTACCTGTGTCCCTTGACAAAAGAGAGGACACATGGTATTTTTTTAGTAGTACCTTAGCACTCTCTTTGCACGAGTGCTAACAAAGAGGTGGTCAGGGTGTCATTGGATGAGCGTAAAAAACGTATTCTCCAAGCAATTGTAGATAGTTATATTGCTTCTGCAGAACCGGTCGGGTCTCGTTTTCTTGCCCGCCGCTATGATCTGGGAGTGAGTCCGGCGACCATCAGAAATGAGATGGCCGATCTTGAAGAAATGGGCTATCTTGAACAGCCCCATACTTCGTCGGGGCGAATCCCTTCTGACAAAGGCTACCGGTTCTATGTGGATTTTTTGCTTGATATTCATCTGCTGGCCGACCAGGAAATCAAACGCATTAATCAATGGTACCAAAGCCGGGTCCGGGAAATCGACCTGCAGATCCAGCGGACGGCCAAAATTATCTCCCAGGTGACCCAGTATACTTCGGTGGTTATGGGACCCTCTTTATCCGAACAGAAGTTAAACTATTTACAGCTGTTGCCGGTGGGAGCAGGCAGCGCAGTGGTGGTCCTGGTGGATGAAGCCGGTATTGTGGAACACCGAACGGTGGATATTCCTTCGGGCATCAGCGAAGAAGAACTTTCCGGTTTGACCAAGATCATGAACGAACGGCTAAAAGGGCGAACCCTCGAAGAGGTAAAAACCTCCCTGATGCGGGAGTTAAATGCCGAACTGACCGGTTATATGGATCGATACCAGCTTGTGCAGGACATCATTGAACAGCTTGTGCTCGCCATGGACGAGACGATTTGGGAAAACCAGGAAGAGAAAGTCTACCTGGGAGGAACCACCAACATTCTCAACCAACCGGAGTTTCGTAATATCGAAAAGGCAAGACAAATCCTGTCGCTTCTCGAAGAAGAGAGGGCCTTGCATCAGGCCTTGTCTGAGTTGGCTCCGGAAGGAATTACGATTCGAATCGGAAAAGAGAACTCTTTGGCGGAAATGAGCAACTGCAGCATGATCACCGCCCGGTATGAAATTGAAGGAAAGACAGTGGGGAGCATTGGTGTGTTGGGTCCCACCAGAATGGATTACAGCCATGTCGTTTCGGTGTTAAATGTAATCGCCAAAAATCTGAATCGATCGTTATCTTCAAAAAGAGACAAGGAATAAAGCAGCAGCGGCCCGTTAAAATGAACAAGGTGGTGATAAAGGCATGAACAATCGATACGGCCAAGAAGAAGAGAGAAAAGAAGAAGAAGAATCAATTCCGCAAGAGAAAGCTTGTGAAGAAGAAGAACCCAAAGAGGAAGAAACAAAAAAAGAGGCTGAAGAAGACCTGGAAAAAACCTGTGAAGAAGAATTGGAAATTTGCCGCCGCCAGCTCTTGCGGCTGAGGGCGGATTTTGATAATTACCGAAAGAGAATGCAAAAAGACAAAGAAGATTCGATCCGGCATGCTCTTGACAGTTATACCCTTGACCTTCTCCAGGTGGTGGATAATTTGGAAAGGGCTCTTAAATCATCGGATTCTGCAAGAAAGGATGGACTAAAAGACGGGGTGAGTATGGTCCACAAGCAGTTGATGAGCGTGCTGGAAAAAGAGGGAGTCAAAGAGATCGACTGTGTGGGGCTGCCTTTTGATCCAAGTCTTCAGGAATGCGTGATGACTGTGTGCGATCCAAACAGTCCTGAAGACAGGGTGGTTGAAATCAATCAGAAGGGATATACACGCCACGGCAGGGTCATTCGCCCGGCGATGGTGGTTGTGTCCCGTCAAGAAGAATAGGAAGGAACGAACATAAAACATGGGAGGTAGCATAAATGGGAAAAGTCATTGGTATTGATTTAGGTACAACAAACTCGGCGGTAGCATTTATTGAAGGCGGAGAACCCGCCATCATTGCGAATGCAGAAGGTGGTCGTCTTACCCCCTCGGTGGTCGGGTTTAACAAAAGCGGGGAACGTTTAGTCGGTCAGGTGGCGAAACGACAAGCGGTATCCAACCCCGACCGGACCATTGCTTCCATTAAGAGGGAAATGGGCACGGACTATAAAGTGAAGATTGAGGACAAAGAATACACACCGCAGGAAATTTCCGCCATGATTGTGCAGAAGCTAAAACAAGATGCCGAAGCCTATATCGGCGAAGAGATTGAAAAAGCAGTCGTTACGGTCCCGGCGTATTTTACCGATAGCCAGCGTCAGGCGACTAAAGATGCCGGAACCATTGCCGGATTAGAAGTGATGCGGATCATCAACGAACCGACGGCGGCGGCTCTTGCTTACGGTCTAGACAAAGAAGAAGATCAAAAAGTCTTGGTGTTTGACCTGGGTGGAGGAACTTTTGATGTGTCCGTCCTTGAACTTGGCGAAGGCGTCGTGGAAGTGATGGCCAGCAGCGGAAATAACCGCTTAGGCGGCGACGATTTCGATGAGCGTGTCGTGGATTACCTGGCTGAGGAGTTTAAAAAAGAGCACGGTATCGATTTGCGTAAAGACAAAACCGCACTGCAGCGATTAAAAGAAGCCGCGGAAAAAGCCAAAGTGGAGCTTTCCTCGGTGACCAAGAGCAATGTCAACTTACCCTTTATCAGCGCGGATGCAGACGGCCCCAAGCATTTGGATGTGGATTTAACAAGGGCCAAATTTGATGAGATGACCGCTGATTTGGTGGAGGCCACGATGGAGCCCACCAAAAAAGCCATGGCGGATGCCGGGCTTAAAGAAGGCGATGTAGATAAAGTGATCCTGGTAGGAGGATCGACTCGTATTCCGGCGGTACAGGAAGCCATTAAAAAAAGGACCGGCAAAGAACCGTACCGAGGCATAAACCCCGATGAAGTAGTCGCGATGGGGGCTGCCATTCAGGCCGGGGTCCTGGCCGGAGATGTAAAAGATGTTCTCCTGCTGGATGTAACGCCCCTTTCTTTGGGGATTGAAACCTTAGGCGGTGTGTTTACCCGCTTGATTGAAAGAAATGCAACCATTCCGACTTCAAAGAGCCAGATCTTTTCAACAGCAGCCGACAATCAGACCAGCGTGGAGATCCATGTGCTGCAGGGGGAGCGGGAAATGGCCGAAGGCAACGTGACTTTGGGGCGATTTAGCCTTGATGGAATTCCCCCGGCCCCGAGAGGAGTACCTCAGATCGAGGTGGAGTTTGACATAGATGAAAACGGTATAGTCAATGTGTCCGCCAAAGATTTAGGCACCGGCAAAGAGCAGAAGATTACCATCACTTCTTCTTCGGGACTCAGCAAAGAAGAAATTGACAAACTAGTCAAAGACGCCGAAAAATTTTCCGAAGAGGACAAAAAGAAGAAAGAGGAAATCGAAACAAGAAACCAGGCCGACTCTGCTGTGTACAATGCCGAAAAAACGATCAAAGAACTTGAGGAAAAAGCCGATCCTGCCCATATAGATAAAGTGAAGGAAGCTGTAGAGGTTTTAAAAGAGAGTCTAGAAGGAGACGACTTAGAAAAGATCAAGACAGATCAGGAGGAACTAACAAAAGTCCTCTATGAAATGTCTTCGGATGTGTACCAGAAAACAGAACAGGAGCAGGCAGGCGAGCAAGAGACCGGCGACCAAGAACAACCGACCGAAGAAGATGTGTACGATGCGGATTATGAAGAAATGGACGAGCAAGAAAGCGATGAAGATAAAAAAGAACAGTAGCCGGTCAGGCTAGGAGGGGTCAGTCGACCCCTCCCCTTATTAGCAAACCTACATTAAGAAGGTGATGGCAAGTTGAGTAAAAGGGACTACTATGAGGTTTTGGGGGTAAGCCGGGACGCATCCCAAGAAGAAATAAAAAAGGCTTATCGTAAAATGGCTAGAAAACACCATCCCGATACCAACCAGGACGACCCGGAGGCCGGGAAAAAATTCAAAGAAGTATCAGAAGCCTACAAAGTGCTGAATGATCCCCAAAAACGCTCTCAGTACGACCGGTATGGTCATATGGATACAGGGGCCAACGGACATGGTTTCGGTGGTTTCGAAACAGAGGAAAGCGGTTTTGGAGATATTTTCGATATGTTTTTTGGAGGAGATCGAAGCGGCTTTGGCCGGTCGTCTAAAAGGCGGGGGCCCAAGCGTGGAGCAGATCTTCAGTACGAGATGGAGATTACTTTTGAAGAGGCGGCCTTTGGTACAGAAAAAGAAGTGGAGATTCCCAGAACAGAAAGCTGCGAGGAATGCGGCGGTTCGGGTGCGAAAAAGGGAAGCGAAACACGCACCTGCCCCGACTGTGGAGGCAGCGGGCAGGTAAGGCAGTCTCAGCAGACACCGTTTGGCAGTTTTGTCAATGTACAGACCTGTAGCCGCTGTAAAGGCCGGGGCGAAACGGTGGATGACCCCTGCCCGCATTGCCGGGGCGAGGGCAGAATAAGGCGTCGGCGCAAAATTCGTGTAAAAATACCTGCCGGGGTCGACACCGGCAACAGCATCAGGATGCAGGGAGAAGGGGAAGCCGGCGAACCGGGCGCCTCTCCGGGCGATTTGTTTGTTGTGATCCGGGTAAAACCCCATCCTGCTTTTGAGCGGCGCGATGATGATGTGTATTCGGAAATGCCGATTAGTTTTGTGCAGGCAACGCTAGGAGACGAAGTGGAAGTAGAAACATTGGACGGGAAAGTAAAGTTGAAAATACCGCCGGGGACACAGACCGGGACTCGCTTTCGCATCAAAGAAAAAGGGATTCCCCATGTCCGGAAAAATACCCGCGGGGACCATTTTGTCCGGGTCACCATCATGACCCCCCGAAAACTCACCGAAAAACAAAAAGAGCTGCTGCGGGAGTTTAGCGAAGACGGCGGGGATGAAATCAGCAAAGAAGACAAAAGCTTTTTCAAGCGCATGAAAGATGCCTTTAGAATGCACTAGAACGGGGATGATGGTCGTGGCATGGATCGAAACGGCCGTGCATGTAACTTATCCGGCGGCGGATGCTTTGTCAGTATTTTTGGAAGGAAAAAACATCAAAGGGATCGTGCTGGATACATCACAAGAGAATAAGAGCCCAAGTTGTTTTTCGCTCAAACATGAAACCGGATCTCATAAAGGAGAGGCTTCTTTATTGTGGGTCCGGTTTTATGTTCCCGATCAAACCGATATGGTTGCCTTGGAGCAGGAGATTCGCTTTTTTTTGGACCATCTGGAGACCGAGGGGGTTTATTGCGGGCCTGCGACCATGTCAGAGCCCCGCCTGGTGGAGGAAGAAGATTGGGCCCATGCCTGGAAACGGTTTTACAAACCGGTGGAAGTGGGAAAGAGGCTGCTTATCAAACCGGTCTGGGAAAAAGTCGTTGATTCCGGTGGTCGATTAGTGATCGAGATGGATCCGGGGATGGCTTTTGGCACGGGAACGCATGCTACTACCCGTATCTGCCTGGAAGCTCTTGAAGATACAGTAAAGAGAGATCACCTTGTTTTTGACATAGGAACGGGTTCGGGTATATTGTCGGTGGCGGCGGTCAGGCTGGGAGCTCAATCCGTGTGGGCTGTGGATGTTGATCCAGCCGCTGTTACAATTGCCAAAGAAAATGCCAGAATCAATCAGGTGGAGGACCGGGTCTTTGTTTTGCAAGGAGAGATCGAAGAATTAAGCGGCCAGGCAGAAATCATTGTGGCCAACATCACCGCGGATGTCATTGAGAAGATCGTGCCCGAGGTAAAGAAAAGACTCAAGCCCGGCGGGCATTTTATCGCCTCCGGCATCATTTCGGACCGCCGGGAAAAAGTAGAAGAAGCGTTAAGCCGCTGTGGTTTGGCCGTGACGGCGTATCGACGCGACGGAGAGTGGATTGGTTTAGTAGCGGCAGAGGAGGAAAAAGCATGAGACGCTTTTTTGTTTCGCCGACGCAGATGGCAGAAGATCATTTTGTGATTACAGGCAAGGATGCCTTCCATCTGCACCGGGTTCTCCGTCTAGGGGTCGGCGATGTGATCATCATCGCGGCTCAAGACGGCAGGACCTATCGGGGAAGGCTTGTTTTTGTTGATTCTAAGCGGGCGGAAGGGAAAATTGAAGAAGAGATCGAGGAAAAGAGGGAACCGCAGACGAAGATGACTCTCCTGCAGGCTCTTCCCAAAGGAGATAAAATGGACCAGATCGTCCGGCAGGGAACAGAACTAGGTCTTTATAGAATTATTCCGGTGGGCACCGAGCGGTCCATTGTTCGCTACGGAGAAGAAAAAGGCAGAAAAAAAAGGAGCCGGTGGCAAAAGATTGCCGAAGAAGCGTCAAAGCAGGCCAAAAGGAGCCTCATACCGCAAGTAAAGCCGCCCAAAAGCCTCAAAGAAGCCCTTTTATCGGACGAGAATGATTTTGATGCCGGGTTTGTTTTTTGGGAGAAGGAGCAGACCTGTTCTTTGTGGCAAGCTCTTAAAAAAGCGCCTTCGCTTGGTAACATTCGCCTGCTCATTGGCCCGGAAGGCGGGCTGACCGAAGAGGAAGCAAAATTGTCTTTTGAGCATGGTTTACAGGCGGTAACGATGGGCCCGCGCATATTCAGAACGGAAACGGCCGCTTTGGTAGCGGCCGCCGCCATCTTGTATGAGTCAGGAGATTTGGGAGGGTTTTGATGTGAAGAAAGCGGCAGTGACTACCTTAGGCTGCAAAGTAAATCAATATGAAGGCGAGGCCATGGCCGAAGCTTTTGCCAAAAAAGGCTATGAAGTGGTCTCGTTTGCGGAAAAAGCAGATTACTATGTGATCCATACTTGTGCCGTCACCGCCTCGGCCGAGAGAAAATCACGCCGCATGATCCGCAGGGCCTACCGCCATAACCCTGAAGCGTTCATCATTGTAACCGGTTGTTACCCGCAGGCAGATCAAGAGGCAGTAAAAAAGCTTTTAGGTGTGGATTTAATCATGGGAACCAAAGGTCGGCACCGCATTGTCGAAGAAGCCGAAAAACTTGACAAAAAAGAGACGACCAAGATACTGGTGGCATCGGTAAAAGAAAGCGATGCTTACCAGGATTTACCAAACACTGCTTTTAAAGACCGCACCCGCGCCTTTTTAAAAATACAAGAAGGTTGTGACCGCTACTGTGCCTACTGCGTGATTCCCTATGTACGCGGCCCGATTCGCAGCCGAAAAGAAAGCGAAGTTTTAAAAGAAGCGCTGAGTCTTCGTGATGCGGGCTACCGGGAAATTGTTTTAACCGGCATCAATTTAGGCCTGTACGGAAAGGATTTAGATGATAAGGAAGGGCTCATCAAAGTGCTACACCGTCTGCACGGCATCGAAGGCATCCAAAGGATCAGACTCAGTTCGATCGAACCGACTGAGATCACAACGGCGCTGCTTGATACCATGGCATCGTTGTCCAAGATGGCGCATCACCTTCATATCCCGCTGCAAAGTGGAGACGATGTGATTTTGTCGCGAATGAAAAGACTTTATCGAGGAGAAGATATAATCCGGTTGGCAGAAGACATTCGAAAGCGGCTCCCTCAGATAGGCCTCAGCACCGATGTCATTGTCGGTTTCCCCGGCGAAAAAGAGCATCACTTTGGAAATACTTGTCGGGTCGTCTGCGAGGCTGCCTTCAATCGGGTGCATATTTTTCCTTTTTCACCAAGGCCGATGACAGAGGCAAGTAAGCTGGCAGGCCGGGTTGACCAGGCGGTGAAAGAAGAAAGAAGCCGCCGCTTAAACGCCCAGGCCAAAGAGCAGGCCCTATCTTTTCACCGTCGCCTGGTGGGCCGTAATGAATCGGTTTTGGCCGAACCGCCGGCAGAAAAAACCAACCGGCAGGCAGGCTGGACCAGTGCTTATGTCAGGGCCGTTTGGCCCGAAGGGGAAAAAGATCTTAAAGGGCAGCTCGTGGATATTCACATTGTCGACGCCGATGAAGAAAAAGTATACGGCCGATTAAAAAAGATAAGCAAGCTTTAGAAAATTAGAGCCTGTTTCGGGAAGGATTCTTCCGGTGCTCTGTGGAAGTTTGTGGGACATTTGGCCTAGAATCATTTTGATGGGTGGGAGGTGTAGAAATGCCAGACTGCTTGTTTTGCCAAATTGCAAACAAAGAAATACCCGCCGAAGTGGTTTATGAAGGGGATGAAGTGCTGGCTTTTGAAGACATTGATCCTCAGGCCCCTGTCCATATATTGATTATCCCGAAAGCGCACATACCGACGATACAGGATGAGAAGGCTGGAAGCGGAAATCTCTTGGCTTCTCTTTACGAGGCGGTCCAAAAGATTGCTTCAGACAAAGGGCTTGATGATCAGGGGTATCGGGTGGTTGTCAACCATGGAGAGCAAGGGGGCCAAAGTGTGGCGCATTTGCATTTTCATCTGTTAGGGGGCAGGAACTTAACTTGGCCTCCGGGGTAATGCTTGACTCAACAGGCTATCTCGTAGTAAAATGAAAGTTAGTATATTTATGGATTGTGAAAGCCCATAGTTTTTCCCCATATAGTATAAACAGACAAAAGCAATGAAGTTTCGGGGGGAGGGAGAACCATGACGGACATCAAAGTCGGTAAAAATGAGTCCTTGGACAATGCCTTGAGGAGATTTAAAAAGAGGATTCAAAAGGCCGGTACACTAAAAGATGCTCGAAAAAAAGAACATTACGAAAAGCCTAGTGTTCGGCGTAAAAAGAAGTCAGAAGCGGCCCGCAAACGTAAATTCAGATAAGAGTTAGCTTGACATCGAAAAGAGGGGGTGCACACTCATGACCCTTAAAGATAAACTCCTTGCCGACATGAAGGAGGCCATGAAAGGGAAAGAAGCATCCAAGCTTGAGCTTGCGGTGATACGGATGGTTCGCTCGGCCATAAAAAATGCCGAGATTGAAAAGAAACGTGATCTAGAGGAGGAGGAGATCATGGACATTTTGGCCAGGGAAGTAAAGATCCGCCAAGATGCCATAGACTCCATCCCAGACAAACAGCAAGAAAGTCGCCAGGCGGATATTGACCGGCTAAAAGAAGAGAAAAAGATACTGCAGGAGTACCTGCCGGCTCCCTTGAGCGACCCGGAAATAAAGGAAGCCGCCAGGGAAGCCATTGCTTCAACCGGTGTTTCTTCACCCAAGGAGATGGGGCGGGTCATGGGTGTTCTCATGCCTCGCTTAAAAGGCCGGGCTGACGGAAACAAAGTAAAAAAAGTTGTGCAGGAAATGCTTTCGGGGGAAGAAAGCGATTGACGGAGCTTGATGGCATTCATCAAGCTTTTTTTTCTGTCGAGGCAAAGGCGGGCAAGGAGGAATCTTGTATGAGAAAAAAAGCAATGATTTTCTTTTTAATGTTGATCATCACGGCCGCTGCTCTTGTGCCGATGACGCAGACAGCTTGTGCTGAGGATAATCTCCTGGTGGTATCCATTCCCATTCGGGGGGAGATAGAGCCGGGTTTGGTTCGGGTAGTTGAGCGAGGGTTAAGACAGGCTGAGCAAGCGGGCGCGGACCTTGTTCTCATAGAAATCGGGACGCCCGGGGGAAGAGTGGATGCCGCTTTGGCCATCAAAGATTTGATCGTGGCAGCCCGTGTTCCGGTCAAGGCTTTTGTGCCGGACCGGGCCTGGTCGGCCGGTGCTTTGATTGCGCTGTCGGCCGAAGAGATTTTCATGGCTCCGGGAAGCAGCCTGGGTGCTGCCGAGACGGTGCCGGCGACGCCCAAAGTTCTTTCCGCCTGGCGCGGGGAGATGGAATCAGTCGCGGAACGGCAGGGCCGAGATCCCTTGATTGCCGCTGCCATGGTGGATCAAGAGGTCGAAATCGAAGGGTTGGTGGCCGCCGGAGAGATTTTGACCCTGACCGCTTCCCAAGCTTTGGAGGTAGGTTATGCCGAATACCTGGTTGGCAATCGGGCAGAGGTCTTGGCTGAACTTGGACTTACGCAAGCCCGGGTCGAAGAAGTCGAACCCACCTGGATGGAACGGGTGGCACGGGCCGTGACAAGTCCTAGCATTGCTCCGATTTTCTTGATCATTGGTTTTCTCGGGCTGGGCATGGAGCTTTATATGCCCGGTTGGGGGGTCGCCGGATTTGTGGGGATCGCGTCTTTGGCTTTGTATTTCGGCGGTCATATGCTGGCGGGCTTGGCCGGTTGGGAAGCGCTGTTGAGCTTCATGCTGGGTGTGGTACTGCTGTTTGTGGAGGCTTTTGTCACCCCCGGTATTGGAATAGCGGGAATCAGCGGTATGGTGCTGGTGTTTGCGGGGGTCTATTTTACGACGGGAGACCCGGTGCAGGCACTGAGAACCATCATGATTTCTTTCTTCGGAGCCATTGCCGCCATTGGTTTGATGCTGCGCTATGGCGGTGACAGCAAAGCCTGGAGCCGGCTGATTCTGGCGGATAATCTAAACCGGGAATCCGGTTATACCTCCACAAGTGAAAAGGCTCATCTGGTCGGCAAAACAGGAACGGCGGCCACGATGCTGCGGCCGGCCGGCATTGCCGATATTGAAGACGATCGTTTGGATGTGGTCTCGGAGGGAGGATTTATCCCTGCCGGGAAAAAAGTTCGGGTTGTCAAGGTGGAAGGTTCGAGGATTATTGTCAGAAAATGGGAAGAAGAAAACATGGAGGTGTGAGTATGCAGGATTTATTGTATTTATTGCTTTTGTTTGTGATTGTTTTAGTGGGACTTTCCGTCTTTTTGAGTTTTGTCCCGATTGGTTTGTGGATTTCTGCGTTAGCCGCGGGCGTTCGGATTGGGATCTTTAATTTGATCGGCATGCGGTTGAGGCGAGTGGTGCCGGCTAGAATTGTAGGGCCTTTGATTAAATCCAACAAAGCGGGTATAGACATGAACGCCAACATGCTGGAAGCGCATTATTTGGCCGGCGGAAATGTGGACCGGGTCATCGATGCTTTGATCGCCGCCCAGCGGGCTTCCATCGACTTAGGTTTTGAGCGGGCAGCCGCGATTGATCTGGCGGGTCGTGATGTGCTGCAGGCGGTGCAAATGAGTGTTAATCCCAAAGTTATCGAGACGCCGATTATTGCGGCGGTGGCCAAAGACGGCATCGAAGTAAAAGCTAAAGCCAAAGTCACCGTGCGGGCCAACATTGAACGGTTGGTGGGCGGTGCCGGGGAGGAGACCATTATTGCCCGGGTCGGAGAAGGAGTCGTAACGACGGTAGGGTCTGCCGATGCCCATAAGAATGTCTTGGAAAATCCGGATTCCATTTCCGAGACGGTCTTGAGTAAAGGGCTTGATGCGGGAACGGCTTTTGAAATCTTATCCATCGACATTGCCGATGTGGATGTAGGCCGAAACATAGGCGCCGAACTGATGAGCGATAAAGCAGAAGCGGATAAAAGAATTGCCCAGGCCAAAGCGGAAGAACGACGGGCTATGGCGGTGGCAAGAGAGCAGGAAATGCAGGCATCCGTTCAAGAGATGCGCGCCAAAGTGGTAGAAGCCGAAGCCGATGTGCCCAAAGCACTGGCCGAAGCCCTCAGAGCCGGCAAACTCGGCGTTATGGATTATTACAACATGCGTAATGTCATTGCGGACACCGATATGCGTGAAGCCATCTCAGGCGTGGATAAAAACAAAGATGGTACCGATGAAGAAGGAAAGTAATGACGGGAAAGGGGGACTGATCAGATGGAATTTCTTATTCCACTATTGATCTTTTGGGTAGTATCCTCTTTGATGCGGGCAGGCCTGCAAAAAAAAGGCTCGGAAGAAGAAAACGCTGAGCAGCCTAAAGAAGAGATGCCTCGTCCACCAAGACCAGAGATGCCCCGTTCCCCAAGACAAAGACCTGAAAGGGCGCCCTCTTCCCGACAGAGGGAATTAGAGAAAAGACGGGGATCCGGTCAGGACAAAGCAGAGAAAGCGGATCGGAAAAAGTGGAGTGATCCTTACTTAGAGAAACTAGAACGTCAGAAAAAAGAATCTAAAGAACGAACCAAGCAGACCAAGATGCCCAAAAGAGCTGAACCTGTTCGCCAAAAGAGTTCCGTTTCCAAAAGAGTCAAACCGGCCCAGCGGGTAATGAAAGATTTAAAGAGAAAAGACGGAGCCGCCGCCGCTGTTTTGTTTAAGGAGATCATGGGCCCTCCCCGCGCGGTAAGTCCTTTGAAAGCGGGCAGAAAATAACATGATGCGTGAGCTCTTTTTAAAGAGACCAACCAAAGACAGGCAAAAGTAGATGAAAAGTCTCAGTGATACCAGAAGCCGCCGCCTACTTGATTTATTCTGTGGGGCGTGCGGTTTTTCTGGTCATAAAAGAACTTCGTTGGTTTCGGTTCAGAAGGGGTTTAAAAAAGCCGAGAAAAACAAGAACGAAAACAGATCAATCATGTCAGTGAAGCCGCGAATTTCCGTTATGATCAGCGCGGTTGTTAGTCATCAGACCTCCTGCAGAGAAAAACTGTCTGTTTTTTTATCTAAAAAAAGAGCGAGACCGACGCGGTTTTTCATCTTTTACTAAGCAGAGCAAGGGATTTTTGAATAACCCTACAAACCAAAACGGTTTTTAAGCGAAGTTTATTGTGACAGCGGAAATATGGAAGGAAAAGGATTTCTGACGGGTCTGTCGAATGGTTTTGTGAAACATCGTCGAAAAAGGCGGACAAAGGAGGACAAAGAACTTTTGATAGAAAAACAGCCTATTCATTTACACATTCCCTTTACCGATAATGAGGAAATGGCGGCCGTACTAGGCCGGCTGGATAAAAATCTCAAAATGATCGAGGAAGAGTTTCCCGTAGAGATTTTATCCCGCGGCGCAAGTCTGCAAATCAGCGGTCCGCAGGAAGAAGCCTATCAAGTTGAGTCCTTGTTTCGGTATTTGACGGAAATGGTCAAGAACAACACAGCCATCAATCCGGGGCAGGTCCGATATTTGATGGAAGTGGTGAGAAAGGGCGGAGGAGACCAGTTGGGAGATATGATCACCCAATTTATCGGAACCACCTTTCGAGGCAAGAAGATCAAACCGAAAACGCTGGGGCAGAAAGTGTATGTGGACGCCATTCAAGAGAATGATCTCGTCTTTGGTATCGGACCGGCCGGGACAGGAAAAACCTATTTGGCGGTGGCCATGGCCGTAACGGCTTTTAAGAATAAAGAGGTAAACCGGATCGTTTTGACGCGCCCTGCAATTGAGGCCGGAGAAAGTCTGGGCTTTTTGCCGGGCGATCTTCAGGAAAAAGTGGATCCTTATTTGCGTCCTTTATATGACTCCATGTATGATATCATGGGTATGGAAACTGTGCAGAAATACATGGAGAGAGGTATCATCGAAGTCGCTCCCTTGGCGTATATGAGAGGCCGGACCCTTGATGATGCGTTTATTATCCTGGATGAAGCACAGAACACCACTTTAGAACAGATGAAAATGTTTTTAACAAGAATGGGTTTTGGCTCCAAAGCAGTAGTCACAGGAGATTTGACGCAAAAAGATCTCCCGAGCGGCAAACATTCAGGTCTTGAACATGCCCGACGGATACTTCAAAAGATAGACGGTATTCGTTTTGTCTATTTTACAGAACATGATGTAGTCCGCCATGAACTGGTGCAGAAGATCATTCGTGCTTATGAAGACACCGAACCTCATGGCGGAGAAAGCGGCAGCGACATAGTGCATCCTTAATCGAAGCTGCAGGGGGACAGGAAATGGGATTGGTAGACAAGATAAAAAAAATGTACAAAAACCTGGCCGAAACCGAAGTAGAGATTAGTTTTGCCAATCGCCGTATGGTTGCAGCGGTGGTTATTTTTGCTTCCTTTTTTGCTGTAATCCTAACAAGCCTCATTCCCCAAAGAGTGGAGCTGCAGGTAGGGGACGTGGCCCCTTATGACATCAAAGCGCCGCAGACGGTTATCAATCGGCCCGCCACAGAAGCATTAAAAGAAGAACGGGCGGCACAGGTGCCCATGGTTTACGATTTGGATTTGGGCCTGTTGGAGAGCTCTGAAAACGAAATAAAAGAAATATTTGATTTTGTCCGCGATCTACAAGAGGACGAAGCGCTGGATGATGAGCAAAAAGCCGCTTTGCTCCGGGAAAAAGTCCCGTTTGAAACAGAAGAAGAGGTTCTTTTGGCGGTGGTGC
Organism: Candidatus Sumerlaeota bacterium; assembly: GCA_007132905.1. Taxonomy (GTDB): domain Bacteria; phylum Bacillota; class SLNR01; order SLNR01; family SLNR01; genus SLNR01. Next base: position 14,290 of record SLNR01000169.1, on the reverse strand, counting down.
AAGCTCAAAGCGAGGAGCTTGTTCAAATGGAAGAAAGGATATTGACCGCGATTCGCGCCAAAATGCAAGCCGGCGTGAAAGAAGAAGAAATGGAAGAGGCAAGAGAAGAGGTGGCTGCTTTTGTCGAAGGGGCCGACATGAGCAGCAGCCATGAAGTTTTCGCCCGGGCGGCGGCCTTGACTTATCTTGCCCCCAACATGTTGTTTAATGAAGAGGAGACCAACCGCCGTATAGAAGAAGAAAAACAGCGGGTAGAAGAGGATCCAATCATGATTCTGCAAGGGCAGGTCATTGTCCGCTCCGGAGAAGTGGTCACCCAAGAAGACATCGAAATTCTGGAAGACATCGGTCTTTTACGCCCCGGGCTGGATATCGGGCGTATGATGGGCCTGGCCCTTTTTGTCGCGCTCTTACTGGGGATCGTCGGGGTCTATATGTATCAATATCTGCCAAACATGTTTTATCGCAGCAACGATATTATCCTGCTGGGCGTCATCGGGGTAATTACCTTGCTGATCAGCAGGGTGCTCGGCAGTATTTCCGGGTATCTTGTCCCGGTGGCGGGCGGGGCCATGTTGGTGGCTATCTTGCTGGATACTAAGCTTGCCATGGTTTTTACCGTGGTAGTCAGCGTGATGACGGGAGTTGTATTAGGCAATGACCTTCGCTTCGCTGTCATGGCCATGGTGGGGGGCTTTGCCGGTGTGTTTAGTTTGACCAGGATTTCTCAGCGAAGCGATATGACACGAGCGGGGTTGTTGGTTTCGGCTGCTAATGTGGCGGCCATCTTTGCCGCATCGGCAACGGCCGGCCTGTCGATGACGGAAGTCTTGGCCGAAAGCAATTGGGGAACGATGGGCATTGTCAGCGGCTTAATTTCGGCGGTGCTGGCTATAGGGGCACTACCTTACTTGGAAAATGCTTTCGGGATCACCACGCCCCTTCGTCTTACCGAAATTGCCAATCCGAACCATCCTCTGCTGCGCCGCTTGTTGGTGGAAGCTCCGGGAACCTATCACCACAGCATCATGGTGGGGAATTTGGCAGAAGCAGGTGCTGAAGCCATCGGGGCTGAACCTCTGCTGGCTAGAGTAGGGGCTTATTTCCATGATATCGGCAAAGTGAAGCGGCCTCATTTTTTCATTGAAAATCAAATGTCGGGCAGCAACCCCCATGACAAAGTAACCCCCAGCCTAAGCAGCATGATTATTACCTCTCACATCAAAGACGGGGCGGAACTGGCCAAGGAACACGGTCTGCCGCCTGAGGTGATTGATATTATTCAGCAGCATCATGGTACAAGCCTGGTGAGCTATTTTTACCATCTAGCCTATGACAAAATCAAAGAGCACGAAATGGAAGAAGAAGATTTCCGTTATGAAGGACCGCTTCCCCAGTCCAAAGAGGCTGCCTTAGTCTTTTTGGCGGATTCGGTGGAAGCGGCGGTCAGGGCTTACCCAGACGGCAATCGAGAAAAGGTGGAAGAAATTGTCAGGAAGATTATTCGAGCGCGGTTTAATGACGGGCAGCTGGATAAATGCCAGTTGACCTTAAAAGACCTCGATATCATCGGCAGTGTGTTTATCCGGATCCTGCAGGGAGTCTATCATACCCGCATCGAATACCCTCAAAGCTGGGCGGAGACAGAGAAGGGAAGTGAGGATGAGGATGGAGATATTCATCAATGATTTTCAAACAGAAGTGCTTATCGATGACGAATTAGAAAGTTTACTTAAGCAGATTGTCTCCGATATATTGGACATGGAAGGGGTCAATCGGGATGGAGAAGTAAGCATTACCCTGGTGGACAATCAAGAAATCCAAGATTTGAACAAAGAATACCGGGGCCTTGATGAAGCAACCGATGTGCTGGCTTTTCCGGTCGAAAAGGGGGATTTTTCCGATCACCCGGGTCCTGTACTCTTGGGAGATGTGATTGTGTCCACGGATAAAGCCAGTGCTCAGGCACAGGAGTACGGGCATTCTCTAACAAGAGAATTATCTTTTCTGGTAGCCCACGGCCTGCTTCATCTATTGGGTTATCAACACGAGGACCCAAAACAGCAAAAAGAAATGGAAGAAAAAAGCGAAAAGATACTAGATGCGTTAAACATTGGAAGGGACCTTTCATGCTGACCAAAAAAAGGCCTCTGCGCCAGAGCTTCCAGGATGCTTTCTCAGGTATATGCTATGCCGTCAGAACCCAGCGAAACATGCGCATTCATGCAGGGATGACGCTGCTGGTCCTGGGTTTGAGCGCGGTCCTGGCCGTGCCGGTTTTAGAGATGCTTTTTTTGCTCTCGGCGGTGGTTTTTGTGGTTGTGACCGAAATGATCAATACCGGGATAGAGACCACGGTGGATTTAACGACCAGCGAATATCATGATAAAGCCCGTAATGCCAAGAATGTGGCGGCGGGCGCTGTTTTGACCGCCAGTCTCTATGCTTTGGTGGTAGGTTATTTGATTTTGGGCCGCCGGCTTTTTGCCTGGTTTAGCGGCGGATAAAGGGATTGAGGTGGAATAGACATATGGATCATGACCAACCGGGATTTCGATCGGGTTTTGTCAGTGTGATCGGACGCCCCAATGTAGGCAAATCTACTTTGCTGAACCGGCTGATGGGAGAAAAGCTCCTCATTGTGTCCGACAAGCCCCAGACGACCCGCAATCGAATCCGTTGCATCTTGACCGACCGTGATTTTCAAATTGTATTCATGGATACCCCGGGGATCCACAAACCCCGTCACCGCCTGGGGCAGTACATGGTGAAGACGGCTTTGAGAACCTTGGAGGAAGTCGATGTGATTGTACTGGTGGCGGATGCTGAAAAACCTTTCGGCAGCGGGGATGAATTTGTGCTGAAGGAACTTTCCCATGTGAAAACGCCCGTTGTTTTAGTGCTGAACAAAATAGATCTAGTTGACTCTAAAACGGTACAGGAGCTAGAAGACCTGTACCGCCGAAAATTTTCGTTTACAAGCGTTCTGGCGGTATCGGCGCTTAAGGGAGAGCATGTTTTATCATTGACAAAAAAGCTCATTCCGCTTCTCCCTGAAGGCCCCCAGTATTACCCGGACGATATGATCATTGACCACCCCGAGCGGTTTGTGACCGCGGAGCTGATCCGCGAAAAAGTGATTCAGCTCACGAAAGAAGAAGTGCCGCACGCAGTGGCCGTAGAAATTGAGGAGATGAAAGAAAGAGAAGAAAACATCGTGTATATAAGAGCCTTGATTCATGTGGAAAGAGAGTCGCAAAAAGGCATTGTGGTCGGTGCCGGCGGGAAAAGGCTCAAAGAGATCGGGACACTCGCCAGGCAGGATATCGAAAATCTGCTGGGATCAAAAGTCTATCTCGACCTATGGGTGCACGTGCAGAAGGATTGGCGGAAAAAAGACCGCAAGCTCAAGCAGTTTGGATATGAATAGAAAGATAGGTGGAAGGGATGAAGCTTTATCAAGTCCAGGCCCTGGTGATAAGGACTAGGGTTTTTAACGAAGCCGATCGGCTGGTTACTTTGTTCAGCAGTGAAAAAGGAAAACTCAAAGCGGTGGCCAGGGGGGCCAGGCGCCCCAGAAATCGCCTAAGCGGCAGTACGGGTGTCTTCACCTACGGAAAATACTCCCTTTTTGAAGGCAAGAGTTTAGAAAACTTATCCCAGGCCGAAGTGGTGGTACCTTTTGGCGATTTACGGGAGAATTTGGACAAAATTGCCTACGCCTCGTATTTTTCGGAGTTAGTAGACAAAACCACCGAGGAGGGAGCCCCTCAAAAGGAGATTTTTACCCTGCTTTTAGAGTCCTTTTATGTCATTGATACGAATATTAATTTGGCTTTGGCCGCCAGGGCTTTTGAAATTCGACTGCTCACCGTGCTGGGTCTTAAGCCGGTGTTAGACCGCTGTGCCCGCTGCCAAAGATCTTTTGACCCTCACAAAAAAGAACCGGTGAAGATGAGCCCGGCGATGGGGGGTATTGTCTGTCCCCACTGCCAAAACCCTAAGGAAGATAAAATGATTACGGTGTCTCGAGAAGCCCTCAGGCAGCTGTCTGATCTTATCTGGAAAAAATGGACGGAACTGGTAAAGATAGACCCGGAAACAAAAGTGAACCAGGACCTAGATAGGATGCTGCAGGCTCTGCTGTCTTTTTATATTGACGATCCTATTGTTTCGCGAACCTTTCTAGAAACGGTACAAATGGGTTCTTCACATAAGAAAGGAGCTGATTTTCATGAATGAGCTGGAAAAAGTGGACGTGATTCGGGAGCGGTTGGGGGCAGGCTACCGGGAGGCCAAAAAGCTGTTGGATGAAGCAGAGGGGGATCTGGTGCAGGCTTTAGCGCTCGCAGAAGAGAAAGAAAATCAATGGAAAGAAACACTGCAAGTAAGCGGCAGTGAAATAGTCGGTCGTGTCAAAGAGCTGATTAAAGAAGGCAATGTAAGCAAAGTTTTAGTCAAACATAAAGGAAAGACCGTGCTGGAAGTCCCGGTCACCGTGGGCGCCGCCGGTGTGCTTTTGGCGCCGCAGCTGGCGGCCATTGGAGCGGTGACGGCTCTTTTTACCCGCTGCACACTAGAGATTGAAAGGGCCGGTCCTCAAGAAAAGCAAAAAGAAACGGCTGACAACTTATAAAAAAGTTTGGCTGTGCGCTTTTTAGCAGGTGCTGGGTCAAACAGGCTCGTCCACCGGGCCGGTTGTTTTTAAAAAAAACGACTGCTAAGAAGGAGTTTGGAGGGCCGTATAGTATGTACTATATCGTGACTTGTTATGAAAAAGTGTAGCACATTACCCGGGGCAGGCGGTGGAAATCATCGAGTTGACAGAAAGGCAAAAAAAAATTGCAGGGATTGTTAAGGAAAAAGAACCCATCACCGGAGAGCAGATAGCCGAGCAGCTTTCGGTTACCCGGGCTGCCATTCGTTCTGATTTGGCCGTACTGACTATGTCCCATATTTTAGAAGCCAAGCCGCGAGTGGGCTATTTTTATGCCAAAAGGCAGCCTAGGCATGTGATCGGGGATATGATTCGAAGAATGAAGGTCAACGATGTCAAATCGGTTCCCTATGTGATCAGGGAAAGTTCTACCGTTTATGATGCTATTGTTATGCTGTTTTTGGAAGATATCGGGACTTTGTTTGTGGTGGGAGAAAAAGGGGCCCTCGAAGGAGTGATTTCTCGTAAGGACCTCTTAAAGGCCGCCATGGGAAAAGCCGATCTTCATAAGATGCCCATCGGAATTGTGATGACGCGGATGCCCAATATTGTGATGGTAAACCAAGACGATTCGGTGTATGAAGCGGCTAGAAAAATTGTCCTGCATGAGGTGGATGCGCTTCCGGTTGTGCGTCTGCTTAAAAGGGAAGGAAGCGACACAGAGCAGGCCCAAGGCTTAGTCGAAGTAGTCGGGCGGGTCACCAAGACAACCATTGCCCGTCTTTTTGTGGAGATGGCAGAAGGCCGGGGAGAGGATGAGATCGATGGATAAGAAAGAGAGCGAAAAAAAACTCACCGTCTATGCTATTTCAGACTCGGTGGGCGAAACCGCCGAATTTGTCGTGCGGGCGGTGGCCAGTCAGTTTAATTCCGGCGGACTCGAGATCAAAAGAATGCCGTACATCGGCAGCGAAGATCAGATCAAGCAGGTATTAAAAAGGGCCGAAGAGACCGACGGCCTGGTCGTCTATACTTTGGTGCTCCCGGAACTGCGCACGGTGATGGAACAGGAAGGCTGGATCCGGGGAGTAACGACGGTGGATATCCTCGGCCCGGTGCTTGATGCGGTGACCCAGAAAATGACCGCCTCACCGCGATTAGAGCCCGGGCTGGTGCGGCGGGTGGATGATGAATACTTTCGCAAAGTAGCAGCTGTAGAGTTTGCCGTCAAATACGATGACGGCAAGGATCCTAGAGGACTCCTCAAGGCCGATCTAGTCTTAATCGGGGTTTCAAGAACCTCAAAGACCCCTTTGAGCATGTACCTGGCGCACCGCCGTCTAAAAGTGGCTAATGTCCCGCTGGTCCCGGAAGTGCCGCCCCCGGAAGAATTGTATGAGATTCCTTCGGCAAGGATCATCGGTTTGACAGTAAACCCCGATCAGCTTCATGAGATTCGCCAGCAAAGACTTCAAACCATGGGGTTGGGGCAGCAGGCGGAATATGCAGAGATGAAGAGGATTTTGCGGGAATTGGACTATGCGGATGAGGTTATGAAAAAAATCGGTTGTCCGGTCATTGATGTGACGAACAAGGCCGTGGAAGAAACTGCCGGGCGAATTTTAGAGATCTTCAGTAGGAGGGAAATTTATGACCGTTAACAAGTACATTTACCCGTTTTCAAAAGGAAGCGCTTCAATGAAGGAGCTTTTGGGCGGCAAAGGAGCCAATCTGGCGGAGATGACTTCCATCGGTCTTTCGGTGCCGCCGGGTTTTACTATTACCACCGAAGCCTGTAATGAGTACCTTCGAAACGACGAAACATTCCCCGCAGGGCTGTTAGAAAGCATTGAAGAACACATTTTACATTTAGAAGAGAAAACAGGCAAAAAGTTTGGCGGTAACAGCAATCCTCTGTTGCTTTCGATTCGTTCCGGAGCGATTGTTTCCATGCCGGGCATGATGGATACTATTTTAAATTTGGGGCTGACTGAAAATACGGTGGAAGGGCTCGCTGCTCAAACAGACAATCCCCGTTTTGCCTATGATTCCTACCGGAGGTTTATTCAAATGTTCGGTGGGGTGGTTTTGAAAATGGAAAACCATGAGTTTGAAGACATTTTAGAAAAGCGAAAGAAACAGCAAGGTGTGGAACTTGACACCGAAATGACCCCGGAATCACTACAGGGGGTAGTGGATGATTATCTGTCTTTGGTCAAAGAGACCACGGGACAAGACTTTCCTCAAGACCCCAAAGAACAGCTGAAAATGTCCGTGGAAGCTGTTTTTTCATCATGGAACAATCAACGGGCGGTAACCTACCGAAAGATTCATAAAATCCCCGATCACCTCGGTACGGCCGTCAATGTGCAGACCATGGTTTTTGGGAACATGGGAGATGACTGCGGCACCGGGGTAGCTTTTACCAGAAACCCCTCGACCGGGGAGAACAAACTCTACGGGGAATATTTAATCAACGCCCAAGGGGAAGATGTGGTCGCGGGCACAAGAACCCCCCAGCCTATTTCTTCTTTGCAAGAAGAGATGCCAACGATCTACCGGGAGTTTCAAGATATCTGCCGCCGCTTAGAAGAACATTACCAAGAGGTACAGGATATCGAATTTACCGTCGAGAAAGGCAAACTCTATATCCTGCAGACCCGCAACGGGAAGCGAACAGCCAATGCGGCCATAAAAATAGTCCATGACTTTGTCACCGAAGAGATTATCGACAAAGACGAAGCGCTCTTGCGCATTGACCCTGAAGAGATAAGCCAGGTTATGCACCGACGCATTGACCCGGAAGCAAAACTGCAGGCGATTGCCAAAGGACTGCCGGCATCACCCGGAGCGGCGTCCGGGGTCGTGGTCTTTGATGCCGATAAAGCAGAAAGCATGGCGTCAGACGGAACAAAAGTGATTTTAGTGCGGCCGGAGACCACTCCGGATGATATCCACGGGATGGTGGCAGCCCAGGGCATTTTAACCAGCCGGGGCGGCATGACCAGCCACGCGGCCGTGGTCGCCAGGGGGATGGGAAAACCCTGCATCAGTGGCTGCGAAGAGGCCAAAATTAATTTAAGCGCCCGCGAAATGATGACCCGCAGCGGGGTTAAGATTGACGACGGGGATGAGATTACCATCGACGGCACGGCAGGAAAAGTGTATCAAGGGCAAGTGCCCATGATCGACCCTGAGTTGTCCGATGAGTTTCAGCAGCTTTTACAGTGGGCGGACAAGCGGCGTGATTTGGGTGTTCGTGCCAACACCGACACACCCGAAGATGCAAAAAAGGCAAAAGAGCTTGGAGCAGCGGGAATTGGTTTGTGCCGCACCGAGCATATGTTTTTTGCTTCTGATCGCCTGCCGGTGGTGCAGGATATGATTATGGCCGAAACCAAAGAGGAAAGAAAAAAGACGCTGGAAAAACTCCTGCCTTTCCAGCAGGAAGATTTCGAAGGGATTTTAGAGGCCATGGACGGACAGCCGGTCACAATTCGGCTGCTTGATCCTCCCCTGCACGAGTTTTTGCCCAACTCAGAAGAACTGGCGGTAAAGATCAATACCCTCCGTTTGGAAAAAGCAGATAAAGAGGAGATTGAAGAGCAAGAAGCACTGCAGCGAAAAGTACGGGCTTTGGCCGAGTTTAACCCCATGCTGGGTTTAAGGGGCTGCCGCCTCGGGATTGTTTATCCGGAAATCTACACTATGCAGATTCGAGCGATCCTGCAGGCTACCGTCTCTCTTTCCAAAAAAGGACTCAGTCCCATGCCGGAAATCATGATCCCCTTGGTGGGGCTCGAGGAGGAGCTGCGCATCAACCGGGAAATGGTGCTTAAGGTAGTCGACGAGATTGAAAACGACACCGGCATCCGCTGTGATTATCCGATCGGAACCATGATCGAACTTCCCCGGGCGTGTCTGGTGGCGGATGATATTGCTCGTTATGCCGATTTCTTTTCCTTCGGGACCAATGACTTGACCCAGACCGCTTTTGGTTTCAGCCGTGATGACGCGGAGGGGAAGTTTTTGCATCTTTATGTGGAGGATAAGATTTTAGAGGACAATCCTTTTGCGGTGCTAGATCGTCCCGGAGTAGGCAGGCTAGTAAAGATGGGTGTGAGTTTGGGCCGAAAAGAAAAGCCTGGACTGAAAATAGGTATTTGCGGAGAGCATGGAGGAGACCCCAACTCCGTTGAGTTTTGCCATGAGGCGGGACTTGATTATGTCAGCTGCTCTCCTTTTAGGGTTCCCATTGCTCGCTTAGCCGCCGCCCAGGCCAAGATCAAGGAAAACAGCTAAGGGTTCATAAAGAAGACAAAAGCAGGGATGTTTTTCCACCTCTGCCGGAGAATTTTCCGGCAGAGGTTTTTTTCTCTGCTTTAGGGAAAAAGACGGCCGCGTCACAATGGACGCCTAAAAAAAAACCAAATCAAGAAACAAGGATGGTTTGTTTCTTGATTCGGCCGCTGTATTGTTAATGCAGAAAACACAAGCGTTAGACTACGGAAGGCTCGACAATCAGATGCCCTTCTTTGAAGCGGTTTAGAGTCAGATCTTTGACCGGTAAAGAAAGCTCTTCTCCTAGTATATATTCTGCCAGGATCAAACCGGTGGAAGGACCGAACATGAAGCCGTGGCCCGAAAAGCCGGCGGCTATATAAAAGCCTGCTACTTCATCAACCGGCCCGTAGATGGGCTGTTTATCCGGCGACATATTGTATAGACCGGCCCACTGCCTCAGTATGCGCACGTTTTTTAAGGGAGGGAGCATGAAAGTCACGGTTTTGACCGTATCTTCCAAAAATCTCCAACCGGAAGTCATGCGCAGGTCTTCGGGTTCGTCTTCGTCGCCCCGGCCCATGACAAAACCGCCGTGAGGCAGCTGCTGGCAGTACATGTTCATGGAAAAGGAGATGCACATGGGTTTTAAGACGGGTTCTGCGGGCTCGGTGATCAGGATTTGATGCCGTTTGGAATACAGCGGCAGTTTTACCCCGACCATGGCGGCGACCTGCTGGGACCAGCCGCCGGCGGTGTTGACCACCGTATCGGTTACAATATCACCTTGGTTTGTTTTGACCCGGGAAACCCGGTTATTTTCCACATCGATCCCTATGACTTCAGTGGAGGTGTAAATATCCACTCCGAGGCGGCGAGCCGCTTGAATGTAAGCCTGGGTGGTGTGAAAAGGGTTCAGATGGCCGTCCTTTTGGTGAAAAGTGCAGAGAATAAGCGGATCTGTGTTTAAAAAAGGTACGATCTTTCGGGCTTCTTGAGGGGTGAGGATTTCTGATTCAATGCCTAGTGAATTTTGCAAGGCCACATTTTTTTTAAACTGCCGGGCCTCCTTGTCTGTAGCGGCCATCAGCAAATAGCCGCCCTGTTTAAATTCCACATCGTAAGGATAGTCCAATTCTTCGGCTAGATTTTCCAATACCTGGTAGGAGTGTTTGGAGATGATGCAGTTCATTTCGGTACCCCACTGCTGGCGGATGCCGGCTGCGCTTCGGCCGGTGGCGCCGCTGCAGATATAGTCTTTTTCTAATAGGACAATGTCTTTTACGCCCTTTTTGGCTAGATAATAAGCGGTGCAGGCACCGGAGATGCCGCCCCCTATAATGACTGCTTGGGCAGATGATTTCATTCGTCTTCACCCCTTTCGGCGGCTTCTTTGAGGTGCGACAGAGAAATCCCCACCGACGGCGGCCGAAGTGTTCCCGGCCGCAGGCTTTCGATGGATTGGCCGGTGTGGGCGGAAAGTTCTTTTAAAAGCAGAGGGGTACAGGTTTTCCCCTGGCAGGGCCCCATGCCGATCCTGGTCAATCGTTTTAACTCTTCTATGGTCGTACAACCCTGCTGAATCATCTTGCGGATATCACCCAGGGTCACATCCGAACAGCGGCAGACAATCGTTTTGTCATCCAGATCTTCTTTTTTTTCTCCCGGACGGTAAAATAATACTTCCAAGGCGTGCTCTTTATCGACTGAAAGCGAAAGCAGGGGGGTCCGGTCAAAAGTATCCCGGTCAAGGATTTTTTCCACCTTGCCCTCCCCGAGAGGCTGGCCCCTGCGGTCTAGAGCTAAACCAACTTCCCCTTCGGCAGGAAGAGGAGAAAACTCATAAGGGATTTGGATGAGAGCTTTGTCTTTTGACCAGTTCATATCAACGATGCGAATGGCCAGTCCCGGGCAGCGGCTGAGGCAGAGACCGCAGCCGGTGCAGGCGTCGTGATCAAGAGCAGGTACATCATTGATGTCTTCAAAAGGAGCGAAGGCTCCCTGGGGACAGGCATCATAACAAGGGTCACAGGGTATTTCCCTAAAACATTCCACCACCGCCACCGGTCCCGATTCTAAGCGGGCGGTCTCGGGCAGGAGGCTTACTGCTTCCTCTTCTGAGGGGATTCCCTCTTTTTCGAGAGAGCCCGGGGGAAGAGCATCTTGAAAAGAAGTGGAATTTTGAGTGAGTTCAGGCTCCTCAGCCGGTGATAGGCTCACTTTTAAAAGCGCTTCCTGCAGGGCCCTTCCTTCAGGGCCTGCCCGCAGGGATTGAAGCTGCTTGATCAGATCCCGACGGATAACATCTGAATCTTCAAGAGGAGATCCGATCCATTGAGCAGCACTAAGGCCGGCTAGATATCCTTCCACCATGGCGCTTGAGGCTTCTTCGATGCCGGCTATATCGCCTGCGACGAACAGGCCGGGCTTGGAGGTCATTAAGGACAGGTCCCTTTTGGGAACAAACCCGCCCAGGGTACTTTCATACACCATGTCACAGCCTGCCTGCCAGAGCAGTTCTGTAAGAGCGGACAAACCCACCGAGATGCAGATGACATCCACCTTTACTTTTGTTTCGCTTCCGGGAACCGGCTGCCATTGATCATCAAGGCGAACCAAGGTAGCTCCTTCCAACGTCTCCCGGCCGAAAGCTTCTTTGATGGTGTGCCGGGTCAGAATCGGAATACCCAGGCGTCTTATTTTTGAAGCGTGGACCAAATAGCCGCCGATTTGAGGGGCGGCTTCCACAACGCAGACGACCTCGACGCCGGCCTGTTTGAGTTGGTAGGCCACAATCAAGCCGATGTTGCCGGCGCCCACCATTAAAACGCGCTGGCCGGGTTTGACTCCGTAGACATTCATGAGAGTCTGCACGGCTCCGGCGCCGTAGATGCCCGGCAGATCGTTATTGGGAAACTGCAGATACTTTTCGCTGGCTCCGGTGGCGCAAATAACGGCCCGGGGCTTTACTTTAAAATAACGATCCCGATCCATCATTGTGACAACACCGTCTTCGTACAGACCAAGGACGGTGGTGCCGGTGAAAAGTTTCACATTATCAAAACCGGTTACTTTTTCTTTTAAAGTCGTGGCGATGTCCACGCCTCTGGTCGAGGCGTACTGTTTTTTGGACCCGAAAAACATATGGGTCTGTTTGATGAGCTGCCCGCCGAGCTCGTCGTCTCGCTCCACCAGCCAGACTGAAAGGTTAGCGCGGGCGGCATTGATGGCGGCGCATAATCCGGCCGGTCCGCCGCCGATGATTAAAACATCCGTCTGCTTCATTGAATATGCCCCTTTCCCTGCTGGGTCTTAACAACCATTCCTTCTTTGAGTTTTTCCACACAGGTTTTCACATTGGCCTGCCCGTTGACCACCATAAGGCAAGAAGAGCAGTTGCCAATGGCGCAAAAAAAGCCGCGGGCTCGGTTTTTTTCCTGGCTGCGGCTTAATATGCGATAGCCGGCAGCGTGAAGGGCAGAGGCGATGGTGTCCCCTTCGTACCCTTCTACTTCCTGCCCGTCAAAGGTAAATTTTATTTTTTTTCTCTTGGGAAACGATAAGATCGGGTGTTGTTCAATGCGCACGCATTCATCCCTCCTTCGGGTTTATCTGGGCGGATACCGAAATTTTCCATCTCGCCAAAGAAACATTCGCTCAAAAATAAACTGTGTAGATATTCCCTATTGAAAGGTCAAACCCCTGCAAAAATGATCAGATCCTGATTGTTTGTACAGGGTTGCTTATCTTTAGTAAAAAAGGGGCTGAAATAAATTGTAGTAAAGGGGAAATGATCCGAAAAAAACAGACAGGAAACTGGGTTGATAAAAAGAAAGCAGATAAATTAAAAGAAGTTGGAAAGTTTTCAGTATGAGGAGACGGTAACCAATGAAGATGGAGAGAATAGGAGTTGGCAGAACAGCTGAGGTGTACCGGGTCGATCAAAAGACGGTCTTAAAGCTCTTTTATCCCGGCATAAATGAAGAACAAGCAAAAAGAGAAGCCGATATAGGTCGTTTTGTGCAGAAGCGGTGCGGGTTTTCGCCCCGGGTGTTTGATGTCGCCTTTACGCAAAACCGCTGGGGAATTTATCAGGAGCGAATCGAAGGTGAAAACCTCTTGGAAGAGATGGAAAAGCAGCCCGCCAAATCTTTTTTCGCAATACGGGAAATGATTCGGCTGCAGCGTGTGATTCACAAGCAGGAGGCGGCCGAATTAGGCGGTCAAGAAAAGCGTTTTTTAAAAGCTGTTTCTTCCTGTCCTGTTATGGACGAGGGGATCAAGAAGGATCTTATGATGTTTATCGCACAGAACAGACAGACCAAACTCTGCCATGGGGATTTTCATCCGGGAAATCTCATCCGCCAGGCAGATTCGAAGTTGATGGTCATTGACTGGTCGGATGCTTACGGCGGGGATCCTTTAGGAGATATAGCCCGAACAAGGTATCTTCTGCGGTGGGCCAAAGCTTTTGATTCTCAAAATTGGTTCCAAAAAAAGAAGGAAGAAATAAGCAGGCCTATTCTGGCCGCCTTCTATGAAAAGTCAATCGCTGATAAGCAAGGAAGGCAGCCAAAAAACCAAATGATATGGGAACTTTTGGTTTTGCTGCGGCGACAGCAAGAAGGAATCGCATCTGAGAAAAGACTGCTTGCAAAGCGTATCAATTTTTGCCTAAAGAAGATGCCCGTATAAAGGAAAAGAGCGAGGAAATTTTTCGATTTTTGAAAAACTTATAAATCAAGGGAGGAAAAAGCGGACTTCTCTTGAATTTCCTGTGGGTATATCTAGAATAGACGGAGGAGACACTGTGCCCATCTTAGTGGATGCCGATGCCTGCCCGGTAAAAGAAGCCATTGACAGCACCGCCCGCGCCTACGGCATAGAGGTGATCTATGTGGTGAGCATCGCTCACTGGTCGGATTTTTATGAAGGGAAAGAAACGCTAAGAGTCGACAGCGAGCCTGAAGCTGCGGATATGCGCCTCATGCAGTATCTAAAACCGGGTGATTTGGTCATTACAGACGATTTAGGCTTGGCTGCTTTAGCCCTGGGTAAGAAAGCACATGCTCTTTCTTTTCGGGGAAGGATTTTTTCGGCCGATGAGATGGATCGACTTTTGTTGGAGCGGTATTTAAAGGCCAAGGCCCGCCGGATTGGCCAATATACAGGCGGGCCGGCCAAAATGAATACCGATGAACAAAACCATTTTCTGCGCCAACTGACAGCCTGGCTTCAAGGGCAGCTTAGTTCCTTTCCTGCTGATAAAGAAAGCGAGCCTGCCGATTGAGTTTTTTTGAGCCTGCGGAAAAAAAAGGGAAATGACAGGAAATCGCGAAATGAGTGTAAAGG
>SLNR01000121.1 GCA_007132905.1 Candidatus Sumerlaeota bacterium | reverse complement strand
CCGGTGTCTCTTCATCCTCTGGTTCTTCTCTTTCCTCTTCAAGTATAGGTAAAATGTTAGAGTGTTCTCCTTCTTCAGCATAATCTGCTGCCGTTCTTTCCTCGTTGTCACGTGCTTTCGGATCTGCCCCGTTATCCAGCAGCAATCTCACGATCTCTTCATTACCCTTTTGTGAAGCGAGCATTAGTGCTGTTCGCCCTTTGTTATCGCGACCGTTTGGATCGCTGCCAGCCTCTATTAGCATCTCGCAGGTATTAAAGCTATCTTCTTCTACGGCGATCATCAGAACCGTCAAACTGTCATTTCGCCTGGCATTTGGGTCTGATTCCTTTTCTAACAGTAATTTGATCGTATCCGTATGCGATTTTGAAGTCGCTGCCATTAAAGAAGTTACCCCTTCATTATTGCGGGTTTGCACCGAAGCGCCACTGTCTAGAAGAACTTGAATTGCACCCGTATAACCTTCCTTAGCTGCTAAAATGAGGGCATCGGACCCTTGATTGTCTCTGTCACTTACTTTCGCCCCTGCCGCCAATAAAGACTGCAGTATATTCACATGACCATGCTTTGCAGCAAAAAGCAAAGCTGTTTTCCCCTCATTGTCTCTTAGGTGAACATCCGTTCCGGCATCTAAAAGAAGCTGTACCACCGCCGCATATCCTTCTTTAGCCCCTTCATTCAGAGCCGTCACCCCTTTGTTACTCCTTGCATCTATTTCTAATTCTTCCTGCTCAAGCAATACCTGCAAAACACCGGTTTGGCCGTATCTTGACGCCACGATTAAAGCAGTATCGCCGTCGTTGTTTTTTTTGTTCGGATCAGTCTCTTTTTCCAATAAAGCTTCTATCACTGCCGCTTTTCCTGATTCAGCAGCCTCAAACCAATCATTAGTTGTCGTTGTAACACATCCGCTTAAAAAAGCCAAGAGCAAAGCAAACACAAGAAATGGTACTCCTTTTTCACAACGAACCAGGCAATTCATAGCTTCTATCCCCTTTCCATTTTCGGGTGCCTTTTTCGCGATGCCATGCTTCTTTTTATGACATGGATTCAAAAATATTTAACCCATGTATATTTCTTGAATCATTCAGTCTTTCCTGCATACCTTCACAAAATCAATTTGTCTCCTTGTCCGTAAGAGAACTAAGCCTGTCCAGGTCAATGTTCCCGCCGCTTAGCACAATTCCCATTTTTCCGAAAGCTTCAATCTTTCCTGTTCTCAAAGCAGCGACACCAACAGCACCTGCTCCCTCTACAATTTGCTGCCGTCTCATGAGCCATTGAACAGCCTCTTTGATAGCAGATTCTTCGACCAGTACAATCTCATCCACAAGCTGCCTCGCTATTTTAAATACTTCATTGGTAATCCGTCCGGTCAGACCTTCCGCCAACGAGTCCTTGTATTCCACCTCAACTACCCTTCCTTCTTTCATAGCATGATACCAAGGGGGAGAAGCCTCAGACTGCACTCCTATCACTTTGATTCTCGGATTGATTGATTTGGCGCAAATAGCCATCCCCGTCATCAGTCCACCACCCCCGGCTGGGACAATAAGTGTGTCTATCTCAGGTTGTGAAATCAGCATTTCAAACGCAACGGTTCCTTGACCCGCCATGATCTCCGGGTCATTGAATGCATGCACATAAGTCATATCTTTACGATCGGCAAGATCAATGGCAATGGTTTCAGATAAATCATAGTTGTCGCCCGCTACAACAACTTCAGCTCCTAGTTTCCTGGCTGCATTGATTTTCTCTGACGGGGTACTGGTGGGAACAATCACTTTTGCCGGAATGTGAAATAAATTGGCGGCATAAGCTACACCTTGAGCGTGATTCCCCGAAGAAGCCGTAATGACGCCTTTGGATTTTTCTTCTCTGCTTAAGCAAGAAATTTTATTCAAAGCGCCTCTGATTTTAAAAGAACCAGTAATTTGTCTGTTCTCACATTTAAGAAAAAGATGATTTCCCGACCCCAAATCCGGCGCCTCCACTTCTTCAAAAGGAGTCTCTCTTACTGTTTCCCTTAGGCGTCCGTATGCAGCAAAAATGTCTTGCAAATCAATTTGTCGCATAATACCCCTCCATTCTGTCCCCAAAGTTGTCCAGTATACAGGAAAACTGCACCCGCTAGGTGCAGTTTCCCCTACTCATCGTCTGCTTCATGAAAATAAGCTGGAGTAGAATTTTTAATTTCCCAGAATATCAAATCAACACCATCTTCGCCATACTTGCGCGTGGCCACTCTTTGAACAGTATCCTCCGGATTCTCTCCTGCATCCTCATCTCTCAGGTACCCTAAGCTCATTCCACTGTAGCGGGACATAATTTCCGCTTCGAACACATAGCCTGGCAAAAAAATTCGCTGGCACTCATCGCAAATCTCTTCGGCCGCTTCATTCACCGGACTAAAAACATTTCCGCAAGGACAGCGAATCAGACAACCCTTGGGGGTCATAACCGAAAAACGAGCCAAAACTTTTCCCGCTTCGACACCGGTTGCGGATTCTCCCATAATTACTCGCCTCCTCCATTCGATTTAGAGACTGCATACGAATTTATGCTTTCATTTCTTATTCCACATCTTTTTGATTATCTCCTCCCATAAGCTTCTTTTCAGATTGATACCATGCTAATATATCCGCAAAATTCTGATATCCCAAGCAATTGATCTTATGTTCAATACAATAATCAAGCAAATAGTCTTTCGCAAAAACAATGTCTGCATAACCGGCTGCACAAATATCTGAATAGCCATCTCCTATGAACACTAATTTTTGTCCAGGCTTTTTCAAACAACTCATCACTTTTCGCTTACAAGTTCCGCATAGCCCGCAATCAGCCTTAGGCATCCCTGATTTCATAAAAAATTTTCTTCCCTCAATTTTCATCCGGTTTGCGTAGAAAGGAATTCTCTTTAAACCTTCTCTTTCAAGAAGGTATGAAATTAAATAATCATAACCATCACTGACAATATAAAGACTATCCTTGTAAGTTTCTACCTCTTCGGCAAAGAACGCAAAATGTGGATCCACCTCAACTTTATCGAGAAATTGGATAATATCTTTTTCGTCGGCATCAAACATAGCAAAAACCCTGCGTGCGGTCTCTTCTGTGTCTAGTTTTCGTTCTTCCCATAGACGATTCACGCTTTTCCAGTCACCCTTGGCAAAATGAATAACCATTTCCTCGACCGTATCTTTAAGCGTGACCGTTCCGTCAAAGTCGGTGATAAAAAGAAGGCTCATCCCCATTTCCCCCAAACTTTAAAATAGAAAGAAAATAACAAGAAAAGCCGCCAACTCATGACAGCTTTTCTTGCCATTTTTCTTTCCTCTACTGCTTTTGCTGGCCATAAAGCGCGATGAACCCTGGTATACTCTCCAAACCTTCCAGCCAAAATCCAGAACAGGTTGACTTATGCTTTCCCATTTCATTCTCGCTGTTTAAATCAACCGTCATCCCGCTGCTGTCTTTGATCTCCCACTCTCCCCAAGGCAAAGTGTTGAGGGCATCTTTTTCTACACCAACTTCTTGATCAATCCCTAGGGTAAGATAGAGATCCTGATGGACTCTATGCCGGAAAAGGAGACTTTCTTTGCGACTCTCGCAGAGAATGAATTCCAACCCATCTAGCTCTTTGATAAACTCTTGTTTCAAATATTTTTGCTGCAATTCAGTAATCTCGCCTGCCTTCAAACTACTCAACATTTTCTCTCTGTACATAAAACCGCCCCACCTGAAATATTGTTTTGCCCTCATGGACATTATAACGATAATCCAGTCTCTTGGCAAGTTGGTATCAAATTTGACAAGGCCCCTGCGGACAGGGGCCCTGAAATCTTATTGCTTTACTTCCTGGACTATCTCAGCAAACTCATCTTTGCTCAAATCACGCTTCAACGAAATCGCTTTATCTTTAACCTTTTTCAATATCTCGGCTGACTGCTCTTCGTCAGCTTCCAGATTCATTTCTTTTAGCCATTCCTTCACATTATCCTTCCCACTTTTTTTGCCCATGAAAACTTTTGGTTCCGTATTTCCCGTCATGGTCCACATATACGGAAGCATTGCTAAGGGAATCCCCTTGTCCCGGCAGTTTACCCACAAGCTCACCGGCATACCGGTCTCCCAGCCAAACAGCTTTTCTCCAATGACAGCTCGATTCGGCTGCACCTTGAAATTGGATAGCTCTTCTACCATGCGAGACAGTTCCAGCATTTTATCAAGTTTGATACCGGTATCATATCCATAAAGCACCTTTAGAGCTAGACAAAGCTGCTCATAACTAGCACTCCCTGCTCTTTCTCCGATTCCGTTCACTGTCATGTGACACACTTCTGCACCAGCTTTCAGTCCGGCTATGGTATTGGCCACTCCTAAGCCAAAGTCATCATGAA
The DNA here is from genome assembly GCA_007132905.1 of Candidatus Sumerlaeota bacterium. Taxonomy (GTDB): domain Bacteria; phylum Bacillota; class SLNR01; order SLNR01; family SLNR01; genus SLNR01. The sequence continues at coordinate 5,289 of SLNR01000121.1, read as the reverse complement.
AATGGACTTCAATGGGCTCTTTGAAATTTTCTTTAAGCTTTCTTACAGTATAGGCTGCTCCTTCAGGAGAATAGCATCCAAATGTGTCCACAAGGGCCAAGGAGTCCATGTGTCCTCCTTCTGCCACTTGACCTACGGTATCGATTAAGAAGTTTAAATCGGCCCGAGATCCATCAGCCGGGAAAAAATTGACATACAATCCCTCTTCATGTGCATAGCTCGTCGCTTCCACTGCTGCTTTAACTGCCCGGTCAGCCGTCCAGTTTTTACCAAATTTAAGTAGATGCTCACTGCCCGGAACTTCCGCGATCACCCCATCCACACCCAGCGATTTAGCCAATTTCATGTCTTCTACCATATTTCTTACAAACACAAAGATTTTAGGGCCAAGATTTAGATCCACCACTTCTCGCACTGCATCTGCATCCGCTTGGGATACAGCCGGAGTAGCTACTTCTATTCGATGCACGCCTACCTCTGCCAATTTTTTTGAAATGGCCACTTTGTCGTCTTTAGTAAATGTGACACCAGGCTGCTGTTCTCCATCTCGCAAAGAAGTGTCTAAAACCTCGATTTTTTTCGGAAACGTATGCTGTTCAACAACTTCATCCGCGTAATTAGTGGGGGCCACCCACCATTCTCCATCCTTTTTCCACGGTGTTTTCATTTCGCATCCTCCCTTTCTTAAATATCATGCCCTTCTTTTATTAACATACTAAATCATTTTTACAATCTTAGTAAAATTGTTTCTCCTTTTATATTTGATATCCTTCTTCATTGCAGTATAATAATGATAAACGATTTTAATCCAATATCCACAAGTTCGATCTCAAGGAGAAGAGGCTATGAGCAATCACAGACAGCAAGAAATTACTTTTCACATCAAAGAAGTTGCCGAAATCATTGGTGTTACGCCTACCACATTACGAAATTGGGAAAAGAACAAACTCTTTCAAGCCCGGCGCGGCAGCAACAACTACCGAATCTACAACTTTGACGATATTGAGCAGTTGGAAAAAATTCGTTTCTACCTGCACACAAAAAAAATTAACTCAGCTGGCATAAAAAGTTTGCTTCATGCCGACTACCCAAAAACAAAAAATCACCAACATAAAAACCACTCCTATAACAAAAATTTTTTGTCCCAGCGCTGGAGAAAAGCGCGAAAAGAGGGTGGCTTCACATTGGCGGAAGTGAGTGATTCAACAGGGATCTCTACATCCTATTTATCAAAAATCGAAAATGGTCAGGCCAATCCTTCTATCGAAATGCTGAAAATCTTAGCCCGATTCTACCGTAAAAACATTCTTCATTTTTTCCAAAGCACAAAAGAATCCAAACACCTACTACCTTTTTCACGCGAACAGGTCGGAATTGATATTTCCGGAGTCAAAATTGATTCGCTAGTAGGCTTAAAAGAGCATATCATGCAGCCTATGCATTATACAGTTCAACCCGGCTGCGGAATTAAAAAACCCCACGCCCATGAAGGCGAGGAGTTTTTATATGTTCTTGAAGGGAAGATCGAAATGACCCTAGAAGAGGATGAGCAATACATTTTGGATAAAGGCTCTTCGCTTTATTTTCGATCAAGAGAGACTCATCAATGGAAAAATCCCGGCCGGAAACCGGCTGAAATTCTTTGGGTATACGTTCCTTATGAGGGCTAAACGCAAAATCCTTTTTTAATCTTATCTGAGTCTATATGAGACATTGTTTAAAATACCAGCTGCCGCTTTTCCTTATAAATAACACTATTTTTTAAAAAGACACTGCCTGGTGAAACTTTCTTTATGCTTTCATCGATTCTATACCAACAAATCCTATGAGGTGTCACCATGGATAACAGACGAACTATCATTACTCTCATGATTATGATTGCCGTACTCATTCTTGCCGGTACTTTTACTTACCAGTCTTTGCTTAACATCACCTACCTCGATGCTCTTTATATGACTGTTATAACCATTTCTACTGTCGGCTACACAGAAGTAGCCGAGATGACGGCACAAGCAAAGATATTTTCGATTTTTTTGATTATGATCAGCATAGGCACCGTTGGCTATCTTGCCTCAGAACTGGTCTCTTTATTTAGCAGAGGATATATGCAAGACACATGGAGGATGAAAAAAATGGCAAAAGAAATTTTAAATCTTCACAATCACATCATATTGTGCGGCGCCGGTAAAACCGGCCATTATATTTTAAAATATTTTCTCGACCAAAATGTCCCTTTTGTTGTTGTTGACTGTGATAAAGATGTACTCGAGGCACTAAAAGAGCAGGATATTTCTTATGTGGAGGGCAATGCAACCGAAGACGAGACTCTAGAGAAAGCTGGTTTAGAAAAAGCCAGAGGGCTCATAGCAGTTTTACCCACCGATGAAGACAATGTCCTTGCTGTTCTAACTGCAAGACAGATGAAACAGAATTTGACTATCGTTTCAAAGGCAATCAAAAAAACCTCTCATGATAAACTAAAGAAGGCGGGAGCTGACCTAACCGTATCCCCCAATGAAATTGGAGGAAGAAGACTAGCCACAATGATCATGAAACCCTCTGTTGTTTCCTTTGTGGATACAATTTTAGAAGACAGTCAAATAATGGTGGATGTCGAAGATATCACTATAACAGAAGAATCACCTTTTTTAGGGCAAAAACTCAAAGACCTCAATGTTCTTTTGAAAAAGGACTTAATGATCGTCGGTATTAAAAGAGAAAAAGATTTTTTATTCAACCCAAACCTAGATACTTCTTTAGACCTAGGAGATACTTTGATTATGATCGGGCAGACCGAACAATTGGATAAACTTAATAAATCGATTAGACAAAACACTAAGATTATTGAGTAGATGGCGGCGGACTTTCTGTGTTTTTGAATCAAGCAGTTACGGGCCCTTTCATATTCTTTTTGAATGGAATATCGTTTAATTTTTGATCAAAGAGCAAAATACGCTGGTCTTAAAGGAATTCACTTCCTTACGGCGAATTGATCTATGTGTATTTTAATTTATTGGCGGAGGTGTTTTTTTTGACTACCAAGATTTTACGTGGAATTCAGCCTGAATTAGTTTTTAAGAATGGAAAAATTTTAACGGTCGATGAAAAGAATTCGCAGGCGCAAGCAGTAGGAATTCGAAATAATGAATTTTGTGCCGTTGGAAGCGAAGAAGAGATTAAGTCAATAAGCGGCCCTGAAACCAAAGTCATAGACTTAAAAGGGAAAACCGTTATCCCCGGTGTCGTTGATTCTCACAACCATATCGTCAATGCCGGAACTCTCATGGAAGGTGTTATGCTGTTTGGCGTTAAGAATTTAGACGAAATGAAAAAAGTAATTGCCGAAAAGGCCAATGAACTTGGATCAGGAGAATGGATTGAAGGCGGCGGCTGGATCGAAAGCCAATTTGAGGAATACAGAATGCCTACTCGCTGGGATCTCGATGAAGCCGCTCCCAATAATCCTGTGATTTTACACCGACTCTTTGCACGCACAGTAGTAAACAGCAAAGCTCTTGAACTTGCCGGCATAACAAAGGATTCTCCTGAACCCAAAAGAGGAAGCATTGACAGAGATCCCAATACCAACGAACCTACGGGTATTTTAAGGGATGGCGCTCAATCTTTGGTAACTGACATTATCCCCCGGGGCGAAATAGAAGACATGCAGGCTCTTTTGGAAAGACGTCTTAAAAAAGCCATGAACGAATATGTTCGCTGGGGTATTACAAGCTGTCTCGATCCAGGCGTTCGCGTCGACCTTATGAGAGCTTATCAATCTGTCTACAAAAAGGGCGAACAGCCTCTAAGAGTAAACATGATGCCCGAAGCTTACGGACTGGCTGCCATTGGTTCTGATAAGGTTGATCCGTCGGGGACCGAAGGTATTCTCGACTACATCGGTATACGTTCTCCTTTCGGAGACGATTGGCTGAGCATCGGCGCCTTGAAATTTGCCATGGATGGCGGCATCGGCAGCAAAACAGCCTTGATGCACGGTCCTTGGGTAGATGGAACCAAAAGCGATATTCCCCTTCGCCTCGACTTAGATGTCATGGAGGATCTATTCGTAAGAGCACACCGCCTCGGGTGGTCTGTGGGCGTTCATACTTGCGGAGACAAAGCGCAGGATATTGCTATGGACGCTTTTGTGAAAGCCTCAAAAGCTTACCCCCGCTCCGATGATATGCGGCATAATATTATTCACGGCTACCTCCCGACAGAAAAATCTCTCAAAGAAATGAAAGAACACAACGTGGCCGTATCTTTACAACCAGGCTTCATGTATGTTGAAGGAGATATCTATTGGGATGCCCTAAGCGAAGAACAAATTCACTATTTCAAACCCATTAAGACTTACCTAGACCACGGCATAAAAGTAGCATGCAACTCAGACATGACTTCTGCTCACTATAATCCATTCCTCGGCATGTATTCAGTTGTAGCCCGAAAGACTTCCCAAGGAAGAAGCCTGGGGGATGCCGAGAAAGTAAGCAGAGAGCAGATGCTGCGCTTATTCACCGTTGACAGCGCCCACCTGTCCTTCGATGACCATCGTAAGGGGTCCATAGAGGCTGGTAAACTAGCTGACATGGCTGTACTTTCAGGTGACATACTTACCGTGCCGGAAGAAGAAATAAAGGATCTCACAGTTGATATGACCGTCGTCGACGGCAAAATTGTTCACGAAAAGTAATAAAGAAAATCTATAAACTGCTAAGGGACGGCCAAAAGCTGTCCCTTTTTTATGTGACTGAAATACACAAAATCTTAACAAAGTTGCCGCAAACTTTTCCTGATTTGAAAAAGCTTCCTTATTCTTCGTGCATTTTAACTCACCTTAGACCTGCCCATGTTGTTATTCATCACAACTACTTGATGAGCTCATGAAAGCATGCTTCATCTACTCTAAAACGAAGATCAAAATTGTCCCTCCTGCAACCCAAATCATAATAGTAACTAAATAATTTTTAGCGCTGTTTAGAAAGACTATTCATGATGAAACCAAAAGATGAACTTTCGCTTCTTAAAACCTGATCGTTCTTCTTGGAAAAATACGGTAATCTCTCCAGATTTAACCTCATACAGCTGTATTCATAAGAAAGACAAAAAAAATGGCCGCCATAGGCGGCAAAATAAAGGAGGTTTTATGAGAAAGGCAGGTAATTGCGTAATCAATAAAAAAACAATGTTTTCTCAAGAAAAGACGATCTTTTTTCGTTTAAATATGAAATTTGAGTTGATTCATTTGTCTGTTTTGTACATTATAACTGAAAAATCTGAAAATTT
>SLNR01000100.1 GCA_007132905.1 Candidatus Sumerlaeota bacterium | reverse complement strand
CTTATCGGTGCTGGTCGAAAAAGACCATCAGTCCTTGCACAATCCCTCTGGCTGCTTTTTCCCGAAACGCCGTGGTTTTTAGGAGAGCTTCCTCTTCCGGGTTGGTCACAAAGGCGATCTCCACCAAACAAGAAGGCATGTTGGTTTCCCGCAGCACATGAAAATTGGAGATTTTAACTCCCCGATCCCTTCGTTCTACTTCGCTTAGCATATGACTGTGAACCAACTGCGCCAAAGGCCGGCTGTCTTGGTGATTATCCATATAGTGTGTTGATGTGCCGTGGGCCGCGGGATTTTCAAAACCGTTGGCATGCACACTGACAAACACATCCGCTCTTACTTGATGGGCGAGTGCCACCCTGTCCGATAGGGTTAGATACACATCCCGGTCCCGGGTCATCACCACTTCGGCCCCCTGTTCGACCAAGAGATCGCGCATCATCAGCCCCACCGCCAAGACCACTTCTTTTTCCCGCAAGCCCGTGGGACCGACCGCGCCGGTGTCATATCCTCCATGTCCAGGATCAATGACAATCACCCGGCCCGTAAGAGGCGGCGGGTCTTCTCGGCCGGCTTTGACGATTACTTCCTGCCGGTTGGGCTGTCTTACTTCCCTATCCTTTGCTTCCTCTGTCCAGGTGATTTCCAGGCTGATGCCCGCTTCTTGCGAGGATCCTTTGATGGATTTGATGACGGCACCGCCCACTTCCAGGGTCTTTTCTATATCGGCTGCCGTGTGCACCGTTTGGTTTTTCCCCTCGACTTCAACGGTCACGGACAGGCCTTCACTCCACCTTGCATAAGGGATCAGCAGAGATGTTTTTTTGTCCTGCTGAGAAGACGACACTTCCATGGAACCGGACGAGAACACCGTCAACTCCCCGCCGGCTGAGTCTTCTTTGATGTTGATCTGCTCAATGTCGGGAGCGAGCAGAAGATAGATGCTGCCGTTTTCACGGGCGGTAAAGGTCGCTGCCGGCCGAGTCAAATCCACCACTACCCTGACGGTATCCGGATCATGCTGGGCATAGCGAACCTGTTCTATGTAATCATGATCCACCGCAAAACTTCCCCCCGAATTTAAAAGATAGGCACTGTCAATGTCCATGACGGCCCGGTGAGGAGAAGTCAAGGCAAAAAGACTGATGCCGGGTGAGCCGTCTGCCTGCAAACGCACAGCATCGACTCCCTGATAGGAGCCAAAAGCGACCTCGCCGATCGGTAAAGGCAGGTGAAGAAGGTACCGGTCGGAAAAAACCTCTTCTTTTACAATTTGGCCTTTAAGAAGTTCGATGTCCACCCAGGCCGACCCGTCGGCCTCTTGACTTAGCGTATAACCGGACACCCCGTTTTTACCCACGGAGACGGTCTGTCCCGAGGTGTTGAGCACCACGTTTTCGACCCGGATCAGCACTCTTTCTTTTTCTTCCGTTTCGATTCGTTCAAAAGCGGCGTTTTGGCTGGTTTTGATCATAAAGACGCGCTTGTTGTCTTCTTCTGTAAGTTCTACCGATAAAGTGTTTAACCTAAGGTCGGTGACATAGACGGCGCGTTCTGACTGCACCCAATCCACTTTGGCCCCCAATGTTTCCGAGACAAAACGGATGGGCACCATGGTTCGATTATTTAGAATAAAAGGAGAAGTATCCAGGGTGCTTTCCTTGCCATCCACCGTCACCAAAGGACTATCTATATACAAAAGAATCGTCTTTTCGTCTTTATGAATACTGACTTTTCGCTCGCTCCCGTACCAATGAACATCGGCTCCCAGGGTCTCGGCAATATAACGGACGGGAACCATGGTCCGGTTGTCCTGCAGCACCGGCGCCACATCGGGATAGCGTTGGACCCCGTTCATATACAAAGAGATCTCAGAAGATTCGGCGGTCGCGGGAAAAGCCAGTACCCCGGTGCACACCATAAGAACCGTCAGCATCACCGCCAACCCTTTTTGCCAGGGTTTATTTTTCGCCATTTTTTTTGGCATGAAACTCCCTCCTTACAGCCCGTTTCGGTTTTATAAATTCTCCTTATCCGGGGGAAACGAAAGTGTCCGCCGATCTCCCCTCTAAGCAGTGCATCTTCTTCGACGGTCAAGCCGGCATTATGAATGGTAAGAGGGATGCCCTCTTCATTGGTGCAGCCACTTACAATGCCGGTGTGGCAGCGTCCGTCTGGAAACTGCCAGCAGACAATGTTTCCCCGGGTAAAGTCGCTTTCGTTGCCTTCCTATTCTGTCGGCAGCACCTCACCGTGGCGCCGAGAAAAACTTGTTGATTAAGGACCCGCCGGGGATCGATGTTTGGATCAGGCAAAATCTGCCCCCCGTCATCCGGGTATTTTGAAAAGTCCTCTTTCCTATCTTCATAGATCAGCACCTGCAGATCATAGCCCTACTCCAACAGGCACATCGCCTCTGGAATAGTCAATTTCCCGGTAAGAGGCATCATAGCGAGTCCGGTTGGCGACTTCTTCCTTGGCACCGATGACAATCCAGTCATACACATTCCTCTCTTGTGCCGGTATCCTTTCCACCGGGGACAAAAACCCCCGCTTTTGCTCTTACAGCCGCCGAACACCAGGCTCAACGTCAGGATAAAAATGACGATTCCAAAAATTTTCTATTCCTTCTCTGTTCTCGCTGTTTGATAAGTCAAGCTCCTTTTTTGTCTTCATACGGCCCGATCGGTACCCAACCTTTTCCCCCGGAAGGGAAATGACCTACCCTGTCGCGAATCTATCTAAGACAAGGGAAAGGATGATAGGGATGAACAGTCGTTATAGAAACAATTCCCTTATAGAATTAGGGTTTTCTCCGCAGGCTTTGGCCGGTCAAACAGCCCTCATCACCGGAGGCGGCACACCGCTTGGCCGTGAGTTTTCTTTGGTGCTGGCCCGTCTGGGAGCCTCCCTCATCATCGTTGATTCTTCTTTACAGGGGCACGATACGGAAAAACTTCTTTGGGCAGAGGGTTTAACAGGCCGTTTTTATCAAACGGATGTTTCGTGTGGACAAAATACCGCCGCCCTCTTTGCAGACATTCGTCAAAATGAAGGGCAAGTCGATTTTCTCATAAACGGGGCTTTTTACCGGTCCGCTTCCCCTTTGTCTTCTATGAGTATTAGCGAGTGGGACAAAACGATGGAAGTAAATCTCAAAGCCCCCTATCTATGTACCCGCCACGCTTTGGATCTAATGATGGCCACCCGCCGGGGAACCATCGTACATCTTTTTTCGGCCCCTTCCCTTCCTTATATGGCCGCCTACTCCGCCGCCAAGCAAGCCCAAAAGTCGCTGGTCCATTCCCTTGCCGCAGAGCTCAAAGACTACGACATCCACCTCATCGGCTACGGATTGGGCCTTCTAGATACACCGGAAGGAAAAGAGACCCTGAAAAACCTATCGTCGCTGATGGGCCTTACAGAAGAAGCCTTTTTGCAAAGCAATCATCAGCCCGGGTATGACTTTTTGGTTCCGGTCTACGACTGCGCTGTTATCCTAGCCCATATCCTCTGCCGCCCCAAAGATTATCACGGGCAAACCATTTTCATGCATGAGGCGGACAAACACCTGCAACTTCAAGAAGGCGCCCCTCCTGCTGCGGAGTCGCTTCCCTACGATCTACCGCAGCTCAGCACTTTATTATCTGATATAAAAGAACAGTCGCTTCAACTCATGCGGGCTTTATCTGCCACCGAGCAGGATTTTCGCCGCCTGCCCTTTTTGCTGCGTCCGTTTATTTACCGAAACTTTCGAAAACAGGTTGGTCTTTCGTTGCCTGATCTCAACGCTCTCATCATGGAAATCTATCACCTAAGTGATCGCCTTCTTTTCTCCATCGAGGAAAGTCAATCGGATCCGTCCCGTTTCTCCAAAGCGACCGCCGCGGCGCTTTTGCTTAGCTGCTCCCGGATTGTCTCGCTGCTTAAGGGGCTGGCCCGTTATTACCGGGACTTGCCCGGGCATTTAGTCCGGCTGCTAAGGAGTGAAAAAGCCTTGCAGAACTTTGCCGGCGAATGTCAAAAGCGAGAGCGAATAACCAGAGCCCTGCTGGGGGCAGTCGACCGCACCAAGCACCTTTAGACGGGTTTGCTAGCGGATCTTCAACCGCCCCGAATGGACCCCGTGCTGGACAGCCCAGGCCCGCTCAGAAGAATTTTCTTTGCCCAGGGAGCGGCGGATCTGGGTCAAATACTCATGATTGACCATCAAAAACCGAATCCTATCTTCCACCGAGTCTCGGCTCCGATTCAAAAAGCGGCAGATTCCGTTGATGTTGTACTCTTCTTCTAAAAGCTGCAGCAACAACAGATCGCCTGTGCTGGTCCAGCTTCTGTCCAAAGATAACTGAATCCCTTTACCATTATCCACGATAAGCCCTCCTTTGATTGTCAGGGCCCATGCCGAAAGGTAAGGGAAACAAAAAAATCCATCCCAGGCTCTCGCCAAAAAGATGGATGTTTCATCACTGTCTTTTTGGCAACTGGCAATCATAGTCTTTCGACCTTAGACCCTGTAGCTTTGCGCCCCTGTTTTTCAACAGGTTTGCCTTTTTCAAAAAGTATGTTGTTGTTAGCTGCTGTAGCGCATGTACTCCACTATCAACCGATCCAGCTGCCGGCTCAATCGATGCGCCTCATCCGAGCATAACCGGCTTTCATCGTCCTCGATCAGGCCGTGAAGACGGTCGCGGATGTCTTCCATTTCGCTGCGCATCCCTTCTTTCGCGCTCATCATCTGTGCTTTTTCACCGCGTGAGTCCAAACTACCCACCTACCATCCTATTCACCGCGCAGTGAAAGAATCTCTGCCGACTTGATCAAGAACACTTTCAAGTATGACCATCATATCATGCTTTTTTAGAAGTGTCAATAATTAACAATTATTTTCTACCTATTTTCTTCTCATTCCCGTTCCGTAATGGCAAACATCAATTCGCCTTCGGCGGCTACTTTGCCGTTAACTTCCACCCGGCCGCGGCCTTTGCCGACTCTTCCTCTGACTTTGTCCATAATAACTTCAATTCTCAGCTGGTCTCCGGGTACTACCTGCTGACGAAAACGCAGTTTGTCAATGCCGGCAAACAGACCGATCTTTCCTTTATTTTCCGGCAGGCTCAATATGGCCACCGCTCCGACCTGCGCCATGGCTTCCACCAAAAGCACCCCGGGCATCACGGGCATACCGGGGAAATGGCCTTGGAAAAAAGGTTCGTTGATGGTTACATTCTTTAATCCCACGGCTTTCTTGCCTTCTTCCATCTCCACTATGCGGTCCACCAGCAAAAACGGATACCGGTGGGGCAGAATGTCTTGAATTTGATTGATATCAAGCATCTGTATCCCTCCAGAAAAACTATTCTCTTTTCATTTCGCCGCCGCCTATCCCTTTCCTGCCTAACGATCTTCAAAGCTCCTTAACAATCTCGTTGACTTCTTTTAACAAATCATGCAGGGTCTTTTTTTGTTCCGGTTCTAACAAAGCCACCTTTTCTTCGATAGCCGACAGATAGCGCCGGTGCACATCCTGCAGAATGGCCTTGCCTTGGTCAGTCAGTTTTACTAAAATCACCCGCCGGTCTTTTGCTGAACTTTGCCGCTCAACCAAGCCTTCTTCTACCAGTTTATTGAGCATAATGGTCAGGCTTGAAGTGCCGACCATGGCCTCTTTACTAAGATCGCTCATGCGGCAGGGTTCTTTCTGATAAATGAGAAACAGAACCCGATATTGGGCGGCGGTCACTTCATCACAATTTTCTTGTATTTGTTGCTGATACTGGTGTTTTAACCAGCGGCCCGCTTTTTGAAAAAAAGCATCCCACAGCCGGGCCAGTTTTCGATCGTCAATGGATGTCATTTTCTTTCCCCCTGATTCATCCTTACTTCATAGCATCAAAATAACTTTTGCTTTTCGGCCGGGGCATTCATCCCTTGACCGGTGTATTCTTGATCATTTCTCAGCTGGTATCTGCTTTGGCTTTCTTTGCAGCAGGCGGCCTGTCTTCATGGGCAGCCTCGTCTTTTTCCACCAACGGCACAGCCGGCGTCTGCGTTACCAAAGCTTTGTCCTTCCAGCGGCCGGTGGCATAATACAGATGGGCCATAATCATCCCGCTGAACGAACTGATGGCAATCGCCATCCAAATCCCTACCACCCCCAGATCGGGGCGGGAGGATAAATAGGCCGCCAGAGGCAGGCGTACGCCCCACAAGGTGGCGATCGAGATCACCATGGTGGGCAGGGTATCCCCCGCGCCCCTCAACGCGCCGGTGATGACAAACATGAGCGCCATGGGGATGTACGCCAGCCCCACGATGCCCAAATACCTCGAGCCGATCTGTATGACTTCCGTGTCGGTGGTAAAAAGAACCAGGAGCACCGAAGGCGCAAAAACAGCCACCAGTGTAATGATACCCGTAAGCGAGGCGACCAGGATACTTGCCCAAAACACCGTCTGGCGCACCCTCTCTTCTCTGCCTGCTCCCAAATTTTGTCCCACCATGGCCGAAACAGCAAGACCTATGGACATGGAGGGCATAAACGCAAACTGATCAAGACGCATGGCCGCTCCATAGGCGGCCACCACCATGGGCCCAAAGGTGTTGATAATGGAACTGACCACCAGCCCCCCCAAAGCCACCACGGTTTGCTGAATCCCGGCGGGCAGGCCGATCCTGATGGTGGTGCGGGTAAGTTCGGCATCGTAGGCAAGCTCGCTTAGTCGCACCGCCACCAAATGGTCCTGCCGGTTTAGATAGTTTAGGGCCAGCACCGTGGCCACTCCCTGGCTGATCACCGTCGCCAGCGCAGCACCGGCCACGCCCATTTGAGGAAAGGGACCGATGCCGATGATCAAAAAGGGATCCAGGACAATATTGATCATGGTGGCCACAAACAAAAACTTAAGCGGGGTTTTGGAGTCGCCCAGTCCCCGCAAGATAGCCCCCAGGACATTGTAGCCAAACATGAAAATGAGGCCGCCGAGAAAAATCACTAAATAGCTTGACGCCATGGGCATGATTTCTTCCGGGGCGTTGATCAGCTGCAACATGGGCCTGTGAAAGAGCACCCCGATGATGGAGATGAAGACGCCGGCAATGAGAAGAACCAGTACGGAATTATTGATGGTTTTTCTTACCATGTCGTACTGTTTGGCTCCGGCGTATTGCGACACCATGGTGGTCGTCGCCATGGTGATGCCCATGACCATGGCCACTAAAGAAAAGATGATGGGAAAGCTGATCGACACCGCCCCCAAAGCCTCAGGACCCACATAGCGGCCGACCCAGATGCTGTCGACGGTATTGTATAAAGCCTGCAGAAGATTTCCCAGCAACATCGGAATCGAAAATTTGATTAAGTGCCGGGGGATATTCCCTTCGGTCATATCCACCAGGTTTTTTCTAGCAAGCATGGTTCACGGCCCCTTTGCTTTGTGAAAGTCAAAAATGATTTTATCATCAAACTATTTGAATGTCAAACAAAAATAAAAAGAAGCCGGCTCTCACCGGCTGTTTCTCTGTTGATCCTTTATTCTTCTTTCTTCTCTTGGCCCGTGCTGCCCACTTCCAGATCGATTTTGGTCCGGCATCTATGACAGTAAATGTATCCTTCGACAAAAGTATCCAAGCTTTCTTTTATGGATTCGGCAACCGGCGTACGGCATTCAGGACAAAAGTCTTTGCTCATCTAATCCACTCCTGACATGTCTTTTCCAACACTACATCACACCGACTTTAGAGCCGGAAAACACCTCCACGGTTTTGGCAATCTTTTCAGGACACACCAGACAGAATTTCTCTCCTTTGACATGGCCAAACCCGGTAATAAAGCGTGTATGACAAGTATGAAGACGAGATCTCATGGGTTTGACCTCTTCACTGGCGATCTTGCACATCTTGACGACACCGTCCACTAAAATACCCAGCTCTCTTCCTTCGATTTCTAAAATGACAATCCAGTTTTCATCAGCGTAGCTTTTGGAGTAAATCCCGAATTTCTTTCGAAAATCAATGACCGGAATTTCACCGCCTTCGACACTGATGACTCCTTCCACCTCTTCCGGTAAATCAGGTTTTCTTTTCATGGTGTCGGCGATCACGATCTCACTGACCCGATCCAGGTCAAATCCAAAAAGGTCATCTGAAATACGAAAAACGACAAGCTCTTGATCCATTGTGTAAGGCACCTCACTTTAGGTAGCGAACATTTGTTCTTTTCCCCCTAGAAAAACAAAAAGCCGTTCTCTTCGGCGCGAAGAAAAAACTGCTGCTTTTCTAAAGGTAGTGTTATGTCTTCTGTCTTTATGCTCTGCTGTGTAGATGATCGTATTCAACCGGCTAAAAAGCCGTATTTAAAGATAAAAAAAGCCCGATTTCATTATATCAAATCCATCGTGTGGAAATTTGTCGGCTTTTATCGAGCCTTCGCTTTTTTATTTTTCCCCGGCGCAATTTGCCAAACTCGTAGCTCTATTATAAGCGAAGAATCAAAACAAGTAAATATGAAACGGAGAATTTGTCTAAACATTTTGACCAATTCGACGCCATCCTATATACTAAATTCAACAAAACATTTTTCACAAAGGAGAGAACTTCATGAAAACCTTGGTGGTCTGCTACTCTTTAGAAGGCACGACAAAGGAAATTGCCGTTGAAATGGCCCAAGCCGTCCCGGCTGATCTACTTGAACTGCGGCCCGAAAAGCCGTATCCTAAAAAAGGTGCCGTCAAATATCTGGTCGGCGGATTTGATGCCTTCATCAAGAAGGACACGCCCATTCAAAAAATTGACAAAGATCCCCAAGAATACGACCTCGTCATTCTCGGCACGCCCGTATGGGCAGGGCGTCCCGCACCCCCCATGATGCGTTTTATGAAAGAAAACTCTCTAAAAGGAAAGATGGTCGGTCTTTTCTGCACCCACCAGGGTGCTCCGGGAAAGACCCTGGATATATTAAAAAGAAACGCCGATCAAGCGGATGTCAAGGCTGCTTGGAGCGTTCATACAAAAGAAGCATCTCTTGATCTTATGAAAGAAGAGGCAGGAAAATGGATTACGCAAATAGCGGAAAAATGAAAAAAGACCTCTGGGAGACAAGCCAGAGGCCTTCCAAAGTTTTTTAAAGCCGGTAAGGGTTATTAGCCGTTCCGTCACCGGAGGTCGCATAAAGATTTTCTGACTGTGTTTGAGTCAATGTTTCCACAAGTCGATAATTAAGGCTGTTATTTTGATTCCTGGTGTCAAATTGACCATCGGACCTTACATAATAAGCATGATTTCTTTGCGCACTCGTTTGAGTCCAATAGTCACCTGCGCCACCCCGCTGCTGAGCCGTCAAGCCTTCCAGTTCTTCTCTGCTGGGCCAGCGAGAATCTTGATTCCATCTCACCGTCCCGGTGGATTGAAAACGATCCATAAGCCTTGTATCCGTCAATTTAATATAATCTTTGCCCTGGTAACGCACATAAACTCCATTGTCTATGTTTTGTAAGGGAAGGACAAATCTTGCCTGCACCAACTTATTTCCGTCCATAGTCAGATCAAGTTCATATTGGCCATTATTTTTTTCACCAGGTTCTATCTCCACTCCGCTGACACTCCAATTTTGCAAAATCCAGTCAGAAGCAGGGGTCGCTGTTACGGTTACTTCTTCATCAGGTTGGTGATAAGATACCCCTGTTGGATTGGTTTCACCTTGACCGGTATGACCAACTTCCAAAGAATAGGGGGCAACATAACCACCCGGTCGGACCAGTACAAAACCCGTCAAGGCAAATCCTTCCACAAACGCCTCGTCGCTAATGGTGATTGAACCGCCTTCCGTATCCAATTCCAGGTCCCCCGTCAAGGTCACCCTTACATGATTGT
>SLNR01000123.1 GCA_007132905.1 Candidatus Sumerlaeota bacterium | reverse complement strand
CTTCAATGAAATTTTCGCAGATTTGTAGTAAAATATTACTCACAAGAGATCCTCTCCTTTTGGTGTGTAGTTTGTGGTGATTCTATTCTACCAAAAGGATGATCTCTTGTTTGTTTTTTCCTACAACAATTTTACACTATGATACTCGTCCGATAAATCCGCGGTTTATTAGTTATGACAATCCAAGTAACTTTGCAAAATCACAGCAGCAGCAACTTTGTCAATCATTTTCTTTCTATTTTTACGCTTTACATCGGCGGAAATCAAAACCTCTTCAGCAGTTTTCGAACTAAGCCTTTCGTCCCATAAAAGAATCGGAACATCTAGTTCTTCTTCTAGTTTATCACAATATGCCTGTACACTTTTGGCCTGATCGCCTATTGTCCCGTCCATGTTTTTCGGAAGCCCGGCAATGATAGTCTCTACTTGGTGCTCAGTAATGATCTTCTTTAGAATGGAAGTTTCACTCTTAAAATCTGACCGCTGTATCACTGTTAACGCGTTGGCCGAGATTTTCAATGAGTCGCTAATCGCAACACCTATTCGCTTATCACCTATATCAAGCCCCATAATACGCACCTTTATTATCACCTCAAATGACCTTGATGCAAAAGTCCCTGCAAACTGAACGGCCGTATCTGCTCAAAACCAATTTCCTCTCATTATTACAAGTTATTATAAGCTCTATTTTCAGCGATCGAGACAACATCCTGCCGCATCACTTTGCATATCTTTTAAATCCTAAGCACCAATCCGTAGTGAAAATTCTTTTCTTGACAGCAAAATTCATTTTTGCTGTCCTCGGAAATCTTCTCCATATTGAGGCCGTTTCATTATAAGTGATTTCGTCTATACTGCCTATGCCAATAGCAATCGGATGCAATTTTTGCATTTTTATCATGTGTCCCAGTGCTCTATTGATTTCGTTTATCAGATTTCCGTCGCAGAAAGTTTCATTTTTAAATCTTTCTTCCGGAATTTGAAGATTTCTTAATTGCGCTGAGCTTTCTTCTCACTTTTGTCAATTATCCTGACCTTCCTGAAACTATAAAATGAAAGTATCACATTCATTATTCCTATCTGAACCGCTTTTTATTCGCCGTCTCGTTTGACCGTAAACCTCTGCTAGCTTGGGTCTGAGTATCTGAGGTGTCTACTTTGGCTGAGGAAAGAAAACGTCTTGGGGTCGGGGGTTTTCACGGTCCTGCAGCCTACCATAACGGGTTTCACTGTTAAGTGGCTTTCGACGGCATAAAGCAGTTACGGATGATCTATTATGAACTGCTTTGTCTGTGAAAGTCCAGAAAAAATTACCTGGGAAAGCAAATAAAAAAATTTTAACCTGTCTATACTTTTTAATAACACTCTCTAAGTTTTTGTAAGCCTCATATGACTTTGCTGATTCAAAAAACTGAACACTGATCAACACATATCGCAGCAATTCGCTACCGTCTTTGACAGGAATATCGTTATAAAGCAGGTCCATTGTTAATGTTCCAAGCACAAGCGCGCAACCTGAAAACGGGTTCGTCAAGACAAGCTTTAATCATTTTTGCTCCCCCATAAGAAAAACCCCATCAGGGGGTATTTTCTCCTAGTCATTGTGTTCTTTTAAATAATATTTCACTAAAACTTCCAAAATATCGTCTCTTTCAAATTTCCGAATTAACCTTCTAGCATTATTGTGGCTAGTAATATAAGCCGGGTCACCCGAAAGCAAATACCCCACAATCTGATTGATAGGATTGTACTCCTTATCCTCTAATGAATTAAATACACTAATGAGAATATCATGGACCTCATCTTCTTTTTCGTCTTTCATCTTGAACATTCTTGTCTTATCGCTAACATCATGCAAACTCATCACCCCTTCGATAAAAACAAAGAACCTATATTAAGTTTCTTTATCCATGCACCATCTCCTTCCTAAATTAATGGGTCTATGATTTACTTTTGACTATTTTTTTGGCTAATTCCCTGCCTTTATCCAATGCTTCTTTTAACCCTTCCTTTTTCTTTCCGCCGGCTTGCGCCATGTCAGCTCTTCCGCCTCCGCCTCCCTCAATCAGACCTGCCATCTCTTTTATAAGGTTCCCTGCATGAAGATCCTTTTTTGCAATATCTTTTGTGATTTGCACGATAAGATTTGGTTTTTTATTCTCTATTCCTCCGATCAAAATGACACAAGGAGACAGTTTTTCACGAATCATATCTGCAGACTGGCGTAAGGCATTCATATCTCCGGAAGAAATTGTTCCGGATGCAATATATACACCATTAATCTCTGCCGCTCCATCTATTAACCCTTGAATCTCAATTTTGCTTACTTCCATTTTCAATTTTTCGATTTCTTTATCTTTTGTTTTTTTCTCTTCCAACATATCTTTGATTTTAGTTGATAATTTGTCAGGTCCTACTTGAAGAAGTTTAGCAGATGTGTCTAGCTCTTTTTCCATTTTTTCGATATGCTCTAATGCTTTTATGCCAGTAACAGCTTCTATTCTGCGAACCCCGGCACCAATACTGCTTTCATTTAATATTTTGAACAATCCTATTTGCCCGGTGGCTTCAACATGTGTCCCTCCGCACAATTCACTGCAGACATCTCCTGTGGAGACTACACGAACGACTTCACCGTATTTCCCTTCGAATAAAGCCAGTACACCTTCCTCCTGCGCCTTTTCATAAGACATTCGTTCATAAGACACTTTATGGTTTTCCATTATTACTTTATTGACTATTCGTGCAATCTCTTTTAGTTCATCCCCAGATATGGGATCAAAATGAGAAACATCAAATCTTAGAAGATCGTCATCAACCCAAGAACCTGATTGAGCCGCATGATCACCGAGAACTGTTCTAAGTGCGTAATGCAGTAAATGGGTCGCCGTGTGGTTGCGCGCCACGCTTTCCCGTTTTTCTGTGTCGATTTGAAGTTGTGTCTTGCGCCCTGTAACTAGTTCACCTTCTTCAACTTTGACTTTATGAAGTGTGATACGTTCTGCCATTTTTTTGGTATCCTTAACAAATCCCCAACCCTGGTCTTGTTTAATAGTTCCGCAATCGCCTACTTGTCCTCCACTTTCTGCATAAAAAGGAGTCTCTGAGAAGACCAACTCTGCTGTACACCCTTTATTAACTGTTTCAACCAATTCACCATCAATGATAATAGCCTCAAGCGTACTTGCCAGCTCACTGCTTATGTATCCCTTGAATTCAGTATCGGAAATACTATCTAATAACTCTCTCGTCCTTTTACTGTATGATTTCATCTCTTCTAGATGTCTTGCTGCTCTAGCTCTTTTTCTTTGTTCCTCCATCAAACGATCGAATCCGGCTGTATCTACTTTTAAGTTGTTCTCTTCTGCTATTTCTTGAGTGAGTTCTACCGGGAACCCATAAGTATCATATAATTTAAACAAATTTTCTCCGGAAATAATTTTTTCATCGCCTTCTTTTATCAACTGCTGGAGGATCTCAATTCCTTGATTCAAAGTCTGCTGGAATCTGTCTTCTTCATTTGTTATAACTTTGACAATAAACTCTTTTCTCTCTTCTAATTCAGGATAGGCGTGACTCATAATATCAATCACGACTTCGGCTACTTCATGAAGAAAGCTCCTCTCTAGACCTAATATTTTTCCAAATCTCACAGCCCTTCTGAGTAGGCGTCTGAGCACATAGCCTCTTCCCTCGTTTGAAGGAAGGATCCCGTCTGATACCATAAATGTCACGCCGCGAGCATGTTCTGTGATCACGCGGATAGCCATATCCGCCTGTTCGGTATGCCCATATCTAATCCCTGTAATCTGGGAAACTTTGTCTACGATTGGTCGTATTATATCTATTTCAAATACGCTTGAAACATTCTGCATAATTACAGCCATTCTCTCTAAGCCCATTCCGGTGTCGATATTCTTCTTTTTCAGCATATGATAATTACCGTTTTCATCTAATTCATATTGTGTAAAAACTAAGTTCCAAAATTCTAAGAATCTATCACATTCACAGCCAGGCTTACAATCAATACTATCGCATCCTTCTTCTTTTCCTCGATCAAAATAGATCTCAGAACATGGGCCGCAAGGACCTGTGCCGATTTCCCAAAAATTATCTTTCTTACCAAGTTTTACTATTTTCTCCTTTGGAACGCCAACTTTCTCATGCCATATGGCATAAGCTTCTTCATCTTCTTCATAAACGGTGATCCACAAATCTTTTTTGTTGAGTCTTAGAACCTCTGTAACAAACTCCCATGCCCATAAAATGGATCCTTCTTTAAAATAGTCACCGAACGAAAAATTCCCGAGCATCTCAAAAAACGTACAATGCCTCGCCGTTTTACCTACTCTTTCAATATCTGGCGTCCGCATGCATTTTTGGCAGGAAGCTATTCTTGGGTGAGGCGGCCGTTCTTCACCGGTAAAATATGTTTTTAGAGGGGCCATTCCCGCACCTATCAAAAGCAAAGAGGGATCATTTTTAGGCACAAGAGGAGCACTTGGCATGACAAGATGATCCTTTCCTTCGAAAAATTGTAAATATTGATTTCTAATCTCATCTGTTTTCATTGTTGTTCTCCTCCTTAAAAAAATAAAGCCCGACCCCAAAATCCAGGGACGAGGCTAGACTCGCGTTACCACCCTGCTTACTGCAAAAGCAGTCACTCAGCTGTGCTTTAGCACAAATCGGATAACGGAGATCACCCGGCTAAGCTTTCACTTAACTCCTCCCCGGTGGCTTTGGTCACTTTGCGCTAAAGCCTTCCCAGCTTCGGCTTCTCTCTGCAAGCACCGCATGACCCTTCTTCCGGTTCTAAGGTTTGCTTCTTTTCTGCGTATATCTTAACATATTACCCTCATTTGTCAATTATTCTTGTTATAAATTTGTAGGTGTTTCTTGTTATAGATATTTTTATCGTCACCAATTTCTTTGCAAATATCCATACAAATGACGTCCAAAAACATTGATGGTAGCAGCGGAGGGAACTGCAATTAGCATTCCTGGAATACCAAAAAGCTCTCTTGCTACAAATAATGAAAAAATAACAACAAGAGGATGCAATCCTACTCTAAAGCTTACAATTCGCGGAGCAAAAATATTAGCTTCGATTTGCTGAATAAGAATAAAAGAAGCCAATACATAAATGGCTAACTGGGGAGATTGAAGAAGAGCAATGGTCACAGCCGGGATAGTCCCCACAATCGGACCAACAAACGGCACGATGTCGGTAATTGCAACAAAAACACCGATCAGTGCGGCGAATGGAACTCCCAGCAAGGCCATAGTAAGACCAGAAATCGTCCCGGTAATCATACATACAATAATTTGACCCCGGATGTACCCTCCCAAAGCATTGTCAACATCCTGAAAAAAATGTATGGCATCAGTTCTAATCCTTTCAGGAACAGCATTTACGACGGCCCTCTTAAATCTCTCAATATCCTTGAGTAAATAAAAAGCAAATATTGGTGCTAAAAAGAAGCTGATAACATGGGTGAACAGACCGAACAATCCTTCAATCACATTACCAATAGCGACCGTGAAGCCCTCTTCAAAAGCTTCAAGCCTCTTATCAATCGCTATTCTTACACTTTCGGGAAGCTGCAGCCGTTCGATGCTGTCATGGGCCGTTTCTATGAATTGAGTGAGTTCTTCTGTAAAGTACGGTATAGAGTCTCCCAACCGAATTAATTGTTGTATGATCACAGGAAAGAGAAAAATCCCAATAACTGCCAAAATCGTCGCAACACAGCCATACGCTAAGAAGATTGCTAGTATATGCGGGATCTTTTGCTTGGTGAACAACTTTACTAACGGAAAGAGAAGATACGTAATCACAAAAGCCAGAACAAACGGAAGAAGCACTCCGCGAATGCGATAAAGAATCAACAGAGCTAAGATATAAGGAATAATCAAGATGATATTGCGCTGCATTTTCTGCCAATTCATGACTTGCCTTCTCCTTCCGGGAGTCACTTTTTGCATAAAAAAAGCCTTCTACCTAGAGAATACGCTTATCGTTGGTAATCTCCTGCAGAAGGATACTTGATATACAAGCTAGTTCTTCGCTAGAAAGGTCATAATTTCTTTTCTATGATTCCACCGCCTAACAAAATATCATCTTGATAGAAGACAGCACTTTGACCTGGAGCAACTGCCCATTGGGGTTGATCAAATAGCAAAATCACTGTCTTGTGGTTAACTGGTTTCAATAAAGCTTTTGTCTCTTCCATATTATAACGGATCTTAGCCGCAACCTCAATTTCTTCCTTGAATCCAGCTTCAGAAATTGCATTTACGTTTTTTACATATACCTCAGTGTGAAACACTTGATCCTTTTTCCCCACATAGACTGTGTTATTAGGTGCATCAATCTTAGCCACATAAACGGGATACCCAAGAGCTATCCCTAAATTTCTTCTCTGTCCTATTGTGTAAAAAGCGATTCCTTTATGCATCCCCACTGTCTCACCTTCTAATGTCTTCATGGGGCCTTTTCTTAAGAGTTGAGGATTTCTACTTATCAAAAAACGGTGGTAGTCATGATCCGGAATGAAACAGATCTCTTGGCTGTCAGGTTTGCTTGAAACAACAAAATTCCTTTGACCGGCCATTTTTCGGATTGTCTTTTTTTCGTATCCGCCCAAAGGAAACACAGCATACTTCACCTGGTCCTGATTGAGACCCCAAAGTACATAACTTTGATCCTGCCTTTTATCGACGCCCTTTTTCAATTGAAATTCATCCAATTGAGCGTCCCATTTTACCTGTGCATAATGGCCTGTGGCAAGATAACTAGCACCAAGATGCTGCACTGCATGTAAAAGTGCTCCGAATTTGATCCGGGTATTGCATACCACGCAAGGATTGGGGGTTCTTCCTTTTTCGTACTCCTGGCAAAAATCATGGATAACCTCTTTTTCAAAAGGTTCGTTAAGATCAATAATATGATGGTAAATACCGATCTGTTTAGCCACTTTCCTTGCGTCTAGAACCGATTCCTCATCCTGTGATTCGTGTAAACGGAAAGTAACGCCAAAAACATCATATCCCTTTTCTGTTAGTAAAGCTGCAGCTAAAGAACTATCGACCCCGCCGCTCATCGCCACAGCAATTTTTTTGTTCTTGTTCACGAATTATCTCCTTTAAACAAAAGTCTCAAAACTAGCTTTCGTCCGATTCTTTCTCTTGATAGTCTGCGATGGCTTTATTTAGGGCATCGGCAGCAAGATTCGAACAGTGCATTTTCGCAGGTGGAAGTCCTCCTAGAGCTTCTGCCACTGTCTCCTTTGTGACTTGCGAAGCCTCCTCTACAGTCTTTCCTTTTACCAGTTCTGTGATCATACTTGAAGTGGCAATGGCGGCCCCACATCCTAAGGTCTTAAATCGTATATCCACAATCCTGTCCTTTTCGACTTTGATGAATAACTTCATAATGTCCCCGCAAACAGGGTTTCCCACCTGACCAATGCCATTGGCATCGTCTAATTCACCGACATTTTTGGGGTTGTTGAAATGCTCCATTATCTTCTCATTATACATGCGCACACCCCTCCTTCTCGGATTTCTTTGTCTCTTCATACAGCGGAGACATGGAACGAAGCCGCACTACAATCTCGGGAAGTTCATTTAAAACGTAATCAACATCCTGTTCGCTGTTGCCCGCACCCAGTGTAAGTCTCAGTGAGCCATGAGCTAATTCATGAGGCAAATCAATAGCCAGTAGAACATGGGATGGGTCAAGAGAACCGGATGTACAGGCTGACCCGCTTGAAACGGCAATCCCTTTCTGGTCTAGATTCAACAGTAGTGCTTCTCCTTCAACATAAGCAATGCTTACATTTAAGTTCCCGGGCAGCCTATTGTCCATCCCTCCGTTTATTTGCACATGATCAATTTTTGCAATAATTCCCTCGGCTAATTTGTCTCGCAATTTTACTATTTTATCAGAGCGCTCTTTCATTTGATGCAGAGCAATTTCGGCAGCCTTCCCTATTCCTGCAATACCAGGCACATTTTCTGTGCCGGCCCTGATTTTCATTTCGTGACTGCCTCCGTGGAACATAGGATCAATTTTCATTCCTTTTTTCACAAATAAAGCCCCCACCCCTTTGGGGCCATAAAATTTATGTCCTGACAGGGTTAGCAAGTCTACTTCCAAATCTTTTACATCAATGGGGACAACGCCTACTCCCTGAACCGCATCGGTGTGAAAAATAATTCCTTCTTTCTTAGCTAACTTAGCCATTTCTTTAATCGGTTGTATGGTACCAATTTCGTTATTGGCATACATAACCGTGATCAAAATAGTATCATTTCTGATCGCCTCTTCAAGATCAGAAACTTGAACATATCCGTCTTTTGAGACGGGCAGATAGGTAACTTTAAAATCGTGCTCTTTTTCCAGGTATTCACAAGTATGGAGTACTGCGTGGTGTTCAAACTTGGTAGTAATGATATGTTTCCCCTTATCAGAATAAGTCTTTGCTACCCCTTTAATTGCGTGGTTATCGGCCTCAGTTCCGCCACTTGTAAAAACGATCTCCTTCGCTTCGGCCCCAATTAAATCAGCCACTTGTTGACGCGCTTTGTCAAGGGCATTTCTAGCCTCCCGACCAAAACTATGTACGCTCGATGCATTTCCAAAGGAATCCACCATAAATTCATTCATTATTTTAGCCACATCAGGATGCGCGGGTGTCGTAGCAGAATGATCCATGTAAACTTTTCTCATCTTCCTCACCTCTTCTAAGATAATTCTTGCTCGTGCGATTCAAAGTCACATAAGTCGGCCAAAGTGAAGGAATCCAACACCGACTCCATGCTTTCTTTTAATTGAATCCAAATGTCCCGTGTAATACACTGGTCCATTTTTATACATGATTCTTGGTTTTCTAACTCAGATACGCACTCTACGGGAGCAATCGGCCCTTCTAAAACCCTGATAATATCCCCTACCCGGATATTTGAAGGATCTTTAGACAAAGAATAGCCCCCCCGAGAGCCCCGGCTGCTTTTTACCAAACCGGCTTTACGCAACTGCGCAATTAATTGCTCTAAATAGGTTTCAGAGAGCATTTGTCTTTCTGCTATGCTTTTAAGGGATACATACCCCTTACCGTAGTGCAAAGCCAAATCATACATGGCAGTTACACCGTACCTCCCTTTCGTAGACAATTTCATGGGCATCTCTCCCCAATTCCGACTATTCCTCTATGTATTATCGATTATATGGTATCACATCACGAAGAGTGAGTCAAACCCTTCATCGAATGACAATCACTTCTATTCGGCAAATTCTTAAGGTCACTTGGATTTATCCTGTCGCTTTTTTTAAGTTACGATTCATCGATTTAATCTGGGAACTAGGTTCAAAAGATTCAACGAAGTTTAATTTATTTCTGAAGTATCTAAATGAAATTTCCACTACGAATCCAATGGTCATCGAAACGATCACCGTACCTCTTCCCACTGGCCCTCCCATTAAAAATCCAACAGAAACCGCCGCGACTTCCATGACTGTCCGCACTATTCGAATCCGGATGTCAAACCTATTCGCCAAATAAAGCATCAGCCCGTCTCTTGGCCCTGCCCCCAAAGCTGCCGATAAATAAATACCGCTTCCTAAACCTAGAAGCAGTATACCAGTGATCAAATAGGCATAAGAAGTCCACACTGAATTTGGAGTCGACAAAACTCCCCATCTAAAAATGTGATCAACAAAAAAACCAATGAAAAACATATTAAAAAAAGTTCCGATTTTTGGCAGTCTTCTTGTTAATACGATAGTAATCAAAATCAATAAAAAACCTGTTGATTGCTGGATTTGACCCATCGTCGCGGCTAGATGTTTAGCTACCCCCAAGTGGAATACATCCCAAGGACTAACCCCGAGACCGGCGCGAACCGTAAATACAACTCCG
>SLNR01000080.1 GCA_007132905.1 Candidatus Sumerlaeota bacterium | reverse complement strand
CTGCCTCCATGCCTTCTACAATCACGCCATCAGCTCCGTTTTCTTGCATTCTCACAGCCAGCTTCTGGTTGGGCACTACCGGAAACACCCTGACACCGGCCTCTTTTAGCCTCGGCATGATAGGAAGAGGATTCCCTGCGCCCGTGGTGACTCCTTCTATGTTCTCTTCGGAAATAACGCGGATATAGTCCTCAATATCAGGGCTTTTTATCATCAAGTTGACTCCAATAGGGTTTTTTGTTAAGATTCTTGCTTTTCGTATCTCATCCCGCAAGCTGTTGGCCGTATGGCCAAGGCAGGCAATGATTCCAAATCCTCCTGCTTTTGAAAGCGCTCCCGCTAAGGTGCCGTCAGATATATAAGCCATCGCGCCTCCAAATACAGGATACTGAATCTTCAACAAATCACATACTTTTGCCCTTATCAACGCTTACGCCTCCTTGTTTTCTCTTTTTCGATCTCCTCTATGGGGGGGTTTTGGACCATAATACTGATAAAGCTGACAGGCGATCATCCCGTTATATAGTTTTCTTCTTTTGTCTGCTTTCCTGCCGAAGTATTCTTCAAAAGATGGTTGAGGCGAAAGGATATAGTATGACCATGTATCCAAGGTCTGGAAAACCCTGCCCATTTCTCTGTAAAGTTTCTCAATTTCTTTGGCCTCCCCCATTCTTTCCCCATAAGGAGGATTGGTAATAAGATATCCGTATTTTTTGCTTGACCTCACCTCAGCAACGGGGAGTTTTTGAAAAGCCACCCTATCTTCCACCTGTGCCTGGGCACTGTGAAAACGGGCCAGTTTTAAGACCTCTTGATCTATATCTGATCCCAATACTCGAAATTCTTCTTTTTTTATCATGTTCTCCGCATTCTTTCGACTGCTCTCCCAAAGAGAGTCGGGGATCTGAGCCCACTCCTCCGCTAAAAACGAACGGTGTATTCCTGGTGCGCGGTTCATCCCTATCATAGCTGCTTCAATGGGAATCGTTCCCGAACCGCAGAAAGGGTCAAGCAGTGTCCGGCCCGGTTTCCACCCGCTTAGCAGCACCATCGCCGCCGCTAAGGTTTCTCTTAGAGGGGCCTGCGACACCTTGGTTCGATAACCTCTTTTATGCAGAGCCACCCCTGTTGTATCAAGAGACAGCGTCGCCTCGTCTTTTAACATCCCTATTTCAATTCGATAACAGGGCCCCGTTTCTTCAAACCAAGATATTTTATGCTTCTCTTTGAGCTTTTCTACAATGGCTTTTTTGACAATCGATTGACAGTCAGGCACACTATGAAGCTTGGATCTCACCGATTTTCCGACCACTGGAAACTCTGCCTCCTTGGGAAGCCATTGATCCCAAGGCAGACTCTTTGTTCCTTCAAAAAGATCTGTAAAAGACAGGGCTTTAAAGGAGCCGATCCGAATCAAAACCCGATCAGCCGTTCTCAACCACAAATTCGCTTCGCAGATCGCTTCATATCCTCCCTGGAAAAGGATGCGGCCGGTTTCTAACTTGAGATCTTCATAACCTAGCTCTCTTAGCTCTTTGGCTGTAACTGCCTCTAATCCAAACGCAGTCATCACCATAATTTCAAATGATTCCATGAACATCTCCCTCTTTGTTAACCATCGTTTTCTTTCCAAGATACCGCTTCATACAAACAGTCATAAATGGTCCCCAGCTTATAAGTTCGGGTTTTTTGGGTTATGGAAATCAGGTCAAATTCCTCCAAACGAAGGTGAGCAAACAACTGCTGCATAGAAAAAAGACAAGAGATCGTTCCCCGGCCGCTTCCTCCGGCCGCCGCTATGCCCACCGCCCGTTTATCTTTCAAGCCGCTTTTTTCCCATTTTGTTCCCTCGCATCGTCTGATGCGATCAAAAAAGGCCTTGGCCGATTCTGACATCTCACCCCAGTATACAGGAGATATTAAAACAAAACCATCCACCTGCAGAATTTTCTGGTGGTAAATCGAAAAATCGTCCTCTAGAGAACAGACATGTTCACTCCAGCAGCTCCCATAGCCGCGCCCGCACGCTTGGCATAATTGGATGTTGATCTGGTTTAAATTGATCAACTCGACATCAGCACCGGCTTTTTTGGCTCCTTTGCAGGCTGATCCACCGCAGGCAGCCGTCAACCCATCTGTATTGGGACTGGCCGTAAACACCAGTATTTTCATTTTATGTTCACCTCATCTTTCAGGGTTGATAATCATCTGCCTGGGTAAACAAGGAAGGCAGCCCTCCTGTATGAACATAACAGGATATCTCCTCTTTGGCAATCCTTTTCTTTTCAATTAAATCACGCAGTCCGGCCAGCGTTTTGCTGGTATATACGCTCTCAAGAAAAATCCCTTCCGTTCTAGGCAATTCGTAGGCCGCTCTTATGGACAAATCGGTTGGTACGGCATATCCTTCGCCGAGATAATCATCATAAATGGTCATTACTTCTTCCATATTTACAGAAGGCTCGACCCCGGTGATCGAAATAATATTTTCCCAAAGACTTTTCATTAACTGGTAAAGATGGGACCGGGAATATTCAACACTTATCACATGCACATGAAAAGGACCGCCCAAAACAGCTGTTCCGTACACAAATCCCGCCGCCGTAGCTCCCATGGCACCCACCATGCCGACATGTTGAATATCAATATCCATCTTTTCTGCTTGATGATGAAGTTCAAAAGCACCTTGGGCATACCCCAAGGCTCCTCTCCCTGAGTTCTTAATAATATACGGAACATGTCCTTCATTTTTAAGGTTTTGAGCAATCTCTTCTGCCTGCCGTTCTCGGTCCTCCTCTAATACGGGGCCGAGAAAAATGGAACGTGCCCCGGCCAAATGATCGAGTAGAAGATTCCCTTGATAGCGTGGGGGTTCATCATCATTGTGCACCAGCACACAAGACAAACCAAGCTTAGCAGCAGCGGCAGCGGCGAGCCGGCACTGATTGGACTGCAGGCCGCCGGCCGCTACAATAGTATCGGCCCCTAGATCCACCGCTTCGCCGAGCAAAAACTCCAGTGTTCTGACCTTGTTGCCGCCCATTCCCAATAAAAATGCGTCATCCCGTTTTATATAAAGCCCTTCGTAATTGAAGAGCCCTCCGTATCGTAAAGCATGTTCTAAGGGGGTAGGATCCTGTGCCAGGCGAACCCGCGGAATATGTGAGAAAAACAAAGTCAACCCCTCCTTTTATTCTGTTGTTTTTGGGATAGAAATTCGATTAACGTTGTCAACGTTTGATTTACCGGTGCCGCTATACCGTGATGTTTCGCGCGATCCACTATGTAACCGTTAATCCACTTGATTTCCGTCTTTTCACCCCTTTCTAAATCTCTTACCAAAGAAGGGATGTTTTCGGATTGGAAGTATCCGTTTAGATCATCCAAAGTAATGGACAGCTGAACACCTTCTAACTTGGCGGTCATTTTGACTTCCTGCAAAATCAGATTCTTTGCATCATCCAAACTATGATCGGCAATACTTTGATTGTTGATCTTAAGAAGCCCTGCCAGAGAATTGGCGATACAGTTGATCAAAAGCTTATGCCATAACTCATAAGTCAAATCATCTGTCAGTTCGCATCTGATGGGGCTTTCATCGAGGTACTGATGCATTTTTTTGCCGGTATTATCCGACAGCATCACAATTTTGCCGGGATAGTAAACTACCGAACCTTCTCCATCGCTGTTTGAGCCGAACTTGACAATGGCTCTGCTAATTTTCTTTCCCAGGCCTCTTTCTAGTTCCTTTTCAAAACCCATGCCATTTTGAAAGGCTACCACCGATGTTGAGGGGGATAATTTTTCAAAAAGAGCAGTAACGGCTTTTTTAAGGCCCCAAATTTTTCCTGTCAGCAGCACCAGATCGCCGTCATTGATCTTGGGGATGTGCCGATAACGATCCACGGTGATGTTTTTCTTCTCTGCTTTTTCTCCATACTGAGATATAATAAGTCCGTCTCTCTTTACTGCCTGAGCATGAGGGCTGTCGCCGATTAAAAAAGTCTCGGCCTGTTCGCCTAAAACAGCGGCCATTACCGAACCGACTGAACTTGCTCCCAACACCCAAATCCTTTGGCTTTTCTCCATACCTATTCCCTGCTTTCTTTTTTATATTTCCAGCAGTCAGGATCATGCTTCGGTTCAACCAAACCCATGG
Source organism: Candidatus Sumerlaeota bacterium (assembly GCA_007132905.1). Taxonomy (GTDB): domain Bacteria; phylum Bacillota; class SLNR01; order SLNR01; family SLNR01; genus SLNR01. Next base: position 25,258 of record SLNR01000080.1, on the reverse strand, counting down.
CCTCCAGAAAACTGTAGGCCGTTTTATCGCCCACAAAGCGAAATGAATTTTTAAGCTCTTTGATGACTTCGTCCAAGTCTTTTTGATGAAGCTGATCCAGGTATTTTCTTAACGATCCGTAGCTTCTTTTAAGCAAGAGGCATTGATTGGCATTAAAAACCAAAGCTTCTAGTTTTTTGCGATGTCGGATAACCCTTGGATCGTGCAAATAGGCATTAATGTCCTCTTCCGTCAAAAAAGCAGCCTTATTAAGATCAAAATCGCAAAAAGCTTCTCTCATGGATGCTCTTTTCTTTAGAACCAGCTTCCAGCTCAACCCGGCCTGGAATATTTCCAGCATCAATCGCTCAAAAATATCTTCGTCGGCTGCAGCTTTCTCCCCCCACTCTTCATCGTGGTAGCGACGCAACAACTCGTCGCTTTGACACCACCGGCACCGTCGCACAGATAATCCCTCCCCCGCCTATTTCATCTGGCCAGCTTCATTAAAATTTGCCGTGGCCTGCATCCTTCTCAGCTTTTTACTTTTTATAGGCAATATCCTCTAAATCAAGAAGCCTTCTCTTCATTTCCAACCCGCTGCCAAAGCCGGTAAGTGCTCCCCCGGAGCCCAATACACGATGTCAGGGGACAACCAGCGGTATCCGATTCTTATTCATCGCCCCGCCCGCCGCCCGGTAGGCTCGAGGATGTCCGCTGTCTTCTGCCACCTCTCGGTAAGTTTTTGAAATTCCATAGGGTATTCGATAAGTACTCATGAGGGCTTTTTTTTGAAAATCGGTATACCCGCAGCATTCCCAGTCAACCTCATAGTGAAGCTCTTTCCTTTCACCCTCAAAGTAAGACCTAAGATCCCGTATGAGTTCTTTTCTATCCCTATCATCAAAAGGACCTCTTTTGAGTACGCTTTGCGTGAATTCCCACCCCGAAAAACAACATTCCAGCTCCTCTTTAATTTTTGCCCTGTCTGCATGAGGCAAAATTAAAGCGCCAATGCCCTTATCTGTACACCCTGTACCCATCCATCCTTTTTGCACTTGAAAAATATCCAAGCATACTTTCATAAGATTGCCCCCTTTTTTTAAATCATTCGCGCCTATATTGAAATCATATGGAGTATACTTCTATAAGAGTGAAATATCTTCCTTGTAAAGGTTTTTTGATTTGCCTGTGGAATGTTACACTGGTACCATAAATACACGACAAGGAGGTTTTTTTCTTGCACTACCCATTTGGTTTGTCGCCCATGACATATACTTATGCCCGTTATTCACTCGAGTATACTTTATCGGCCGCTGAAAAACATGGTTTTTTTGAGATTGAAATTTGGGGCGGCCATCCTCATGCCGCCGTTGAATTATTAGACGAAGGCTATTTGAAAAAGCTGACCGACCTGCTTGCCAAGTATAAGCTCACCGTCTCTATGTTTACACCGGAACAATTAGCTGCTCCGGTCTCTATCGGTTCTCATGATCCTCACATAAAAGATTACAGTGTTCGCCATTTTTGCCGGGCCGTGGATGCCGCGGCCGTCATGGGAGCCCCCCGTATGCTGATGACCTCCGGCACAGTACTTGCGGATGAAGACCCAAAAAAAGCCTGGGATCGGGCCATGGACAGCTTAACCCATATCGCCCGGTACGGCATGGAAAGAGGAGTTAAAATTGTACTTGAACCATTGGCAAAAGAAGAATCTCCTCTACTCAATTCACTGCCTACTTTGGAAAAAGCTTATCAAGAGCTGTCTCCTTTCCGTCCGGAGGTGATGGTGGACCTTGTTCCCATGCATTTGAATCAGGAAAGATTAGAAGACTACTTTACAGTTTTCGGACAAGATTTATCCGTCATTCATTTTATTGATTGTGACGGAAAAACGATTAAACACCTTATTCCCGGAGACGGAGTCATTGATTTTACCTCGATCATGGAAACCATAAAAGCTCGCAATTTTAAAGGTTCTGTTTCATTGGAACTAGGCGATTCTTATCACGAGAATCCGGATCAAGCCCTGGTAAAATCCCTGGAGAAAGTAAAACAACTAGCCTTGGAAGTTGGCTATCAATAAATTTGATATAAGGAGGAATTCCTATGCTGAAGATACGGGACTTATCCGTTTCCATACAAGACGAAGAGGCCTCTGTTGAGATACTAAAAGACATTCACCTTTCCTTATCGGATCACGCTTTATATGTCATCACCGGTCCAAACGGCGGTGGTAAATCTTCTCTTGCCAAAGCCATCATGGGCATTATGCCGGCAGACAAAGGCCAGATTTTCTTAAACGAGGAGGATATCACCTCCAAAAGCATGTCCGAAAGAGCCCAAATGGGTATAGGATATGCTTTTCAACAGCCGCCCCGATTCAAAGGAATGACGGTAAGCGAGCTCCTTGAAATCGCCTCGGGAGGCGACTCTTATGATAAAAAATGCAGCCTTTTGTATGATGTGGGTCTTTGTCCTCAAGATTATCTTGACCGGGAGGTTGACACCAGTCTGTCCGGAGGAGAATTAAAGAGAATCGAGATTGCCACTTTATTGGCCAGAAAGCTTACCTTGGCCATCTATGATGAGCCGGAAGCAGGCATTGATTTGTGGAGTTTCACCCGACTTACAGAAACTTTCAAGAACATCCATGAGAAATACAATACCACGATCGTTTTGATTTCTCATCAAGAACGAATCCTAAGCTTGGCTGATGACATCATTCTCATTGCCGACGGAAAAGTGAAAGAACAAGGCAGCAAAGATTTGATCTGGCCAATGATCATGGACGAAGTAGCCTGCACCTGCGGGGCAAGCTGTGGGGAGGGGAGTGAACATAGTGCTGACTGCTACCGATCGCAAATTGCTTGAAACCATTGCGGATCTGCACGACATCCCGCAAGGAGCCTACAATATACGCAAAGACGGGGAAGGAATTGACCGGTCCTCTTCGGCTAACATTGATATTGTTAACAAAAAAGACAAACCGGGGATTGATATTATCATCAAACCCGGTACAAAAAAAGAAAGCGTGCACATCCCTGTCATACTTACCAAAGAAGGCATGACCGATAAAGTTTACAACACATTCGACGTAGGCGCAGGCGCCGATGTCACCATTGTGGCCGGTTGCGGAATCCACAGTGGGGGAGACAACGACTCCACTCACGAAGGCGTTCATAACTTTATCGTTCGTAAAGGGGCCCGGTTAAATTATATTGAAAAACACTATGGAGAGGGAGAAGGGACCGGCAGGCGAGTTTTAAATCCCAAAACCATCGTGGAAATCCACGAAGGTGGCTATGTCGACTTGGAGATGGTTCAAATTAAAGGTGTCGACAGCACTGTCAAAGATACCGAAGCCGTTCTTCATAAAGATGCTTTTTTGCTTTCTTCAGAAAAACTTCTCACTCACGGCGAACAAAAAGCCGAGTCCAATATGTCTATACGAATGGTGGGAGACGGAGGCTCTGCTCAAATTGTTTCTAGATCTGTAGCTCAAGATCATTCTCAGCAGTTATTCTACCCCCGCTTGATCGGGGAAAGCCGCTGCTCAGGTCATGTTCAGTGCGATTCAATCATCATGGACAACGCCCAAGTGCGCTCCATTCCCGAAATCGCAGCCTACCATCCCGAGGCACAATTGGTACATGAGGCCGCCATTGGCAAAATTGCCGGCGAACAGCTCATTAAGCTGATGACCTTAGGCTTGAGTGAAGAACAAGCAGAAGAGACCATTCTTGCCGGGTTTTTAAAGTAAACTGTTTAAGTTATTTGAAAAAAAAAGAAAGGAGGGGCTAGCAAAGCCCTCTCCTTTTTTTTACTCATCCGTTATTTCTTCGAAATCTTCTTTCGGTGCCCCGCAGAGAGGACACTCCTCCGGCGGCTCATCCCCTTCATGAATATAGCCGCACACGGTGCAGCGCCATTTTTTTGTCATATCGACACCTCCATCTTATTACCCATTATTCTTTTCCCCTCTATTTCCCTTACAGATAGCTAAATCCTTCCCAAAAAGCACTTTTTTCAGTGAAACCGAAAGCCGGGGGTGTTTTTGCACACTGATCGAAAAGCAAAACCTTCTTCTTTTAGATGTTCGATGATCACCGGGAGAGCCTTCAAAGTCGTTTTCTTGGTGCCGAGATCATGAAAAAGAATCATTGCTTCATCTTTGCCTTCAATCCCCGCTAAAACATTGTTGATAATCTCCTCTTGGAAAACGATGGTTTGTGCTGTATCCCCGGATGTGACATTCCAGTCAAAATATTGGTAGCCTTCCTCAACAATCCGATCGGTCATCCCCTCCATAAAATCCGGCCCCGCATAATCATGGCTGGAGTGGTTGGCCGAACCTCCGGGAAAGCGCATAATTTTTGGACGGATGCCGACGACTTCCCAAAGCAAATCTTCTAGCTTATAAAAATCCTCCATGAATGCTTCTTGAGACAAATATATCTGGCTGTAGTCGTGACTGTAAGTGTGATTTCCAATAGCATGCCCCTCTTGTGCAATGCGTCTATACATATCACGGCCAAATTCGGTATCTACTCCGATGACAAAAAAAGTGGCTTTGACATCGTAGTTTCGGAGGATATCCAGTATTTTCGGGGTAATCGCACTGGGACCGTCATCAAAAGTAAGATAAGCAATTCTATCCGGGTCCGATGTGGGGTCCGGGTCCGATGTGGGGTCCGGGTCCGATGTGGGGTCCGGCGTTTTTTCTGGCGGCTTCTTTGCTTCCTCGTCCCCTTCTCCATTATTATTATCTTGTGTGTTTTCTATCCCCAAAATTCTATCCACCGCGGCCAAAATCGATTCTGTAAAACCAATACTTGATATGGTGAATAAGAAAACCACGACGATCATCAACATAAGCAGCCAAAAAGGAAAACGATTTTTTTTAGCATGACGGCCCATTCTATAAACCTCCTGTTTGCAAAATGATTTCATTGAAAATCATCATACTGTAGATGATTTAACGAAACTTCCCATAGTTCCTGAAGGGATAAGCCTTTTGCTGTCAAAATAGATCATTAATCTTCTATGAAGGCGAGGAAATCTAGGTGAGCGCAAAAGACATGATTTTGTTTTTCTTCCCGTTTACCACTACGCAGGTCTATGAAACACTTGCCCCTTTTCTTCTCACCTCCGTTGTCTTGTTTTTACTTTCTGCAACAGCTTTATTTTTCGCAAGTCGATATCTGCTGTCTCGAATTGGAAAAGCTCTGGGTAAAGCAAGACGTCAAAGAAGAAAGAAAAACCGAAAGACTGTTTCGGTCAAAAAACCCCAACGCTACCGGTCTGACGACCCTCGCCGCATCACCCCCAAAGATCTCCGCATCTTTATTCTTTTCTGCTGCACCTTAGCGGCCTTCTTTTCCGCTGTGGTGGGAGTCACAGCAGCTGCAGGAGACATCTATCAAAGAGATCCGGTAAGCGGCCTTTATCAGATCAGAGAAGTCACAGCCCTCCCCGGCGAAAGAAAAGTGCTGCGGGCCACAAGCCTGACTGCTCCGTCGGAAATCATACTATACGTTGACAGTCAAATCGATCCTTTACCGAATAAACACAAACACTATCGCTTATATTATTACCCCCGAACCAGAGCAGTGGTGCAAGTGGTCGAGCTTCCTTATGAAGCATGAAAAGCTCTTGTTTACTCCCCTGGATGGTTTGGCCTTTCTATTAGATTAAGCCGGCCAAAAACGACATTGATATCTAGACTCGCTGTTATGGTCTCATCCGGATTAGTCATAACATTTCTCTTTCCAAAATTGATGATTCTACCTTTGGGAAGCATTAAACTGCCAAAAGCACAGTTTGCTTTTATATCATAATTTTTGTTCGGGTCAATGTACACTACGGCACTTGAAAATATAGCATTTATCTCAATTTCAGGAGTCCTTTCTTTTGTATCTATCTTCGTTACATCATAATTTTTTGTTCCAAAGAATACATTGTAAGTGCCTGCTTCCTGCCCTTTCGATAAACCTCCTTCAGAAAAGAAAGCATCCCGCTGCGTTTCGTATAGAGGCTGTCCGAACAAGAAAGATACCCCGGCCATGATGAAGAAAACCGCCAGAGCAATTCTTAAAAATGGAACTTGAATGTTTAGATACTGCCTAAATAAAAACAAAGCGCCGACAACAATCAAATATATGCCCCAGAAAACATTCCCCTAAAATCTCATCTGTTTTCCCTCTTTCCGTTTTTTTTGCCCTTTTGATATGACCTGTTCCATAAAAAAAAGTTCCCTCTTCAAAAAGAAAAGGGATATAATGATATCAAAGAGTTGATCTCAAAGATATTTCCTAGTCACAACAGATCCGGTCAAGCAGAAAAAACATGTTTTGATCGAAATTATTTTACTTTTAGGGGGGATTATTATGAAAACTCGCCTCATCGTTTTGGGATTTTGCTTATGTTTTTTCCTTCTTGCTGCAGCAGCCTGCGGCAAACAGCAAGAAGGCCTCGACCACACCAACGAAACAAAGCAGGAGGATATGCTGTCTGAAGAAGAGTCGAATCTTCATGAAGAAGAAAAGCACATCGGAGAAACCATTGCTCCCTCCATTACAATGCTAGCCTCTACGGCTCTGGGAGATTCAGAAGCAAGTGTGTTGGAGCGTTTTGGAAATCCTTGTGAAAAAATTTCCTATGAAGAATTTGAAGGTTACTATGGAGAACCCTGGTATATTCTAGACTACCATGAAGACTTGCATTTTACCATCGGAGAAGAATCTCGCAAAGTGCTCCGTATTGATGTCATGGGAGGTGAATACAAAACCAACCTTGAAGCGGGTATTGGAGATCCAGCCCAAAACGTGCTGCCGCTTTATCGAACATTCTATGCGGAAATGTTTAGCCGCCACAGCGATGATCTTTTGCACGGCTGGTTTTTGGTTGAACAAAACGGCTTGTTAATATTTGTCTTCCCTAGAGAGGAGGGCGATTTTGCCGGTCCCGTTTTGGACGAAACACCAGTTGAAGGCATCATTCTCGCCTACGAACATCACTTTGATTAAAACATCTTTAAATTGGTTAACCGATCTCTTTTATTCTTCCGTTCTGTTCTTATTCTTTACCAACATATTTGCTCCAACAGCAATGAGAATGATGGGGATAATCATGTTTAAGTATTGAAGAGGCGCCGCCCCAAAGAAATCCTGTTCCACACTAAAAATCAATATCCCCACCGCCCCCATGGCCAACCCGGGAAATAGGGGCCATATTCTTTCTCCGCGGTCTGCCGTCTTTAGATGCATGGTATGGATGAGATACACCGCAAAAAAAGCAGCGGCAAAAAAGAAAAAGAAAAAAGCACCACTGACACCATCGCCTCGTTCATTTATCGTGGCAAATAAGGCCAAGGCTCCCACTAAAGTACCCGGGATAATAAAGCCTATATGTTTTTGGTACATAAAATAAGCGGCCAAAAATCCCAGTGACAGCGCATATAAGAACCAAAGCCCGGATAAAAAACCCAGATTCGACAGCAAAAGGAGAACACCAATTCCCACCAGAAGTCCGCCGGCAAAAATATTTCGATTCGACATAACCATACCCCCCATTCATTTTTCTTTCCTCTTTTTGTGCGTGCTTTTTTTTGAATATTGAAAGCCGGGCCGCCCTGCTTATTGCTTACATCTAAAAGTACAGTGCTTCATATTTTTCTTTTTAAAGGGGAAATATCACTTTAAACAAGTTATCTTCGCCAAGACTGAAAAATTTCACTCCCCCAAATTCGGAAAAAACCTGCTTGATCCGTTTCATTCCTTTCCCTGTTTTTAAAACTGTTCTTTTGGATCCAAAGCCAGCAATCTCTGATATAACCAGGGATTTCTCCTGTCTACTTGATCAAGCCGGCTCGTTCTGTACCGGGTGTTCCCTGAAATTAAAGCCCCCGGGTTCGAAATTTCGAGTTTCTTATCAGATACAAAGATGTTTACGCCTCGGGTAAAATCCAAATAATCCCTGTGGACCAATGCATTCGCTACTGCCTCTTCGACGGCATCAAAAGGATAATCAGGATGCAAAACCCATTCTCTTACAACAAACATACTTTTTCAAGTAACGGCCATATACTTACCGTCAGTAAAACAGCTTCCCCTTCCTTTTTTACTTTAACGTAACCATAAGGGAGATGTAAAGAAGGATTTTTCCCGAATAAAAACAACCCGCCCACCCTAGGAATCAGCTCCTTTTTTACTCCCTTTTCTCCCACGATGCCAAGTGAGAGTAAAAGCAAATCATTGGGCTTATCTTTTGTCATTCCCAGTGTATTCATAAATTATAAAGCTGATCTTCATCTAAGCTCTTTTTATCTGCGCCCTCACTAGACTAGTCTCATAAGTAATAAGACCGTTTCCCTGCACCATACCGGCTATTTCATTTCTGCGCGCCACATCCGTGGTAGACCCTCTTTACACATAAAAGGTCCCTTTTGACAACATTTGGTGTGGATAATGAGTGCTTTTGGTAGACAATCAAAACCAGTAGAGTTTTTTCCTCCCATAAAGCAACCTCGACTCCCACCGTTACAGGAGGATCTCTGCGGCTGTATATAATCTGCCGGATCTGCTCTTTTTCAAAATCTTCAGAATCAATTCCTATGATTCGTTTTGTTTTATCTTCCACTCCATAAAAAATATGACCTCGGCCGCCTCTTGAATTAGCCATGGCTATCACATCTCGGGTCAATTCTTTTTTATCGCTTTCTGTTTCTAGATTGAGCTCACGTTTGAAATCAAGCTTTGGCCCTTCGCTCTTTCTTAAAAGCTGGCGAAGTTTTTTTCAGTCCATATTCCAACCTTCCGGCTTCTAAGAGATCATCAGCATACTGACAGCCATGACCATCATTCCTGCCAGTAAGCCGTACAAGCTCAAATGAGGCTCTCCGTACTCGCGAGCAGCAGGGAGCAACTCATCCAATGAGATGAAAACCATGATTCCGGCAACGGAGGCAAAAAGAATTCCAAACAAAGCTTCGCCGAAGAGACGAATAAGCAAAAAGTAGCCCGCCAAAGCTCCCAGTGGCTCGGCCAACCCAGCTAGAAATGAATATAAAAGAGCCTTTCTTCTATCCCCGGTCGCGTAGTAAATTGGCACGGATACCGCGATCCCTTCCGGAATATTGTGCAAGGCAATGGCCAAAGCAACAGCGATACCCAAGCTTGGATCTTCCACAGCCGCTATAAATGTGACCAACCCTTCAGGAAAATTATGGATAGCCACGGCCAGTGCCGTGACCAGACCCATTCTCATAAGTTTATCATCCGCTACTTTGTCAGGATGAATCTGCATTTCTTCTACCAGGCGGATTTCGTGTGGATTCTCACCGGACGGTATTAACCGGTCGATGGCAGCTATTAGAATAAACCCGGCGAAAAACGAACCTGCGGTAAGCCACTGCCCGCTCTCTTTGCCCAGAAAATCAACCAGTGACTCCTCGGCTTTCCCATAAATCTCGATCATAGAAATATATAGCATAACCCCGGCTGAAAAACCCAAAGACAGCGCTAAAAACCGTTTGTTGGTCGTTCTAGTGAAAAACGACATTAACCCACCTATACCGGTTGCCAAACCAGCAGCCAGAGTCAGTCCAAATGCAAACAAAAATGTTTCCGTCGTCACTTCATCCACCAGCCTTTATTCGTCTTGCTCATTTCCTGTCAATGGAATCAATTTCCTTGCCTCTGATGTTTTCCGTTTCTTTGAGCCGGCGGGAATTTTCCCTAATTTCTTGCCATCAAATCAGGAGATTCCAATTTGCCAATGAACAAAATGGCCGTTTCTTATTTTCGCTTCCCAACAGCAAGTTTTTTCGTGGTCTTTTCTTGTTGTTCAATACATCTGCGAAAAGCAGCCTACACAAAACTGCCTCTCTATGAACGCCTAAACTTTTTTATTCGCCGACATTTCAAAACACTCTGCAGCAGCTTTTTTTGCAAGGACTTACAAAATTTGCCCGGGGTGATCTTCCCCTCGCATATATTTCGCTTCCAAACAAACCATGTGATGGACACACCCACTAGCTCTTTTGTGGTTCGCTATTTGAAAAATAGCTCGAGCCAACGAAATGGCGGTGATCTTGTCTCTATGAATTTGACACTTCACCTTAACTTTACCGCAATGAAAAATCCTTAAATCACTTTCTTTCCATCATCCTTTGCCTGCTTTTTTTCTATTTGATTACCTTTAACCACTGCCTGTCGATGTAAACAAAAACCCGGTTTAACCGGGTTTTTTACTATTGATAATAGAGCGTGCCTTTGGGCTGTCCTTTCCCAATTACTCCTATCCCCATAAGAACCATTAAAAGGAGGAGCACGCCGCCCGTTAAGGCGGCAACAAAAATAACCAAGGGATATTCCCCCATCAGTTCTCCGGTATGGCGCAGATAGATCCCGGCAACAGTCCATACAACCACTAAACCATAAATCAAATCCCGTTTTGTAAACAATACTCCCAAAGTAATAAGAAAAGCAGCAGCAATCATAATGGTAGTCCATATTTCATCCGATATTCCAAACCCGTCCCATCCTAAATCGACCAATACGGTCGTTACATTCGCAATCGTGGCCACCGTTATCCACCCAAAATAGAGGCTAAACGGAGCAACTACATAGCGTTTTTCCTGTGCTGTCTTGCTTTTTCTCTGCCATAGGCGCTGATAGATGACCAATAAACTAAAAAGCAGCAAAAACATCACTATCAGGGAAAGCCCTGTATATAGATAATGCCAGAGAAAAATCCACAAGCCATTTAAAAGGCAAGAAAGAGCAAAAACCCAGCCTATGTCAGCCGTTACTTGTCGATGATCATCACTCCATCCTGACAAAAAGCCCCATTGATATAAAATAAATAAGCCTAATCCAATGTAAATAATCAACCATATGGAAAAAGTTAACGGAATAGGCACAAACAGGTTGGGGTACATGTCAGAAATCTCCCCCGTGTTGTAACCACCTACGGGAATAATATTTGCTAAGGCATTTACGACAATTACGAAGAAAAACAACAGTGTGTTTACTACTTGAAACCGCTTTACATCCAACTGCGCATTTATCATACTCTCTCCCCCGCTATTATAGAATGGAATTCAATAAGACAAACCCGTTCACCTCTTAGCTGTTATCATTATTGTAATAGATATCTACCGTCAAGCATCTCTGCTAAAAATCCAATGCTTTGTTATCTTTTTTCGAACCTACTCTGAAAAATTACCCGTTAGGATCGATAAACTTTGCTTTGCCGGCCACTAAGCTGCTCCAAGCTAAAGAATGCATGTCGGCAGCGCGTCATCTTACGGCATCATATTAAATATGAATCTTTTCTTCTTTTTCATTAAACCCTTCCATATTTACAGTAACAGACTCAGCCACAGTCAAAGAATCCGGCGTAACCTCGCAATCATAAGCCAAAGGAATGACCCCGCCGCGGACCGCTTCTCTAAGTGCGTCGCCAAACTGAGGATGCATGCCGTCATTTGGCAGAAATAAATCTACCCCTTTCATTTGAATAACAAAAATCACATAAGCCATATAACCTGCTTGTGATGCATGTGCTAAACTTTGGAGATGTTTGACCCCTCTCACCGTGGGAGCATCCGGAAACGTAGCCTTGTTGTCTATTTCCAAGGTAACCCCCTTCGTTTCAACAAACCCGGTTACAAAAGATCCCTCTATTTTCATGTCCAAACGTGAATTATGGTAGGAAACTTCTCGGGTAATGAGCTCTTTTCCGTTCATGCCCGGCAGAGACAACTTGTCTGCCATCAGCGCCTCGTAAACCGCCTCATTGGGGGCCTGGCTGTCAATATTGACGATGCGGTCCCCTTTTTTTACGGCAACAAGAGAAAAAGCCGTCTTTCGGTTTTGATGGCTTGCTCTTTCCAAAAACACCTTAGCTCCCGGCAGCAGCAGTTCTTTGCAGCGCCCTGTATTCTTGACATGCACTTTTACTTCCCGTCCGCCTAACAGACAAAAAGCAACAAAACGATTTGGTCTTTTCACAAATTCAGCTTCCAGTACCTCAGGATATCTCATAAAACTCCTTTGTTATCATTCTTTTGCGCGCCTATTCTTCGATCCGTTGTATTTGCTCTTTCCATATGGGTAAATACCCCGTAAAAGCATCTGCTTGAATTACTGGCATAAAAATATTTTTGTAACGCTGAATTGTCTGGACATGCGCTTTCTTTTCATCCCCGCAGCAATCTTCAATCAGGGCAACAAGAAACCCCTGTTGAACAGCGGAGGCTGTCGTAAACAAGACACAGATGGAGGTGACCAGACCCGCCATCAATAAAAACTTCTTCTTGCTATCGTGCAAATACTGCTTTAAATCCGGTTGGAGAAAACTATCAAAGGTTTGTTTGATAAAAACTTTTTCGTCTGCTTTTTCTCTAGCCCAAGGAAGCACTTCAACCCCTTTTGTCCCTTCAATGCAAGGAATAGAACCTTTCAAAATATAGGGCACCATCCAATCCGATTGGTCTTTTGAAAAAACAGCTCTAACATGAATGACTTCAATGCCTCCCTGTCGACAGCCATCTAGGAGCTTCTTGGTGTTTTGCTCAAAAAGAGGAAAGTCTTCTTGCACATCTTCATCCCAAAAGTCATATTGAACATCAATTAACAACAAAGCAAATTCATCCCACCGACCCGCTGTTATCATCGTCTAAACTCCCTTCGAGGATGGTTCTCGTTCTTTGCGCCTTCAGTCCTCTGCGTAAAATCGCTTCGTCTCATTAAATTCAAGCTTGTTTATTGTAAAATAGTACCATGAAACATACTCATCGTCCACTGACCACCTGCTTTCAATTCTGGTGGGGACCATTAATCCATCCAATTCCCGGATTTCCTTGTATTCAGTACTCTGCAGAAGGGGCAGTGCCACTCCCTCAAGACCCTCGTACGAGACGGCGCGAAAAGACTTTGGCATTGAGTTCTCATCAAAAGTGAAAATTCCGCTTACAGTTCTCGTCTCAACATTTAATTCTGCGCGCACCGTTTCATCATCAACTTGCTCCCAAGCGATATATTCTTCCACAGCGGCTGTGGGAAACCAAACAATGTCACTGAGATAACGTACCGCACCCGACTGATCTGCTTCGGGGCCTCCCCATTCTTGGCCCGGTCCAGGAGCTAAAAGCGGAAAAGTCCTTCGACCACTTCCCTCTACAAAAACCTGCTTCCCGTCGAAACGAACAAACGGGAATCTTACGACCCTTCCAATCCAGACAAAGCCAGGCTCTTCTGTAATAATGTAATGATAAGAGTCCCCTTCCATCCAAGGCCGCTCAGGCGACAAACGGATATTGAAAGTTTGCCGAACCCTCGCTGATATGATTCTCTCCTGACCGACAACACCACTTTTGACTAGCCACTCCCGGATCAATGGCGGTAGAGCCGCAAGTGCTTCCTCTTCGATTGTTTCTGTTTCTGCATTTTTAACTCTAGCAAACAACGCATCCGCTTCTCTGCGGGCAGCTGCTTGAAAGCGAAAAGAAATAACCCCTAATGAAATCGCAGCTAAAACCAATACAAATAAAACGATAATTATGTTTTGTGACCTTCTTCTCATCACAATCGCCCCTTGCACTGTAATCATTAAAAAACAGTACATAAAACAAAAACTGTTAGAAACGAAACATAAATAACCATCATTGTGCAGCAACCGAAAATAATACCAATCTTTTCATTCTTTATGCACAGGCCTTTATTTGCCTTGCCTGTAAGAGCGTATCAAATAATTGACTTTATTTAATGCGCCTGCCTTGATACAAAAAATGTCCGAAAAGAAAATTCCACTTTTTTTCAATTATTCGCGATATAGTAATTGTTTCCTGCCCTTGCCCAATAGGAAAAAAGAAGCCTGCCGTGGCTTCTTTTTGACCAATCATATTCTGCATCTATATCTATACGACTGCTCATTCGTCTAATTTTATTTCTGCATCTTTCTCAGCTGTCAATACCTAAACCAAAAAAATAGATAACCAAATTCTGCTCAGAACCCGTAAGATTAGACAACAGAGAAAAAACTTCCACGGTCTAAGTCATCTATGATTAACAAATCTGCCTAGGCACAGTCCTTGCGCCTATTCCTCTAGTACCTCTCTTAGAATCTCGTTTGCTTTTTTTGGATTTGCCTGTCCTTTGGTGGCTTTCATCATCTGCCCTACGAGAAAGCCCATTGCCTTCTTTTTGCCATCTCGATAGTCTTGAACCGGCTTTGGGTTTTGTTCTACTATTTGCTCTGCAATCTCTTCTAATGCACTGTCATCACTTATCTGGCTTAGCCCTCTTTCTTCAATCACTTTTCGGGGATCCTTTCGCTCCTCATACATGATTTCGATAACTTCCTTCCCCATTTTCCCGCTAATTTCACCTTGGTCAATCAAAGCAACCAAATTAGCTAACTGCTCGGGTAAAACAGGCGAATCGTCTGCTTCTTTTCGTTCAGCATTTAATAATCTCAGCAGCTCTGCCTGAATCCAATTGCTGATCTTCTTTGGCTGATGGTAATGTTCAACCGCCTGCTCGTAAAAAGCAGCCAGATTTTTATCTCGACTCAAGATATAAGCATCATAATCCGATAAACTCCATTGCTCTTTATATCTTCGTTTCTTTTCTGCCGGTAGTTCCGGAATGCGCTTGGAAATTCTGCTCTTCCAACTTTCATCCACTTTAAGGAGTCCTAGTTCAGGATCAGGAAATACCCGATAATCGGGCGCTTCTTTGCTTCTCATATGTACGGTCATTTCTTTTTGGTCATCCCACGTTCTTGTCTCCTGCATTACTCTCTCATTATTGTTTAGAAGATCTGTCTGCCGATCAATTTCATAATCAAGCGCTTTTTGCAGCGCTTTTAAGGAATTCATATTTTTGATCTCTACTTTGGGATTGTAAGTACTGCTCCCTTCTTCCCTGACCGATATATTACCGTCGCAGCGAAACGAGCCTTCTTCCATTCGACAGTCGGAAACGTTCACATACCGTAGGATAGAGCGCAAATTTTCCAAATAAGCCACCGCTTCATCGGAATTTCTGATGTCCGGATAGGAAACAATTTCGATCAAAGGCGCACCTGATCGGTTAAGATCCACTAAGGAGTCCGGTGCTGATGCGATGTTGTCTCCTTCGTGCACAAGTTTTCCTGCGTCTTCTTCTAAATGGATTTGCCGGATACGTATCATCTTTTCCCCGTGAGCTGTATCAATCGTCAGCTCTCCCTCTTTGCCGATGGGCGAAAAGACCTGGCTGATCTGATAAGATTTGGGCATGTCAGGATAATAGTAGTTTTTTCGGTCGAAACCACCTTGTTCCGTGATTTCGCACTGTAAACTAAGACAGGCAAGCACAGCATGTTCAACCGCTTGCTTGTTCAAAGCCGGGACAGTCCCAGGTAAACCCAGACAAACAGGGCATACCTGTGAGTTGGCCTCTGATCCAAACTTCGTACTACAGCTGCAGAAAAGCTTGCTTCTTGTTTTTAGCTCTACATGAACTTCAAGTCCGATAACTGCTTCAACCATATGCCAAGCCTCCTATACAGGTTCGGTTCCTTTTTTTCTTGTTTTCCAATCAATCTCTTTTTGATATCTATTTGCGATCTTCACAATCGTTCTTTCATCGAACATCTTTCCCACCAACTGCACTCCGGCCGGGGCATCTTGAGTTAGACAGCAGGGAAAACTCACTGTCGGCAGACCTATTAAATTGACCGCAGCGCAAGCAGCATTCTTCTCTCTTTCATCTACTTCATCTCTGTTTAGAAAACTCACAGGCATCAATAGACAATCATAGCTCATCAGTGCCTGCTTAAAATCATGGATAAGGAGGCTACGGATTTTGGCCGCGTACTCATAATATGATTCATAACCATCCGTGGATAAAAATAAAGTTCCTGCCACTATTCGCTTTTTTACCTTCTCGCCGAACCCTTCTCCTCTTGTCTTCATATACATCGTTAATATATCTTTGGCCTCAATGTTTCTTTTCCCAAATCGAACTCCATCAAAACGAGCCAAACTAGAACTTGCTTCTGCCGATGAGATAATATAGCTTATGGCCGAGCTTTCTTTTAGGTGGGGCAGACTGCATTCTTCAATGTCGGCACCCATCTTCTCCAGATCAACTGCGGTTTTCAATACGATTTCTTTGGCTCCTTCTCCAATTTTGTTTTGCAAAACCTCTGACGGGATGCCAATGCGCAGTGATTTCACTTCTCCGTCCCAAGGCCCGTTGGGGGCCGGATGATTTCTCACGGACATATCGAACTCGTCTTTACCCGGCAGAGATTGCCAAACCTCCCCGCAATCCACAGCTGAACGGGCAATTATCCCAATTTGATCTAAAGAGGGAGCGTAACTTACCAATCCGTGTTTGGATACTGTGGGATACGAAGGCTTTAAAGCCGTTAATCCACACTTTAGCGCATCCATTCTCATTTCGCCGGACACATCTGATTCCAGCGCAAAGAGAACCTGGCCGCTAGCCAAGGCAGCCGCCCCTCCTCCTGCGATCTCTTTGGTGCTGTCTTTCTCTTTGCCTTGCTCTAGGGGATGATAAGTTTGATGAAAAGCGGAAGTCTCCGTCCCCCCTCCTATGCCAAATTCGTTGAGATTGGTTTTACCTTTCAATATCCCCTGTTTTTCTTTTATTCTTGCTACAACAGAGGCATCAAAAGAAGGGGTATAATCACACAACATTTCAGAACCACAAGTCATAGGCATATCGGCCGCACTGATATTGTCTTTTACACTGAAAGGAATGCCAGCCAGAAGATGTATATCGTGATTTTTTTCTATAAGTTTGTCTATCCCTTCAGCTTTCTTTTTGCCGTCATTCGGCATCGCTAAAAAGGCGCCGGTCGAATCTTCATATTTTTGCGTCTTCTTCTGTGTAAGTTCAAAAATTTCCGATGCCCGAATTGCTTTGTTCTTTAATTTCTCGTTGATCTGCGCAATGGACAGGTTCAGCATAGGCAGTTACACCTCCTCTTGCTGCATAATTTTTGGTACTTTTATATAAGAACCTTTCGTATCAGAGACATTATCAAGATTCTTTTCTTCTGCAAACTTTTTTAAGACCTCATCTTCTCTAAACTCATTTACAGTCGGCTGTATATATCCAGCAGGCTCAATATTTTCCACTTCAATGTCATGAATTTTTTCCAGCCAAGTTAGTGTTTCTTTCAAGTAATTTTCATAGCTTTTCACTTTTCCATCAAGATCAATCTTGGCATCGATTGCCAGCGTTTCTAATTTTTTCTGATCAAGTTTCAATGATCTGCCTCCTTCCCTTCATTGCCGCAAACTGAAAAGAAACCCTTCCCAAAATGAGGAAGGGAGCTTTCACCCGCTTTATTATTGTTCTTCACCGTTTCTTGTTTTCCTTTTTGTGAGATCGTTCGCATCTCCCTTAAGGAAGGATAATCTCATCCTAACCTATTCAAAGAAAGCATTTTGGCATTTGGATTTTCATCTGCTTATTATGTAAAATAAAATTCAAAACCCCACATGCTCTGCCCCTTTATACCTCATTCTTTTTTGTTCTTTAACTCAAGCCGGGCCGCCTGGGTTGAAAATGAAGACCTTTTCTTCTCTTGTTTTTTTCTCTGCTGCAAGTCAACCTTCTCCTCACAGGCGTTATCTTAAGACCCCTGTCTTCATCGAAGAATTATGATCACTCTCTGGGCAAACAACCCTCTATGTGTTTTTTGAGTTCCTTCGTGTCCATAACCGTCGTCACATGACCTTTATCCACCACTTTTACGGGAATGCCCTCATATGACTTACTCTGCCGATCATAACGGACAAACTGGTCATAGCGCCCCAATAGAGGAAATACATTCTTTTCTTCTCTTTGAGAAAAATTAAGGTCAAAATTCAATTTCTCTTGGATAATCTCAGGATGATCTTTGGCTCGCTGGCTTGTCAACTGCTGGTAGGCAGAACCGATGAACACATCATCCAAAGCAGCCCCGGCCAATAGGGGCACATACGCATAAGCAGAATTGTAGTAAGCTCTATGCAGGTTTACGGCCCACCCCCCCAGGCTTATTCCCGACAGAATCACTTTCCCTTGGTTTTTTGAGAAATTTTGACACAGCGCTTCCATCAGGTTTACCGAAGCAGACAGCATCCCCATGAAAGCAGAAAGCCTTTTGATTTTTGCAGTATACACAGACAGAGATTGATGAAAGGGAGCTCTTATGGAAATGAGGTTAGCCGGCAAACTTCCTTTACTTGGCATCAAAATGCTTTTAAATGTGTTTTTGCTGGCAAGGCCATAATGAAAAGGTCTTTCGTTGTTCCCGTGATGATAGATGAGGGTAGGATAATCATTCCCCTTATAAGAGACAAAGTGAAAAGCCGGATCATATTCTTCTTCTCCGTCGGTGCAGTCTACTTCATAGATCCCTTCGCCATTGATTTTTGGAAGCGTTATCTCAATAGATCCAAGTAGATCCGAAAAAGAATTGCTTTCCAAAGAGTCTTGAAAAAATCTAGTCTTTTTGAGAGCCCAGGCCGCCGCGCTTGCAGTCATTTGGTCAAAAAATTCGTGTTTTCCCACTTACTCTCTCCCCTTTCGCTTTTTTTGAAAGACAAATCGCTTCAGTTCTGCTTATACAACTTGTTAAGCTTCAAACCTCATTCTAGCTTGGAAAAAAATCAGTTTATTTGCTTTTCCTTCCCATCAAGAAGATGGAGACGACGGAAAAGGCAATCTCGGATCCTATCAACAGAAAGGCCATCCAGCAAATAGATATTTCTTTTTCTCCCCAGGTCCTCACCACGCCAAATAAGGTTTGAAAAGCTTTTTCCGTTTCCGGCGGTGCAAGCACAAAAACTTTATCCATCGCTTTTTCCATATAAAGCTGGCGCATCATTGCCGCCCCATGGGTAGTCGGGATAAATTTCGTTACATTCTGCACCTGCTCGGGTAACACTCCCATTGCAATATAAATGCCCGTAAAAAACCCGATCACAGTTCCAACAATTGCAGCCAAACTGGAAAAGCCGCTTGTCGAACGAATCCAGGCAGCCAGAAAATAGGTAACGCTAGAACCTGAAAAAATACAAAGGGCAAGAATACCGACCATCCTGACGATATTGATGACTCGTTAAGAGCTCCCCACCAGCAATATAGATATATATTTGAGAAAGCATTAAAGCAATGCCGGAAAGTACCGCCGCCACGACCCAGGCAGAAACCAAATGGCCAAACATGATTACTCCTCTGGCGATCGGTGCTACTTTAAAGCTATCTATACGACCATCCGCCGTATCTTCCACCAGCATGCCAAAAAGACCAAGGACCGGCACAGTGCTTAACGCTAAAATACCAGCCATGATCCAAGTATCAACAACAAAGCGAATCCCTTCCACATCCTACCCAACCATGGATCTTATGGATCGGGCAGTGGAATCACCCAAAAAAAGCATACGCTAAAATAACGATGAATATTGACAGCATCGAAAAGAAGACGGATGTCCTATCTCACAGAAATACTCTCGTATTCCTTTGCACAATCTCTTCTAACCCTCCCATTCATCCGTCCTCCCTGATCCTTCTGCCGGTGATATTGACAAAAACATCATCCATACTACCATAAACCATTTCAAAAGAAGAGAATCGACCTTCAAATCGTTTCAAAAGCGAATAGCCTTGCCAGCTATTTTTCACATCAATATGCAGAACCCCCTGCATATTGACGAAATCAAAACCCTGATCTTTTAGCACCCCTGTCACTTGATGAGGTTCATGAAGAGCTAGTTTTAGAGTGTCATTGGAGTAGCGGGCCTTTAAATCGCAATTAGTCCCTTCGGCTATTATCTCTTTATAGTCGATTATGTTTACCCGATCGGCTTCGGCTGCTTCCTCCATGTAATGGTAGTCAAAAACACCTTAGATTCCCATTCCTTCTGTAATCTTGCAACTAATTCCCACACATTCTTACGCTTTGTGGGTCTAATCCGGTGGTGGGTTCATCTAAAATCAGAATTCTTGAATCTCCCATCAAGGCTCTCGCTGTTTCATACGTCGCTTTTACCCGCCGGACAGTCTTACGAACAACTTGCCCAAAAGATCTTCCTTCTCCATCATCTCAGCTATCCTAGAGAGTTTTTTTCCCAATATACTTTGATTCTTCACTTACAACGAACCGCAAAAGAGGATTTTCCCTAACTAAAAGAAGATCATTCAAAACGTTATTTTGAAATAAAACCCCTATTCTCTGTCGACTGCGCCTATCATCCTTCCCCAGTTCCAAACCATCAATGACGACCTGTCCTTCTGTTTTTTCCCGTAGCGTAGATAAAATAGCTATGGTAGTCGATTTTCCTGCCCCGTTGGGGCCTAAAAAAGCAAAAACCTGACCCTCGAGAACCCTAAAATCGATTCCCTTGACAGCTTACACTTTTCATATCTCTTCACAAGTCCTTCTATTTTAATGATCTCTTTCATGTCTTTTCCTTTGTGTCAACCTGATTTTTCCAATATGGTCCTTTACACTGTTATCTGTTCTCCTCTTGTTAAATAATTCCTTTTATGGGTAACCTTTCACATCAATCGCGGTTTAATAACTATAAAAACGCTGCCAGAAAAATCCCAAACTTGCTTTGCTATTCTATGGCATTTCCTGTCCTGTAGAATGCAGCCGACAACAATCTTTTCTGATGTGTTCAACTTGACTGGTAGTATTATTTTTTAAACAAGATCTATTTCCCTAGGCAAAAAAACGATTGCGGCACAGAAACCTTTCAGGTTAAAAACTTTAAGGCCCAACTTACGAATCATTTGTATTATAAATCCGGTAGGCCGCCGGAAGGGGCATCGAACCAAGATCTTCTTTGGCAACCCATACATGATCATAAAATGATCTTTTTCTTCCAAGCAAGGCTTCAAACCCTTTCATATGCCAAACCTGATGAGAAAAAACATGCTTATATTTTATTAGCTCTTTGATTGAGATAGCATCAATCCCCACAGCATCCAAATAGTCTTTAGCTTCGTTGACCGAACGGATCTTTTCATCCACGACAAAGTATTCCCACATTCCTTCAAGCAGGGAATCCGTCCTTTTCTTCATGAGAATTTCCCCGTTCTTATTTTTGATCACAAACACGGTCTTGTGCATTTCACGACTTGTTTTTTTTCTTTTCGGCACCGGAAGAACATCCTGTTCCCCTGTTTTTTTAGCTTTACAACTTTGATGTACGGGACATTTTGAACAAAAAGGTTTTGAAGGCAAACAAACTAGCGCTCCCATCTCCATGATAGCCTGATTAAAATCACCTGGGCAGTCCTCGGGCAAAACAGTTAAAATCCACTTTCCCACTTTTTCCCTGAGTTCCTTTGAGCCCACCGGATCGCAAAGGTTTTCGATTCGAGCGACAACACGCAGCACATTGCCGTCAATGGCAGGTTCAGGCTGTTGGTAAACCATGCTGAGGATGGCTCCGGCTGTATAGTCACCGATACCCGGAAGGCGAAGTAGCTCTTCTTTTTTGTCAGGAACGCGCTCGTCGTATTCATGAAATATGATACCGGCAGCCTGATGTAGATGACGAGCTCTTCGATAATATCCCAGGCCGGCCCATAAAGCCAGGACATCGTCTAAAGAAGCTTCTGAAAGTTTTTTCATGTCCGGGTAAGCCCTCATGAATCTTTCGTAATAAGGGATTACAGTCGTTATACGTGTCTGCTGGGCCATAACCTCAGAAACCCATATCTTATAGAAATCAGGATCCCGCCGCCAGGGTAAATCTCTTTTATTGCAGTCATACCAAGCCAGCAGCTTTGATGTAAAGGCAGATTTGACTGTTTTCACATTTGAACTCACGACGAAAACCTCCACAAAGGGCTAACTTAAAATTAAGTTCATACCTTTTTGTCCAGGAAACAAAAAATTGTCCTTTTTTTAAAAAAAAGGAAAAGATGAATTCTCTTCTGTCCCTCATATAAAAATAAAGGCAGTCATAACAAGGTATTTTCAAAAAAAACATAAATTACCTATCCAAGTCTTCCAGCCAGTGAACGATTTCTAAGCCATTTTGAAAAGACAATTTATAGAAATACTTTGTTACTTGTTATGTTATTCAGCCTGATTATCCTCTTTTTTTTTGCCCGCGTCCACTAATAAAAGAAGCAACCTCTATCCAGGCTGCCTCACACAAATCCGCGTATGCTGAACACCATGACTGATTAGTTGGGGAAAAGCAAGATTGGCACCGGAGATCTTAAAGCCACCGTCTCCGCTGTATTCCCTATTAAAACATCTTTGATGCTGCCTGTCCCTCTTTTGGAAAGAGCAATCATGGTTGCTTCTTCTTCCTTTGCTTTTTCTAAAATGCTCTCCGCCGCATTTCCTGCCTGAACATGATAATGAATTTTCTGTCCCTTCTCTCCCCATTCCTCTTTTAGTTTTTCTAACTTCTTTGTAATCCGCTCTCTTTCTTCTTTGAACTCTACAGCCGTCTCGCTGCTTTCGATCACAGCCAACAGCACAATATTTCCTTTGCCGTCAAGAATTTTTCCTATTTTTTTAAGTACTTCTAAAGAGGCAGAAGAAAAATCCAGGGGCACCAAAATTCTTTCAAATTTTAAACTGCATACAGCTTCTCTTTTACCCCTAATTAACTCACCATATTTTTCAACCAGCATAGGCTTGGCACTTAAGCGCATTGCATCCAAAGTTGTGCTGCCCATGAACATTCTCCGTATCAATCCTTTTCCGATAGACCCTAGCAAAATAAACGAAACTTCTTCTTCCTCAGCAGCTTTCGCAATTTCTTCAGGGGGAAAACCGATATCTACTCGTACTTCCACCTTAAAACCCTCTTCTTCTAGGCTTTCCCTTTTCTCTTCCAGTGCCTTTTGATTATGCTCCTTCAACTCTGCCGCATTTCCTCCGGCTGAACGGATGTTTACCACATGGTAAAGCACAACCTCGCTTAAACCATATGACCTCAACTCCGGCAGGCAGTCAAAAAGCAGTTCAGCCGGCTGCGAAAAATCCGTACATAAAAGCACTTTTCCCATTTCCATTCTTTTCACCCCTCACATTGTTAATTGTTTGGTGCTTTCCTTCACAAGCATAATCTTCTCTTCTGTCTGCAAACCAATGACAAGTCCGATTAGCAAAACCTACCATATCTGCACAACCGGCACTTTCACCAATACGCCCACCACGGTTGCCAAAGCAGCTCCCGATGTTAAGCCAAACAACGATGTTGCTACAGCAACAGCCAACTCGAAAAAGTTATTTGAACCAATCAGTGCCGCGGAGGCTGAGATATTATAAGACAGTCGCCATAGCCGGCTCCACCCGTATCTATCGTGAATAAAAAACAGTCTTCATGGTAAGCAAAGTGACGATTAACACTATATGGATGGGGTTGCCGAAATAACTTCCCTTTGAAAGGTAACTATGATTATCAGGGCCAGTAAAAGACCCACCGTGGTTATGTTGTTGAACTTTCTTAAAAACACATTCTCAAAATACTTAATCCCTGTGCACTGATAATATGCCTTCTTGAAAAGAAGTCAGCTGCCAGTGGAATAACGATGAACAATACAACGGAAAGAAGCTATGTATCATAAGACACAAAACACCGGTAATACCCGGAAAAATGGCTACGATAGGCGTAAAAGCAATCAATAGAATCCGATCGTTTACAGCTGCCTGCACAAGGGTATAAGCAAGATCTCCTTTGGTAAGATAGCACCAAACAAAAATCAAGGCCGCACAGGGGCCGCTCCGAAAAAAACCGCCCCGGAAAAATATTCATCTGCTAGCCCGCTGGTAGCCAATGTTGACATACCACCCTTAAAAAAATGCCGAGATGAAACCATGTGAATAGCTGTATTAGCTAGTTTAAACCGCAGGTGACTATCAATCCCCTAGACTTTTTGCAGCCTCCACAATACTGGCAAAATCTGTTTTCAGCATCATGGGGTAGATCATCAATCAGATCAACATAGCGACCGGGATGGATACACCGGCATATTCAAAACGGCTTGAAAACTCCAAAACCCCAGAAAAAAACTCACCGATCGATACTCCAATGATAATGCCTCTTATGACCCACAGACTCAAATGAGTTTCAAAAAAACCTAAGACCTTTTGCTTTTCTTCTTCTGCCAAATTATCCGCTTCTTTCTCTTCTACAATAATTCCTGCCATTTCATCTCTTCATGCTGCACAGCTTTTTTTAGGTTTTCAAGTACCGTTTCTTTTTTTTCAGTGAGATGTCGGCAGTTATAACCATATTTATTATAGGCCGAAAAGCGCTCCCGGTCCCGCTGATAAAGAACGCCAAATTCTTCCAACAAAACTATTAAAGACTCTAATAATGCTTTTGTGTCCTTTGAAATGCCAGGATCAATAAGGTAATGGATCCATTGCCCATCTCGTTTTGAAGTAATAAGGCCTGATTGTTTGAGTTTCTGTAGATGTCTAGAGATATTTGGTTGGCTGACTAGTAAAATCGTTTCTAATTCGCACACGCACAGTTCATTTTCCATTAACAAATTTATGATCCGCAATCTTGTTTCATCTCCAAGTGCTTTTAACATATCCACAGGGTTCATGTATCCACCTCCCGCAATTATATGTTTTTATTCGCATATTAACATATACTTCATAAAAAATTTTCCCCTCTCAGCCATCCCTGTTTTCAAGAAATTTTGCCTCCATATACATCTCAAGTCAACCTCTCGCTTTTCCTTTCATTGATTTCCTTTTGCGGGCATCACAAAAAATAGTCCTACTCTGCAAGCTAATCTGCTAATCACCGCGTAAGATTGTATATCAATGCTTACCCAATACAATTTTTCTTCGAGCCATTTCACTAACTTGTAAAAAATTCTTATGCTCTTTCAATTGAAAACCGCTCAAAAGACCGCAATACAACGACTTTCTTAAATTGCATTATCAGACTTGTAGGAAATTTTACATATTGCCCTTTTCCCAAAGTGTTTTAATCAGCCTCTTGTCAAATAAGCCTGTATCAAACTATGCCCGCAGTATCTCTTTTATCTCCTCTTTCTTCAATACCTTCCCTGATGAAACGACTTTGCCGTCCACAATCAAACCGGAAGTCAATGAAATATCACATTCCATAATACTTTGAATATCTGTTGCTTTCTCAATCTCGCCGCAATGACCCAGATCCGCCAAAGCTTTCCTCGTATTTTTCCCCAGTGTTTGACATTTAGAACATCCTGCGCCCCTATTTTACTTCGACAATAATACCTCCCAAATT
>SLNR01000040.1 GCA_007132905.1 Candidatus Sumerlaeota bacterium | reverse complement strand
GATTTCTCTTGATACTTTCTCAATCAAATCTGCATTCACTCTTAGAGAAAAGTTCTCCTTCTTATTGTAAAAAAGGATCCCTTTGGCCCGAAATTCGGCTGTACACGGCAGATTTTTCCCCGTATTCGTATATTTTCTCATAAAAGCATCCTCGACTTGCAGTAGTGGCCCTAACTCTCTCCTTGCTACTGTGAGGTATTCCTTATCATAAGTGCCCATTGCCAAACCTCCCATGCCTATCTCCAGCAACTTTACTCTTTCATTTTCTTTCTTTGCTTAATAAAACTAACCAATCGCCTTGTTTATATTCTCTTCAATTTCATCTAGGTCAACTTCCCCGGATGCCTCGTAAATTTTCTCCCCATCTTTGTAGATATGAACAGCCGGTAAGCCCATCACATTTTTACTGATAGCAAAACGCATATTACCATCAGCTACGTTCATTGCCGCCACTTCGATTTTTTCACTGTATTTTTCGCCCAAAGCTTCGATTTTTGGCTTAAGCGCTAGACAAGGTTTGCAGCTAGGGCTCCAAAAATCAACTAAAACCGGCGTGCCCTCCGCTTGAATAAATTCATCAAAACTGTCCTTATTAATTTCTTTCATTTTAATCGCCTCCTAAATTAATCTGCTTCCATCTCTTCTCTGCTGACAGAGTTTTTCCTCTTAAAAAAACTGCCTCAAAGTTTGCTCATCTTGCCACTAAGCTTTTTGTCCCTCCTAAGACCGCTTTTTTGATCTCTTCCATCGTTTTTTCTTCCTTGTCATCCTCCGCGCGATAAGAAGCAATGGCCAAAGCAGCTACTTTCGGATAGGACATCATAATTTGTAAAGCATCTCCTAGCTGTTCACCAGTTAGACCGTTTGGCGATGGAAGTCCGGCTGCAGGGGCAACGGCAGGGTCGAGAATGTCCAAATCGATATGTATGTATATAATATCTTCTCTTGCACTTAGCTTATCCATAATCTGATTAATTCGATCACTGCATTCAACTAAGTCTTTTTCACGGATCACTTCGAGACCGTCAGCTTTAATTGCCTTTTCCTCTATTCTATCCAAATCACGCATTCCCGCCATTTTTATGTCCGGCGACTGAAGTGGGATTTTGATGTCGCTTTGTTGCCGCAATCGATGAAGGGCTTTCCCCGCAGCGATGGCCACTGGCATGCCGCCCAGCATCCCGCTAGGACTGGTCTCTGGTGTATTGTAATCTCCATGGGCATCAATCCATACTAATCCAACCCGAATAGGTTCGGTCGCCTTTTTAGGATTCTGCAACCCACCTAACATCCCCAAAACACCATTACAGTCAGCTAGTAGACCAAGGATAAAATCATCATCTCCGCGCAAAGCTGACACCGCATGAGCTAAATGTTTTCCGGACAGTCCCACCCGGTTCCATCCGCCATATTGTTCCTCATCTTCTTTAGGCATCTGTACTGTCTTAATGCTCTTGATCTCATTCCCCTGTTTTTGAATTTCTTCAAATAAATTGCTGTTCACAATTGATTGAGGCCCTGCTCCCCCCCTAATTCCTTTTCCTTCAACGTTGTACGGTAGGCAAACTACATTCATTTTCATCATTTTCCCCTCCTTCTAAGAAGGAGTTTCTTCAAAAGTTTAGTGTCTCCTTTTCTTGCAAATCTATGATTGAATAATTTTCTTAAACCTCGAGAATAAAAAGACAGTTGCAATTGATGTGAAAATTCCTTTGATAATATTAAATGGAATGGTACCAGCATAGACCAAAGGTAAAATTTGCTCAGCAGGTATTCCATATATCGGTAAAAATATGTATATATTGGCAAGTGTTGTAACAACCACCATGACAATCGTTCCAAAGATGAGAGCCCCCCAAACGTTCCTTCTTTTACCCCACCGGTGGTAAAAGATACTGGCAGCGACGGTCATGGACCCGCCGGCTGCTAGATTTGCAGTAACTCCGATAATTCCGGCATCGCCTTTTCCAGAAAGAAAAAAGATGACTGCCTTGACTGCTTGGCTTAAAAAGCCCGCAGCCGGACCCATAGTAAAACCAGCAATCAAAGTAGGAACATCACCGAAATCAAACTTTAAAAACACGGGCAAAAAAGGAAGAGGAAACTCCAAATACATAAGCACAAACGCAATCGCCCCTAGAACGGCAATCCTAACCATTACCTTTGTCTTTACAGATCCTTCATTGTTCATAAAAACCCTCCTAATAAAAATTTCGAAGCAGTAGGCTTCGAAATAGGCAACAAAAAAAAATCTTCTCCCATCCGGACTTTACCGTCGGCTACGGTTTTTCACCGTATCAACCGCTGCGCGGTTCGCGGGCTTATCATAATCTATGATTCACCGCCGGTTGTGACTTGGAGTTTTTCCCCTCACACTTCCCCGAAGACTACTATCGATTTTAGATTTTCTTCCATTGTAGCATAAAAAAACGGCAAGTCAAATGGATTGTCAAAAAATTTTACTGCTTGTCACTTTTATTTACAAATCAAAGGTAATTTGTC
>SLNR01000160.1 GCA_007132905.1 Candidatus Sumerlaeota bacterium | reverse complement strand
TTTATCCTCTTCTTGGCAGACATTGTCGTCGCTACAAATAAATGCATCAGCATAGTTTGATAAAGAAGGTGTTTTGTTTTCTTCCTCCTGGAGTTGTCTTAAAATTTGACCGGCTTCTTTTTGAATTCTGCTTATGGCCAATTGAGAGCCTGCATAAAAGAAGGCTGCCAAAGTTATGGTAACGATGCTGACTGTGATCAGTTTTTTTCTGTGAGAGTGAAGCATTATTCTAGCTCCTTCTGGTGCTTATTTTCTTGCAGAGGCTGACATGTATTCAAGGAGGAAAAATAAAAAAGTAAAACTTTTCTATGAAAATTTAAGCTTACAACATACTAATTTTTCCGGAGATATCGCTGTTAAGTGCTGACTTACCTTATTTGCATACTACCACGGATATCTTTATTATACAAGAAAGTCAGCGCAGATAAAGATTCATCGATTTCAAACTGAATTTTTTTTGGCAAAAGAAAAAGCTTTATAGGAGCGTCCTAGCAGCAATAGTTCCTATTTCCAGAAGCACATACATATAGTGGCTATTCTTTATAAAAAAAAAGGATATCAGCTTTGGTATGAGAATAGAAAAGAAAATCAGGGTGACGGAATAATACTGTTTTTGGAGGTGACAATACCCATACATACAAACCTACTAGGTGAGGAGCAGTGAACAATGGCAAGAATAGATGATCACCCCATTTTAAAAGAGTTTGTGAAAGGAGAAAAAATCAGTTTTTTTCATGATGGTGAAAAATTAGAAGGCTACGAAGGCGAACCAATCGCTATGGCATTAAAGGCAAACGGAATTATGATTCACCGCCATACGAAAAAGTACAAAGAACCAAGAGGGATGTTTTGCGCCATCGGGCGTTGCACGGATTGTGTCATGATTGTTGATGGACTAACCAATGTCCGCACGTGCATAACACCATTGCGCAAAGGTATGGTTATTGAAACACAGAAATGAATTTGGAGAAAACGCAGGGTGGTGATGGGATGGATAGGTATGAAGTGATTATTGTGGGAGCTGGGCCGGCGGGCTTATCCGCAGCTATTGAAGCCGCATCGTATGGCTTGAAAGTAGCGGTCTTTGATGAAAACGACAGGCCGGGCGGACAGTTATTCAAACAGATCCATAAATTTTTTGGCTCAGAAGAACATAAAGCGAAAGAAAGAGGTTTTCGGATTGGCGAGCAGCTTTTGAGTGAAGCGGAGGAAAAAGGGGTTGAAGTTGTTTTAAATTCGGTGGTCATGGGTATATTTGGAAACAGAGAAGTTTCTGTATGGAAAGAAGGCAAAGTCGAACATTACCGGGCGAATGCCATTGTCATTGCAACAGGAGCTTCGGAGAATGCAATTGCTTTTCCCGGATGGACCCTGCCTGGGGTCATGGGAGCAGGTGCTGCCCAGACGATGATGAACATCCACGGGATCAAGCCCGGAAACCGCATTCTTATGATAGGTTCAGGCAATGTCGGTGTTGTGGTGGGGTATCAACTCATACAAGCTGGTTGCAAGTTAGAAGCTGTCATTGATGCGTCGCCCAGGGTTACGGGGTATGGAGTCCACGCTTCGAAAATTGCTCGAACCGGAGTGCCTTTTTATTTAGGGCATACGATTGTAAAGGCTATGGGGGATAAATGCGTAGAAGGCGCGGTGATAGCTGCTGTTGATTCGAAGTGGCAAGTAGTTGCGGACAGCGAAAAAGAGTTTTCGGTGGATGCTATTTGTCTTGCGGTAGGCTTGTCTCCCATGGCCCAGCTGGCAGAAATGGCTGGTTGCAAGATGGAGGATGATCCCAAAAAAGGCGGTTTGGTACCGGTATGTAAGGAATCAAGAGAAACAAGCATTGAAGGTGTCTACGCAGCCGGGGATGCGGCTGGTATCGAAGAAGCTAGTTCTGCAATGATACAAGGGAAGATCGCTGGTCTTTCCATTGCGCATAAGCAGAATTACATTGGTGAGGAGAATTACGAACAAAGCTTTAAGTCTCATCGTACTTCACTGCTCCAATTGAGAGAAGGCATGTTTAGTCCTGAAAAGAAAGGGAGTTTGGATGTTAAAGAAACGGACGAGGGTTGCCCTTTATGTGAAAGTCTTCTTGGCCGCGGGTATTTATCTGATAATGCACTGGAGCACTATCCTGGGACCCCTACTGAAGAGAGACGGAAAAAAGGGGTTGTTCCCATCATCGAGTGCACACAAAATATTCCTTGTGACCCATGTAAAGATGTTTGCCCCAAAGGATGCATCACTATGTCTGAGTCGATAGCAGGGCTTCCTGTTTTTGAAGAAAAAGACATGTGCACAGGATGTGGAATTTGCCTTAGTGCTTGCCCGGGGCAGGCTATCTTTTTGGTCGACGAAACTTACTCAGCGGAAAAGGCCTCAGTAACGATTCCCTATGAGATGAAGCCGCTTCCAGACATTGGTTCGAAAGGAAAGATCTACGATCGCTCCGGGGCTCTTCTGGGTGATGGAGAGGTGATTAGTGTAAAGAGCTCGCCCTCTATGGATCAAACAGTACTGCTTACTTTTTCTGTGCCCAAAAAATGGGCTATGAAAGCTCGTTATTTTAAAGAAGCGAGTTAAAGACAAAGTGTATTTAGTAAATATTTGTCATGTAAAAAAAGAAGATGAGGATGATTCTTATGCATAAAGTCATAGATAGAACCGTCAAGGGCAAGAAGTTTATTCCGAAAGAAGACGATGATCTGATCGTCTGCCGTTGTGAAGAAATAAC
This sequence comes from Candidatus Sumerlaeota bacterium, assembly GCA_007132905.1. Lineage (GTDB taxonomy): Bacteria > Bacillota > SLNR01 > SLNR01 > SLNR01 > SLNR01. Next base: position 7,428 of record SLNR01000160.1, on the reverse strand, counting down.
GAAAGGGGAGATAAGAAAGGCTGTTTTCGAAGGCATGAAAACTAGCAATGAAGTAAAAAGATTCACCAGAGCCAAAATGGGGCTGTGCCAAGGACAAACTTGTGGGCGTCTGGTGCGAGAAATTATTGCCCAAGAAACCGGTGTGCGCCGGGAAGAAGTGCATCATGTTCTTCCTCGTTCTCCTGTAAGGCCTGTCCCTATGGGTTCCTATGCAAACGACGGGGTTATGGATAAGATCAAAAACCAGTGAACGGGGGGGCCGTTATGAAAAATGCGGATGTTATTATTGTCGGAGGCGGAGTCATTGGCTGTGCGGCTGCCTATTATTTAGCAAAAAAAGGGATGCAGCCTGTGGTCGTTGAGAAAGAAGAAATTGGCGCCGGAGGTTCCACGCGAAACGGAGGAGGAGTTCGCCAGTCAGCTAGAGATCCTAGAGAAATGCCATTGGCACTCTATGGGGTGCGACATCTTTGGCCGGGTCTTTCAGATGAACTTGGTGTTGATGTTGAATATATTCAAAAAGGAAATCTCCGACTTGGAAAAACACCAGCACATATGAAAAAGTTAGAAGACATTGTAAAACAGGGAAAAGAAGAAGGCTTGGAATTAGGGATAGTCTCAAAAGAGGAAGTAGACGAAATCTGTCCTTATGTTTCTGATGAAGTGATTGGAGCCATTTTCTGTCCTACTGACGGCCATGCCAATCCACTCACCACGACCCTAGGTTATTACAAAAAAGCAAGAGAGTTGGGTGCTCAATTCATCACGGGAGATCCCGTTATCGAGATAGAATTGAGCAGGGGAAGAGTAAAGGGCGTAAAAGCGAAAGCTCAGTGTTTTGAAGCACCCAAAGTTCTTTTGGCTGCGGCTTATGAATCGGGGCTTTTGGTAAAACCTTTGGGCATCAATGTCCCGATGCAAAATATATTAATTGAAGCCCTGATAACGGAGGAACTACCGGAAATGTTCCCCCAAATGCTGGGAACGGCAGCTGCAGACTTCTATGGTCACCAAACAAAGCACGGTTCTTTTGTTTTTGGCGGCAGCACTGGTCTTGAACCTTTCTTTTTGGAAGATGATCACAATCTTACTAGAAACAAAACAGCCCCCACTATTTGCAGAGCTATTTTGGGCTATTTTCCCTGGATGAAAGATGTCCATATTATTCGAACCTGGGCAGGATTTAAAGACCAGATGTCTGATCAAATTCCTATTCTAAGCGAAGTAGATGAAATACCCGGGCTTTATTTGGCCTGCGGGTTTACTGGCCATGGTTTTGGTATAGCCCCTTCGGTAGGATTGTTGTTATCCGAGTTGATCTGTGAAGAAGAGACAACTTTTCCGGCAGATGTTTTTCATTATGATCGTTTTCGACCAAACAAATAGTCTCATTTGAGAAACACTTTTATTTGGCGAAAAAAGGTGTAGTCAGTTTTTTTGGCCAGCGAAAGTCGGAGAAAAGGCTTTTTGTTCTGTTTACAGCCATTTTCTTTGATTTAGACAAAAAGTATGATATAATATTCAGAGAGGAGGGATACCGATGGAAAATAAAGGAGATTTTGTTGCCGGTGTTTTTATTGGTTCGATTGTTGGCGCTGTTTGCGGAATTATGTGGGCGCCCGCACCCGGAAGGGAAACGCGCGCAAGGGTAGCTGAAAAAGGGAAAGAAGTAGGCAAAGCTGCGAAGGTGAAGATGGAGCAGAAGTCAGAGATGGCACAGGATGTTGCAAAAGACACCATTGCTAAGCTACGAGAAAGACTTCCTGACAGTGAAGAAGTTAAGGAAGCGATTGACTCTGTTGATGAAGAACTTAAGTTGTAGGCTGCGTGATGGAAGAAAGAATACTTCTGTACGGGCTTCTTTTCACATCCACTTTTAACATGATTTTGCTGCTTGTGCTAGCCATTGTTATGGTGCGCCTTGTCAAAACAGTGCAGACCGTTTCAAACCGGGTGGACCTGTTTTTGGATAATGGGGAAAAGGAGATCATAGCCACCATTGCTTCTTTTCGGAAAATACTGCATAAAAGTGATCAGTATGTGAATGCTTTTGTTCGGCTATCGGAAAGGTATATGGTTTACAAAACTGTGAACCGACTTGCCTCTTCCCCGAAGATTTCTAAAATCATCACAGGTGCCGGTATCGGGTACGGTTTGGTGCGCTCGTTTATGAATGCACAGTCTAGTACGGACAGCGGAAATGATAGTGTTTGACTTCTGAATCTTGCGTGAAATGATTGCCTTTTCGGCAGGGCCATACTGGGTTTCTGTCGAAAAGGTTTTTATATGGAAATGTTTTGCCGCTCATAGCTTTTGGCAGGGTGTTCTAAAACATTGCTTTGTGAGGCAGAATATTGAAAAGTTTGATATTGTGATTTTAAAAAAGTGTCGACCTCCATTTTATCGGGGATCGACACTTTGATTATCTTTGGAAATCTGAGCGACAAGCTAATTGAAAAAAGATGAACTCTTATGGCAACTATTTCTTTTCCATTAGCAGTCTATTTTTGGTTTTTCCCGTACCCAGGCCCTCTCTGTTCTCCTTCTTGGACTCTTTGCAAAGTTTTTCTTCCCCATTCTTCACCGAATGATATTCCATATTCTTTTCCTAAGTGACGGCGGCTATTTTCAAATCCATCCTGGGTGCAGTCTTGAGCTCGAGAATTAAACATACCCTTAAGTTCCTCTGCTTCTTCTTGGGATAGAGCGCCTTCACTGGTTTTTCTGTCGACAATGGCCATCTTTTGTTTGATTCTCGCTGCTTTAAATTCATCCCGGACTCCCAGTTCTGCTGCGATTGCACCGTAGGTCTCTTCTGTGTTTTTCTCCTCGAGGGCAGACGCAGGCTCACCCGTCAGATCTGAGAGGATTGCAGCCGGCGATGATGAGGATGCCAGGGCTAGGCCGGCGCCGGCAATCGAGACAATCATTACGGTAACAAAAATAATGGATAACTTAGGTCTCATTTATCACACCCCCTTTCAAGTGATTCCTATTATAGGACTCAATTGTGATAAAAGTGTGATAGATGCACGAAATATTTTTCACATTTCCTTTCTACCCAGGTTAAACCAGAAGCAGGTACCCTCATTTTCTGAGCTTTTCACTCCGAAATTAACATCATGAGCATCAAGAATTTCTTTGACAATAGCTAATCCTAGACCGGTTCCTTGGCTAGTCTCTTGCTCTGACCGGTCTCCTGAATAATAACGATCCCAGATAAAGGGAAGATCTTCGGCTGGGATCCCGCGGCCGTGATCATGAATTTTGACGGTAGTGGTTTCTTTTGCCTGAGTAAGACTGATGGTAATCTCTTGATGCTCACTGCTATGGGATAAGGCGTTTTCAATAAGATTGATCAGGACCTGTTCTATGCAGTCTTCATCAGCATAGACAAATATTTCTTTGTGATGATTCCATTCAAAGGATATATTTCTTTTTTCTGCAGGAAGCGAAAATTTGGTAATTGTATTGTCAATCAGGGAAGAGATAGAAAAAACGGTTTTATTGAGATCTTTATTTTTTGAGCGCATTTGAGATAGCAGCAAAATATCTTTTACGATATTGCTTAATCTTTCCGATTCCTCGACGATGATATTGGCATGTTCGGTTCTTTTGGTATCATTACGAAGACTTACATCGCGAATGGTTTCGGCATAGCCTCTTATCAGGCTCAAAGGGGTCTTAAGTTCGTGCGAAACATTGGCAATAAATTCTCTCCTGAGATTCTCAGTTTTTTGCAGCTCGCTCCTAAGGTAATTCATAGTAAAGCTCAGTTGTCCAATTTCGTCACTTCGTGATTGTCCCGGAACGGGTTCTGAAAAATTTCCTTCGGCCATTTTCTTAGCATTTTTCGTAATACCAGCTAGAGGGCGTATTAATGTTTTGGCAAGGAAATAAGCAATAATCGATGCAGTTATGAGTAAAGCGATGGATATATAAGTGAACTGCTGTTTCAATATATCCACTGTGTCTCCAATCGGCACTAAGGGTAGATGGATAAGCATAACGCCGGTAAGCTGCTCATTATTATATATGGGTAAACCAATGAGGATAAACTGGCTTTCAAATCTAGGATGGGTAAGGGTGGTAGTGAAAGTGTTGCCTTGCATAGCTGCTTGAATAATTTCTCTGCGTGCGGACTGGCCGGTCATAGGGAATGATTTCCCGAAGTTGCTTTGGTAAATAGGAACTCTGTTTAGGTTAAGAACTTCAACATGGCAGTTGTAATCATGGACAAAGCGATCGAGCCGTTCTTCAAGTTGAGGGTCATTTAGATCAGTCAGGCCGTCGAAATTTCCCCGTCCTTGCTTGATGATGTTCGAAATCTTGTAATCAACATAATAATTTTCCAAAAAAAGTATTTGGTAAAACCATAATAGAGATAGAACAAACATGACGAGCACCATTAGACCAACCCAAAGTTTTCCGGTTATGCCTTTCATGAAGAGCCTCCTAACTCAAATTTGTAGCCTGTGCCCCAAACAGTTTTGATTAAGCTTCGATATTTCCCTAATCGTTCTCTCAACGTTTTTATGTGTGTGTCGACGGTTCGGTGGTCACCAAAATAATCGAACCCCCATACTTCTGACAATAGCTGATCCCTTGTTAGAACAATGTTTTTGTTTTGGATGAAATAGCGGAGCAATTCAAATTCCTTTTTAGTAAGGGAGACAGTCTTGCCTCCAACCACAACTTGTTGTGAAGCAAAATCCACTTCCAAAGAATTGTAAATAAAGCGATCTATCTGCCTTTCAGTTGCTTTCACTCGCTTTAATACGGCTTTCATCCTGGCAGAAAGCTCTTTGGGGCTAAAAGGCTTGGTTATATAATCATCAATTCCAAGTTCAAACCCAAGCAGCTTATCGTATTCCTCGCTTCGGGCAGAAAGCATGATGATAGGGATATTATGCTTATCCCTTATAGCTTTGCATACGTCCCAACCATCCATTTCAGGCATCATGATATCAAGTACTAATAAGTCGAAATGCTCATTCTGTAAAAGACGGATTGCTTCTTTTCCGTTTTGGGCTTCTTCAACCACGTAATTTTCAAGGGATAAATATTCTCTGATCATAGTTCGAATTCTTTTGTCGTCATCGGCTATAAGAATTTTCAATTGAGTCATGCAACATCCCCTCTGTTCTTATTAATAAAAATAGCGATGGATGGATTCCTTTATACATTCTTCTCATCTAGGAAAATCCCTTGGTTTTTAGGCTGACAGGAAAATAATTGGATATGGTTGTATTTTATATTCTCTATTCAGCTAGTAATAAGGTGGCGGGGATTTTCGCGTAGTAAGCAAAAAGTACAAATTATTAAATTGTACACATAAAAATATACTTTAAAAGGAATAATCAAAAGTATTTAGAATTAATCAATATTAAGTCATTTCTTTTCAACCTATTAAGGAGGGGAGTTATTTGAAATACGATTTTGATAAGGTGATTGAAAGGAAAGGTACAGGCAGTACAAAGTGGGATTTAAACGAGAAGCTTTTCGGAACAGATGATGTTCTTGACATGTGGGTTGCGGACATGGATTTTCCTTGCCCAGAACCCGTAGTGAAGGCCATTCAAAAGCGCGCAGAACATCCGATTTATGGATACACTTATCCTTCTGATGATCTCAACCAAGCTGTTGTGGATAAGATGAAGCGGGATTATGATTGGGAAATCGAAAAAGACTGGATTGTTTACTGCACAGGTATTGTAAGCGGGGTCTATTCGGCGGTAAAATCTCTGACAATGCCTGGGGATCAGATTGTTGTCCAGCCGCCCGTTTATTATCCTTTTTATAATGCGATCAGGGATAATGGCTGTCATGTTGTTGCCAACAATCTTAAATTCGACGGGGAGCGCTACGAAATGGATTTCGATGACTTAGAAACGAAATTCAAACCAAAAACAACCTTTCCTCCTTCGGTTCCAAGAATCAGAGGGCTGATACTATGCCATCCTCACAATCCTGTTGGCAGGGTATATAAGGAGGAAGAGTTAAAAGAACTGGCCGATCTGTGCATGGAATACAACACCCCCATTATCTCCGATGAAATCCATTGCGATTTGCTAATGAAGGGTGTCGAGCATGTTCCGACCGCAAAAATTTCCAAAGAAGTTGAACAATTTACCATGACTTTTATGTCGGCCAGCAAAACCTTTAATATCGCGGGAATTCCTGCTTCAGTGGCGGTTATCCCCAATCCGAAATGGAGAGCAAAATTTGTAGCTGCCAGAGCAGGCCAAAGCGGTGTAAGCATCTTTGGATTGGTCGCTTTAGAAGCTGCCTTTCGCCACGGCAAAGAATATCAGGAGCAGCTAAGCGAATATCTTTATGAAAATGTTATGTATTTTAAGGATTATATCGAAAAAAATATTCCAAAAGTGAAAGTCGTAGATCCCGAGGGAACCTATCTGGCCTGGGTTGATATGAGGGGATTGGGTTTAAGCAATGAAGAGCTAAGAGAATTCATGCTGAAAAAAGCCCGATTAGCTCTAGACTGCGGCTTTATTTTTGGTCCGGGCGGAGAAGGATTCCAGCGCTTTAACCTTGCCTGTCCAAGGGCTTATGTAACAGAAGCTTTGGAGAGATTAGAAAAAGCAGTAAAAGAGCTAGAGTAAAGTGAAGAGAAGATGATGCGAAAGAAGGGGAGCGAAAAAGAGCGCTCTTCTTCTTTTTTTTTAGTTTAGGTCGATCTCCCCATATTGTACAAAGAGACAAGAGTGTGATATCGTGAAAGAGGTTTTTTGTGATTACAAAATAGGCAGCATCCCATTAAAGATGGAAGTATAACAAAAATGAGAAAGCAAGAAAAGGAATTTGCGGTAGAAGTCAAGAATTAGAGTAATGTTTTTTATGTAAAACGAAAAGGGGGATGAGGATGGCGGAGTCGAACCAGCTGAGGCTAGAAATGGCTTTGGCGTGGCTAAAAAGCAAAGAGAAAGACAAGCGGTTCGTGATGGCTGGTGTAGTTGCTTTATCTTTTATACTGGTGGTTGCATTGATCATCGGAGTGAATACACGGTCGATTTACGCCGTAGAAGTGAATGGAGAAGTAATTGGGTATACGGATAACATAGAAGAGCTGCAAGATAGTTTGGATTCTGTGACAACCAGAGTTTCGTTCTTTCTTCAGCAGGAAGTTAGGTACGCAGAAGAAATTGATTTTATTGAAATAAGCGAAAAGAATATTGATCCGGACGATCCAAACGAGCTGGAAAACAAGTTGTTTACGAATGTTTCTCTCGAAACTCAGGCGTATGTTTTTATGATTGACGGAGAAGAGTTTTTTGGGCTGCACTCTGAAGAAGCCGGAGAAACCATAATTGCTCTGCTAAAGGAGAACTACAAAGAAGAACACGAAAGAGAAAACAGTGAATTTTTGGAAGTATCGATAAAAGAGGACATTGAGATTGTTTCGCAAGA
>SLNR01000166.1 GCA_007132905.1 Candidatus Sumerlaeota bacterium | reverse complement strand
TTCGTCGGCACCATAGTTCCCGTTAATGGCCCAGTGCTGAAAATCAAAGGATTATCCGGCCCTTCGGGATCGGTCATCTCGTCCGTTAATTCATACAACAGCCGGTCATTTAACCCGCGGCCTCCCCAATACTCCTCTTGCCAATCTTTAGGCAAATCCTCTTTTCTTACAGTTTTTTTCGACAGGTCGATAAAAGCAATGATTCTCTTTGTCTTTTTCATGTGATCACCTCGAGTGCTTTTTCAGGACATCCCGCGACACAGGCAGGACGGCTCTTTTGGCACAGATCACATTTCACAATTCTGTCTTTCTGCGGCGACAACCACACTGCTTTAAAAGGACAAACTTCCACGCATATCAAGCATAGGCTGCAGCGCTGTTGGTCATAATCAACCACCTTTGTAACAGGGTTCATGATTAGAGCTTCTTCAGGACAGCTTCTTACGCATAGAGCCTGAAGGCACTGCTGGCAAACTTGTCCCTGCTCTTCTCCTGTTGGCTCCTCTCTATGAATACGTATGCGGCTTGCGGCTGGCCAGCAAGCCTGCTCTTTTTCCAGGCTGCAGTAAAGCTCACAGTAACGGCACCCGACACAACGCTCTTTATGAATATGGATATGACTCACAACCGTCTTCCCCCTTTTGACCGGCAAAAACAATTTCGTTTTTTTTTATCATAACCCTGCAAAGCCGATTTTTTCTTCTTTTTCAAGCTTTTATAATCAGACAATATTCCTTGCCTACAAAGGAATCCTTGAATCCATCAAGAAGTGTCAACAAATAAATATAAAGTGCTTTCTAAACAGGCAATCCCTCTTTTTAATGTATCTCATCTGCTGCTTTTTTTGGATTTCATATTCAGGGATGCGGCTTTTTGATCCCTTAAGAAAAAATAAATAATCTTACAGAAATATTTCTTCTATGAAAACAGTGGGCAGGGAGTGAATTCATTGCTGCTTGTTATTGAATCGGTGGTCACCGCCATAAGCAACTTTTTCTGGGGTGTCCCTCTTTTTGTGGGGGTTCTCGGTACGGGTCTTTATTATTCTTTTGCCTTTCGATTTGTTCCTTTTACCAGAATTGGCTATCATTTTCGCCACACCTATGGTGTTATGTTCGCAAGAGTGACAGAAGGTGAAGGAACTTTTCGCAGTTTTGCGGCAGCTTGCTTGGCTTCCACTATGGGGGTGGGAAGTATTGCCGGGGTCGCTACCGCCTTGACGATGGGCGGGCCGGGTGCGCTTTTTTGGATGTGGATGACGGCGGTAGTAGGCTCTTCTACTAAAATGGCTGAGATTATTCTCGGTCAGCGGTACCGGGTCCGATTCGAAACATTAAATGAATACCTGTGCGGCCGAAATTACGTGTTTAAAAACGGACTTGGCTGGCATTCTTTGGCAAAAACGCTAGCTTGGACTTTTGTCGTTTCTCCTTGGTCTCTGCTTGTGCAGACCAACGCTCTCACTACCACCATCAACCAGGTTTTTGGTGTAACCAATCAAATCATCTTATGGGCTGTTTTTCTTTCGCTCGCTCTTGTTTTTGTGGGCGGCGTCAGACGAATTGCTGCCGTCGCTGAGATCCTCGTTCCCGCCGTGAGTGTTTTTTATATTCTTACAGGCCTTTTTATCATTGTAATCAACTACAAGGAAATCATCCCTGCCTTAGCTATGATTACGCGGTACGCATTTACCCCAACTGCGGGATTAGGAGGATTTGCCGGCATTACTGTCGCGCAGGCAATGCGTTTTGGAGTAGCTCGCGGAGTCTATTCGAATGAAGCAGGCATGGGAACCGGAATGGGCGCCCACGCGGCCGCCATTGTTGATCATCCGGTAAGACAGGCTTCATGGGGCGTAATTGAAAGTTTAATGAATACCATGGTAATTTGTACCATTACCGGCCTTTCCATCTTGATCACCGGGGTGTACCTGAGTCACACAAATCTCACCGGAGCGGCACTAGTGGCAGTTGCGTTTGAGTCAAGCTACGGTCAAGTTGGGGGAGCCATCGTCGCCATTGCCATTACCATATTTGCCTGGAAAACTCTTTTAGCAGCCTATTACGCAGGACAAAAACAAGTTAACTTTGTCTTTGGTGACACAAAAGCCAATACTGTCGCCATGTATTTCTGGCTTTTTTATTATTTGTTCCCGATTTTTTTAGCCGGCGCCGATACCGGACTTCTTTGGATTATTTCCGATACGATCATGATTATTTCTGTGTGCTCAAGCATAGCTGCTCTTATTGCTCTTCGTTCCGTGGTCATTTCTCTCCATAAGGATTTTTGGGAACGCTATCTGCCTGCACTCCATTCCGGTAAAAATCCTTCGACAGTGCATTATGCCAACAAACCGTAACTCTCATTCATTTTTTAAGTAGCGCAGGCAGCCAATTAAAATACCCAATACTGATGATACTGATGTGTCTTGGCCGTGGTTGCTGATTCGTTTTTACTTTGATATAATTTTTTTGGCGAAAGTTGCCGGCATGCAAAAATTTAACATGAAATCATGAAAAATCTTGCTCTTGACAAATTTGTCTCAGTCCATT
>SLNR01000119.1 GCA_007132905.1 Candidatus Sumerlaeota bacterium | reverse complement strand
TTTCTCCTCCTCGTGCAAGGTTTTTAGGGGATAAATGGATATTCCCTTGCACTTATATTCAACAAAAGAGCCCTCAAACCCTTGTTATTGCTGGCTTTTTTGAACTTTTAGCAAGCCCTAATTAGAGTGACTAAAAAGACTCGAATAAAATATTTCTGTAATGGCTTAAGTAAACTACCAATATCTTTCAAAAAAAGACTGAGATAAATTTTCTTTCACTGCTTTCTCATCAGCGAACGAAATTCAAGGTAGCAAGTTATGATCTAAAAACTAGCTCTAAGTAAACCTCTTGGCTTTACGCTTGCAATTCTCTCTGCGAAAACCCCTGAATTTTGATCTTTTGTGCTTCTTTGCGCCTTCCGTTCGAGTAATCCCATCACCCTTTTACCACAGCTAATGTATTTAATGCTTTGATCGGAACGGCCAGATCAGCCGATTGATCGATAACCCAATCAATATCTTTATAAGCAAAACGACTTTCTTCCGATACATCCTTCTTTTTCCTTTTGCCTAGAATAATTCCTTTGCTCTTTAGATCATTTATCGTCTCTTCCATGTTGATCGTTCGGACAGCCTCTTTTCGGCCAAGCCTTCTGCCTGCTCCGTGAGGAGAAGAACAAAAACTTTTGTCATTACCCAAACCCTTCACAATATAGCTTTTTGCTCCCATTGCTCCCGGTATGATTCCTAATTCGCCCTCTGCTGTCTTGATGGCACCTTTTCGGTGAACCCATACTTTTTCCCCGTAATGCTCTTCTTGGCTGGCATAATTGTGATGGGCGTTGACTATTTTCCCAAACTTGATCCCGCTGCATTCCTTTCTGGCCTCTTCTTTTACTACTTCAAGCATGGCAGTTCTGTTTTCAGCCGCAAAATCAAGCGCTAGATTCATCCATAACAAGTAATCTTTTCCTTCCGTTGAGGCGGCCGGCAAATATGCTAGATCGTAGGATTTCGGTACACCGGTATATTTTTTTTCATTTAATTTTTTGGCCAAACGATTAAAATGTTGAGCCACTTTAAACCCGAAGTTTCTGCTCCCGGAATGGATCATGATGCAAAGCTTTCCCTTATCATCAGACTGCAGCTCAATAAAATGATTTCCCCCGCCCAGCGTTCCCACTTGATAATATCCTTCTGCTATCTCTTTTTTGAGGTTATCAGATGGACTTTCTTGAGGAGAAAAGAGATCCAGCGCTCTGCATTTTTTCTTCTTTTTGTGTTTTTCAAACCCCGTGGGAATTCTTTCCATGATCCCGCGAACAAGACTTTTTAATATCTTCTCGTCAATCTCTTCGACTGCCCAATTTGTTTCTGTAAAAACAACCCCACAGCCAATATCAACACCGACCGCATTGGGAATAACCGCTTCTTTGGCAGCTAACAGGCCTCCAATAGGCATCCCATATCCTTTATGAGCATCGGCCATTAATGCAATGTGTTGATAAGCAAAAGGAAGGTTCGATAAATTAGTGGCCTGCCTAAGACATTCTTCGTCTAACTGCTCGGGACTTTCCAGCCAAACCAAAATAGGAACACCTTTTGAGTCGTTCTTTTCAATGGTGAACATAAAAAATCACCTGCCCGAATCTTAGTCTTTTTTAAGATCTTTATCAATCTTTTCCCAATCTGCTTTCCCCCGTAAAACTGAATCTTGCTCTTCTTTGGATGTCTTCTCTACCGCAAATTCACAGATGTTCTGGCCAGTATAAGGCATTGCTTGTTTATGGACAAGTTTAAACTCAGGATTGTAATACATATATTTTACAGGGTCCACATAGCAATAAAGTCCGCCTAGTTCTTCCTCATTGTACTCCCGCCAAACTTTGGCAAGGGCACAACCATAGGCAAAAATCCGTTTCTCCCCTTCTTCTTCTGTCACTTCCCGCTTTTCGTGCATCCCGTATTTCGGCAAATCTCGAGCTCCTCCCGCGCTGAAATTTTCCGGCTGCACATCTAATCCTTGTTCCTTCACTCTGGTCTTTGCCTTTTCTCCGATCATTTTTCCGTAGCGCTCAATTGCTTTTATCACAAGCTCTTTTCCTTTCTCTTCTCCAAATTCATCTACCAACGTTTTGGCAAAAGACAAATGCAGTAACCCAATTCTCCTACTGGCAATTTCAACCTCTTTGGCTGCTTCCTTCACACTCACTTTTTGGTCATCCTTATCAGACATTGTATTCTCCTCCTGTGAAAAGTTTTTTACACTGTTTCTATCCAAACTTCCTGCTCATTTGTTCAAGCTGACTTCCCTTCCACTTCATTCCTTAGTTCTCACCATCAAGAAGGTAATCCGCTGATATCTCATTTCCATAGTGCCTTGCTTTTGACGTCCCAATTGAATCCAATGAATAACTTACCATTTTTTCTCTGAAAACAACTACATCAATACTCGGAAGTCTTTTCTTGAGACTATTTGCCAAAGGAATTCCATTTTCGAGAATTTCCACCGCATGTGAAGTGCCCAGAATAAAGTTTAAGCCATAATCACGACAGGTTTCTGTCAGTGGGTGGTCTTTGCGAACCCGACTGATCGAGGCAAGTACGGTATCAATTTCTGGATTCTCTTCCATAACTTGCTTCAAATCGTTCTTGGAAAACCCCGTGTGGGGGAATATGTGCAGAATATTTTTTGCCGGACTGTCTCTGTTTCCTACCAAAATGCTTCCCTTC
>SLNR01000013.1 GCA_007132905.1 Candidatus Sumerlaeota bacterium | reverse complement strand
GAACGCGGTACCCGTGCCGGAGCGGTGACGAAGGTGGAAATGCGAGATGAAGCCTATCTTGAAAACAAGACGGTGCGTCTTGACCGTCCCTTTCTGTATGCCGTAGTGGAAACAGAAACCGAGCTGCCGATTTTTGTGGGAACGGTGATGAACTTTGCCGGTCAATAAGTGTAAATCAGTTTAAAGAAAGACGATGTACAAAATCCGGCAAGCCCAGCCGGCTTTTTTTTGAGGACGATGCTTTCATTTGGGGGCGGATGAGATGATATGGTCCAGTGTAAAGGGAGCCACCCTTGGATGGCTTTTTCTTGCTCCCGGTTTGCGGGGAAGTCGGCCCGAAATCGACTTATTCTTAATGGATACGGAACTACTGCCCGGTCGGAGTTGAAACGAAACGGCTTGCGATTGGATAGCGGTCGAAATTTGTCATAAAAAAAACGGACATGTAAATCGGTTTTTGAACCGGTTCTGAAGACGGTTAAAATATTCGTGTGATCTTTTGTCGATTAGGGTATGATGAAACCAAGATACCTAAGTCTTTTGGCCGGGTCATGTTGTGTTTGTTATGCGTATGAAATTGATAATACATTGCAGAGGAGAAAAAATGAACAGGAAGGAGAGACAGTATGGTTAAAAAAGAGCTCTCAACAGAAGAACTGCTCGATATGATGGGGGAGGATATGTTTCAACTATGGTCCGATGTCAACAGGTTTATCGACAAGAACTACGATACGAAGATTTATTGGGACAGAAATGAAAAGAAAGGTGAATACGAACTTAAGTATCAAAGGGGAGGCAGAACTCTTTGTTCTTTGTACCCAAAAGGAGAAGGGCTTGTAATCCTGATCATTTTCGGGCAAAAAGAACGGGAGAAATTCGAGTCGGCAAGGCAGGATTTTTCCAAAACAGCAAATGTTCTTTATGACCTTGCACGGCAATACCACGACGGGAAATGGTTGTACTTTGATTTGACAGATTTCGAAGCTGTTGAAGATGCAAAAAAAATGCTGTTGATCAAGAGAAAACCAAACAAAAAAAGGGCTTAATGCCTGCTTAAAAAGAGAGAATGCAAGTTTACTGCCATTGAAAATAAAATCAAATCCAATCAACAGACAAGTTCCCGGCTGCACGAAAGTGAGCTGGGTGTCTTTTTTTTCGGTAAGGAACCAAAAATGTATGATGATCTACCCAAGAGATGTTTATGAAAAGGGAAAATTGTTTTTGAAGAAAAGGCTTGATGGAAAAGGATTCTCTCAAAGGAGGTTTTCGGTGTCTATGCAAGAAGTTCAGATTATGTGTTGATTGTTCTGAATGCTGCCATTCAATGAAAAAAACCGAGATTGTTTTCAATCAAGATGGAGTATCTTTGAAAACGATTTCCAAAAGACAGTGCTAGAAGATAAAGGCATTTGGAGTTGTTAACATCGGGATGTGCGGGAAAACAACATACGGATCAAAGGGCTCGGGAATTGGCAATAAAAGTTTGTTGCGCGGATCTCTTTATCGAAGTTTTTGCAGCGGGAATCGGTATCCTTTCGGAAAGTTTTATTCTCGTTGTTACAACGAAAAAAGATAAAAAGACAACCCGAGGGGGGAAAGGAATGCTTCAAAAAAAAGATGTTTTGAATCTTGACGGGAAAGTGGCCGTTATTACAGGAGCAGCTTCAGGCATTGGCCTGGCAGCTTCACAGCTGTTGACGGCCCATGGTGCCACCGTGGTCATGCTGGATGTGAACGCAGAAAAAGGAGCATCGGAGGCCGAGGCAATGCGGCGCGAAGGCAGAGAAGCGGTGTTTTTTTCCTGTGATGTCGCATCGCGAAAAGCCTGCGAAGAAACGGTGCAGGCGGTGGATGAGCGTTTTGGGAGGATTGATGTTCTGTTTAACAATGCGGGGGTGACTTATCGCAAAACGGTGGTGGAACTGGAAGAAGACGAGTGGGACCGGGTAGTGGATGTGACGCTTAAAGGAGCTTTTCTAATGTCGAAATACGTGATACCGCTCATGGAACGAAACGGGGGCGGCAGTATCATCAACACCGGTTCCGGATGGGGTCTAAAGGGCGGTGATCAGGCGGCTGCCTACTGCGCTGCCAAAGGAGGCCTGGTGAACCTGACCCGGGGTATGGCCATTGACCACGGCCCGGCCAACATTCGGGTGAATAGTATCAATCCCGGTGATACCGACACGGCCATGCTTAGAGAAGAAGGCCGGCAGTTAGGCATGGAAGAGGCTTCTTTTCTGGTGGATTCCGCCAAGGGAAGACCCCTGGAGCGGCTGGGGACCCCGGAAGATGTGGCGAATACGGTTCTGTTTTTGGCAAGCGACCTGTCCCAATGGATTAGCGGGGCCGCCTTGGTGGTAGACGGCGGCGGCATTGCCTAGATGTTTTTTGCAGTGGACAGCAATAGCGCTGCAAGACCAACCGTGTGAAGCAATAAGGTTTGCGTTTTTAGCCCCATGCGGAGATGGATCTGAAGTTTACGGTACATTGGAAGAAGGAGAAAAGTGACAACACAAGGAGGAATGAGCGATGTCTGTCAAGGGATTTAAGCATCACCCCTACATTCCCAATTCAGCCCCCGAAGTGCAAGAAGAGATGCTTCGGGACATTGGGTTAAAAACACTGGAAGATCTTCATTCAGAAGTGCCGGAAGAACTCAAACTAAAGATAAACATGAATCTGCCCCCGGCCCTGCCTTCAGAAATTGAACTTCGCCGCCATGTGGAAGGCATCTTGCAAAAGAATGTATCCACCCGCGGCAAGCTCAACTTTCTGGGGGCCGGCTGCTGGCAGCATCAAGTGCCGGCCGTGTGCGACGAGATCAGTTCCCGGGGTGAGTTTCTCACGGGCTATGCAGGAGAACCATACAACGATCACGGCCGTTTTCAAAGTCTTTTTGAGTACCAGAGCCTGGTGGCGGAATTAGTGGACATGGAAGTGGTGAACGTGCCCACCATGGACTGGGCCCAAGCAGCGGCCACCTCCATGCGAATGGCCGGACGAATAACCGGGCGCAAGGAAGTTTTGGTACCGGAGTTGATGGACCAAAACAAGCTCTCGGTGGCCAAAAACTATTGCGACCCTCATCTTAAGTTGCTTCCGGTGGGGTACCATCCGGAAACAGGACAGTTGGATTTAGAAGACCTGAAGAAAAAATTATCGGCAGAAACGGCGGCCGTCTATATTGAAAATCCCTCTTTCTTTGGTTTCTTAGAAGAGCAGGGCGATGCTATTTCCCGGCTCGCCAAAGAACAGGGAGCTATCTTTATTGTGGGAGTGGATCCTATTTCTCTGGGGATCCTGGCGTCTCCCGCCCATTACGGAGCCGATATCATCTGCGGCGATTTACAACCGCTGGGCATCCATATGCACTACGGGGGGGGCCTATCAGGTTTCATAGCCACCCGGGATGAGGAGGAATATGTGATGCAGTATCCTTCCCGTCTCTTTGGTATTGCCCCCACATCCAAAGAAGGCGAATACGGTTTTGGGGATGTGGCCTATGACCGCACCTCTTTTGGCGATTTGAGAGAGGACGCGAATGAATACGTGGGTACGCAAACGGCCCTTTGGGGTATTACAGCCGGCGTGTATCTGTCTCTTATGGGACCGGAAGGGATGCGGGAACTGGGAGAAACCGTTCTTCAACTGTCCCGTTACGCAATCCACCAGATCGACCAAATTCCGGGCGTTGTCGGTTCTCGCTTTAGCGGCTCCGGTTTTAAAGAATTTGTTGTCGATTTTAACGACACCGGTCAGACGGTGGCCGACATTCATGAAAAACTGTTGAAGGAAGGTATTTTTGGCGGCAAAGATCTGTCCCGAGAATATCCCGACATGGATCAATGCGCCTTATACTGTGTAACAGAAGTACACACCCGCTCGGACATCGACCGTCTGGCATCTTCCATCAAATCGATCGTCACCGAAGGGTAAAGCGGTGAATTTTATCAAGAAAGGACTGAAACCCGATGAAACGAATCAATAGAGATTATTCTGTCCGCAATTTTCACCAGGCCAAATGGGATGAGCCCATCATCTTTGAATTGAGTCAACTGGGTGAGCGGGGCGTACTAATTCCCCGAACGGACGAGACGGTAAGAAAAGTAGCGGGCGAAGGAAGTTCCTCGGTGCCCTCTCATCTGCAGCGAAAAAAACCACCCGCCTTGCCCGAAATGGCTCAACCACGAGTGCTTCGCCACTATATGCGCCTGTCCCAGGAAACTTTGGGCGGCGATGTGAATATAGAAATCGGACAGGGCACCTGCACGCTAAAACACAACCCCAAAGTCAATGATCAGCTGGCCAATGAACCGGAAATGACCGCTCTTCATCCGGAGCAGCCCGTTGAGACAACCCAGGGAATCCTAAAGATTATGCATGAAACGGATTTGATCATGAGGGAAATTTCCGGCATGGACCGTTTTACTTTTCAAACGGCTAGCGGCAGCCAGGCCGCCTTTGCCATGGCCTCGCTTATCAAGGCCTGGCACCGGCACCACGGAGAAGATGAGCAAAGAGACGAGATCATCACTACCATCTTTTCCCATCCTTCGGATGCTGCCTGCCCCGCTCTGAAAGGGTATAAAATCATTACCATCTATCCTGATGAGCAAGGGTATCCGGATTTGGAAGCTTTTAAAGCGGCTGTGTCCCATCGGACCGCCGGTTTTATCTGTGCCAATCCGGAGGACACCGGAATCTATAACAAACGAATCCGGGAGTTTACCGATCTAATACATGAGCACGGCGGGCTTTGCGGTTATGATCAGGCCAATGCCAATGGGCTTTTGGGTGTCACCCGGGCCCGGGAAGCCGGATTTGATATGTGTTTTTTCAATCTTCATAAAACCTTCGGAACACCTCATGGCTGCGGGGGCCCCGGCTCCGGTGCCCTGGGTGTTAAAAAAGAGTTGGAAGATTTCCTGCCCGCACCTTTGATCGATTATGACGGAGAGCGCTATTACTTCAACCACGACGTGCCTTACAGCATCGGACGAACCCGTTGTTTCCACGGCGTTCCCCAGGTGGTGCTGAAAGCTTATGCCTGGATTTTAAGCCTGGGAGCCGAGGGGCTCTACGAAGCTGCCAAAGTGGCGGTATTAAACAGTAACTACCTATACCACAAATTGCTTGAGGTAGATGGAATTGACGCTCCTTTTGACACAAAGAAACAGCGGGTCGAGCAGGTGCGCTACACGCTGAAAAAAATGGCGGATGAAACCGGGGTGACCAGCGGGGATGTTCAAAGACGGATGATGGATTTCGGTCTTCATTACTGGACCAGTCACCATCCTTATCATGTTCCGGAGCCGGCCACTTTGGAGCCGACGGAAACTCCCTCCAAAGAAGACCTGGATGAATACATTGCGGCCCTGTCTCAAGTGATCCGGGAGGCCTATGAAAATCCGGAACTGGTAAAAACAGCTCCCCATCAAAGCGTTATTCATCAAGTAGATGAATCGGGGATGGATGATCCAAACGAGTGGGCCATCACCTGGCGCAGTTATCTTAAAAAGACAGCAGCCTTGTCCCAAGAAGATTAAAAGACTGGCTGTGAAAAAAAGCAAAAAGGGAACCGGGCCGGCGCGAATACCGGTGCCAAATCACAAGCAGAGGAGGGGAGATGGTATGCACAAGCTGGGAGTCATCGTCAATCCGGTGGCAGGGCTGGGGGGCGCTGTGGGGCTGAAGGGAACCGACGGAGTCGTCAAAGAAGCTTTAAAAAGGGGAGCGGTCCCCCGGTCGGCTTTACGGACGGTGCAAGCCTTGAAAAAGCTGGAGCCTCTAAAAGACGATCTCCTGATCATCACCCCTCCCGATGAAATGGGAGAGACTGCCGTCAAAGAGCTTGGGTTTGACTACCGGGTTTTAGCCTGTAGTGAAAAGAAAACCGTTGCCGGATCAGACAGGTTGGCGGCCACCTCCCGCGAGGATACCTTAAAGGCTGCCCGCAAGCTTTTGGAGGAAGAGGTTTCTCTGCTTCTTTTTGCCGGAGGGGACGGTACGGCTCGGGATCTGTATGCCGCTATTGGAGAACGGATGCCGGTCGTGGGCATTCCCACCGGTGTAAAAATCCATTCTCCCGTTTATGCAGTCAGTCCGGAAAAAGCAGGGGAGTTGGCGCGGCGTTTTCTCAGAAGAGAGATTGTTCAATTGAAATCAGAAGAAGTGTTGGATATTGACGAAGAAGCCTACCGCCGGGGAAAAGTAAACACCCGGCTTTACGGTTATTTAAAGGTGCCTGATGAAGCCCGGCTGATGCAGGGGAGAAAAAGCGGAAGCACATTGGCGGATGAATCTGCCCAAAGAGCCATTGCTCTTCGGGTGGTGGATGAAATGGAGCCTGACGGAGTTTATGTCATTGGTCCCGGGTCCACCACTTCTCAGGTGCTGCTTGCTTTGGATCTGCAAGCGACACTGTTGGGGGTGGACATTGTCTGCAACCGGCAGCTCGTTTTGGCGGATGCTTCAGAAAAGGACATTCTGCAGGCGATCGACGGGAAAGAGAGTTATCTGGTGATCACGCCCATCGGCGGACAAGGATACCTCTTTGGGCGGGGAAATCAGCAGATAAGCTCTCGGGTGATCCGTCAGGCCGGACGAGAACACATACAAGTAATGGCCTCCATAGCAAAGATCCAGGCCCTTCAGGGGAGGCCCATGATGGTGGATACGGGTGATCCTTATTTGGACAAAGAACTGGAAGGCTATTACAAGGTGATGACCGGGTATAGAGAATCCATCATGTATCGAATCGTCCGTTCGTAAGCGACGGCTCAGCCTAACCCGTCAGAGGACAAACTTTACCGACAGAACATCAGGAAAACGACCGATAAAGAGGGAAAAAATAGCATTGCTATGGAAAAAATTCATAAAGAGGTTCATCCTGCAGCCAAGGGAGTGAAGTCATGAGGCATGGAAAGGTAACCGCCTATCTCGGGGAGAAGCTCGCCGAAAAATATCCGGTGGGCGAAAAAGTATGCGCATTTTATGACCATGGGAAACCCGATGATCCGGCGGTCGGTGCCATAAGGCCTTATTTGCGGGGTTTTCCTTTCGATAACCAAAGCGTGTTGGCCGATATCGATATTATGATTGTTGAAAACAAAAGAGCCGTCATTCTTATTGAAATAGAAGAGACTGCCGCTAATCCCAAGCAGATTATGGGGGATGTCTTTGCCCCTTTTTTTGCCGAGTCTGTTCGATTTAAAAAATCGGCGGAATACAGGCTTGAAAATACTTGCCTGATCGTGGGGCTATTAACTGCACCGTGTCAAAGTGCTGCTTCGAAAATTAAGCGTTTGGGGGAAGCCATCAAAAAACTGCAAAGCGAATTAGATGAGACCGATTTCCCACTTAGTATAGGCGAAATACACTTTATATGCAGAGCTGAAGGCAGTGAATTGATTCAAGATGTAACTCGGTTAGTGGAAGTTGTGCTGAAGAAAAATCTCAAAATAGCCCCATCAGGTAGTGATAACAAGATATAAGGGGGCTTGCCAAGAGATACAAATTTCAGCATTACAGCGTCTTGGCTCATCTTCTTTTCTCTACTTTTTTAGCAAGCCGGGCCTTTGATTGAGCAGGCAGGAAACCGTAAGTCCTTGTATTGCAACCCGTATACCTAAATGGATCTAAAAGGAAGCAGGTGTTAGTTTATTCTGATCATTTTTGAATAAATCGTGCCGGTGGGAAGAGCCTTTTCTTTGATTTATCCCGACACAGAAAAGAGCACCCGTAAAAAAGAGTGCTCCGGCATGATTATCAAAAGGGTGGCGTCGTTATTTGCCTCCCGTCTTCATGCAGAAATAGCTGTTCTCTAGATTGTACTCTGCAAAGAGAACACAAGTCGGACAGAGACATTCTTTCTCTTCGCTTAGGCAGTTACTTTCTTCATACGCACAAAACATTGCCTCTGCATGGGTCCGGTCCATGTTTCCTTCTTTCAATTCTTCTAGTTCGGGCTTGGCCTTAGCTTTGCACTCTTCGGTATAGGTAGGGCAGCTCATGCATAGGCATTTCATCAGGTTTTCCTTGGTCTTTGCTACTGCTGGCATGAAATCACCTCCTTTACTTCCTTTTTCAGGGACAAAAAAATTGTCTGATGGAATGGAAGTACGGGGCATTTTGCGGCAGGATACAGATCGAGTCAAATAAGGAAGCGGATGATAGCGATAAGCTATAGCTATCGGCAGAAACTCAGACAGCTTATACTACACTGCAAGCTCCTTCTTTATATTACCATTATATATTTCTCACCTTTTGTTGACAACAGGCTGGTTGAGATTGTTTCATTGACATCAGAACCTCTTCTTTCGACCACTTTTCAAAGAATGATTAGGCCTGGAATGTCTATTTAAAATGCCTATCGAAGAAAGGGGTATTTCGTAGGTAAGGCAGTTATCCAAAAAATGTGTCTTTATTTCAATAGGCATAAGTAGCCAGCAAAGATAAAAAAGGGACGCTCCCTGAGGGTGATTGACGGAAGTTTGTTTTTTTAGTACGTAAAATAAAGTGAGGGATCCGCCCGTCACAGAAAATGTCGGACCAAAGAGTTGCCTAATGGACTGCACCGCTTCCACTTTAAAAAATGGCTCGGGGCAGTAAAGTAGCCTCGGGATTCAGGTGTAAATTGTGGGAGGAGTAGGTCAACAAAAAACAGTATTTATTTGGAAATAATTTTCGGTTGCATAAGGCTCCCATCAGCAATGACAAAGCGCAGCGAACATTGATCAGTGAGGTCAGAATCAGTATGATTGAACGGGAATATGAAATAACGGTCTTTAAAGAGGCCTCTTTTGAATATTTTGATCTGCCGGGCGAGCTCAAATATATATACAAAAAACAACGAAGCAAGTTTTATCCTGACTTGTCTCGTTGTTTTTTTGTGTTTTATGATTGATCAAAAAGATCAAGAAGATCAGAGACCGATAGATTCATGAACTTCTCGCATACCTTCAATGCATTTTGCGATGACTTCATCTAGCTCCATGTCCAGTCGCTCACAGCCCCGGCGGATAATCTCCCGGTCGACGCCGGCGGCAAAGTTTTTGTCTTTGAATTTCTTCTTGACACTCTTTACCTTCATATCCGTGACGGACTTGGAAGGCCTCATGAGTGCTGCGGCTGCGATGAGACCCGTGAGTTCATCAATGGCGTAGAGGACTTTTTCCATATACTTTTTGGGCTCTGCCTCCACACAGATTTCATGGCCGTGGCTGATGACAGAGTAGATGAATTCGTCATCATAGCCTTCTTCTCTCAACAATTCCGCTGATTTTGTACAATGTTCCTCCGGATACATCTCATAGTCTAGATCGTGCAGGAGCCCCACGGCTCCCCAGTATTCCACATCTTCGCCGGCTTCTTCGGCAAAATGCCGCATGACGCCTTCTACGGCCAGGGCGTGTTTGACCAGGGCATCGCTCTTGTTATACTTTTTCAGTACCGACATAGCTTTCTCTCTCATACAATCCCGTCCTTTCTGATAATGGATCCTTTTTAGCCGGCGGCCGCCGGCGCAGAAAAATACTAAAAAAAGAACCGATAATGCTTATACTTCTTTTCATTAACTATACACATTTTCAGACCATTTCGCAACCTTGACGCCGGGATTTTCATCATGATTAAAAGCAGAATCAATTTTACCGGCAGAGGCTAGCCAAACTGTGAAGATCAAAATAGCTTGGCCACCAAAGAGCCTTTGTTAGGAGAAAAAGTTTAGTGCCTGCATCTTCATGGGTGGCGGAGACGGTGTTTGTCTTTTTGCCATGATTAAGATGACATTGAAAGGAGGGAGCTCATTTTTAGGTGTAGCAATCCGGGCTGCCGTTATTTTTGTTTTGAATTTCACCGCCGTAAAACCACAGGAAGAGATCAACAGGGTAGCTCCCGACAGCGGAAACAGAAAAAGTCCTTCCAATGTCTTTAGTGAACAAACCTGAAGCCCCATATTTAGAAACAAGACAACCATGTGGGTCAGGCCTGCCGCCTTGGCTGTCTCCATAGAAGCAGCAACCATCAGCACCCCCGGGCAATCAACCCCACAACCCAAAAAGAGAACAAGAGTGCAAAGGCGGCGGGGTATGCCATTTGCCCGGCCTGGGCCAAAATGGAGAAGGGGGAGTAAAAGGGCAGGCAAGGCCGAATATTCATCGATCATGGCAGTAAGAGATGCGGACAAAGCATCGTATTGCATCAACTGTTGCGATTAACCCTTGGGCTTGCCGGCGGCCACTTCGCAACGCCGGCTGTCCGGGAGGACTGCAAATTCTATACACAAAAAGCGCTGTATTTTATGTGCGTCCGGGCGAGGATAAGTCGAACTTGCAGACCCCGCCACAGCTGGCGGCAAAAATAGCAAAGTGCTGCCGCCTGTCCTGTTACACTATAACTACCTATGTTAAAGTGTCTATCGATTGAAACTCATATGGTAGGCGTAGATCAGCTCATCGGCTGTCGGCTGCCATTGAAGGTCTTCATGGACCCCGTAGATATCTTCCTGCTGGTATAAGAAGATAAAGGGAGGGTCTTCTAAAATAACTTCAATGGCCTGGTGGTAAAAGTTTTCTCTTGCTTCCAAGTCCATTTCCTGCCGGGCCTGGTCTAAAAGGCCGTCCAATTCTTCGTTGCTGTAATAGGACAGTCTTTCCTCGGATCTCAAATGCGAAAACAGGGCCGCATCGGCATCAAACAACACCGTTCCCACTCCGATCAAGAAAGCGT
>SLNR01000065.1 GCA_007132905.1 Candidatus Sumerlaeota bacterium | reverse complement strand
TGTAACCGCAGGAGCCATCAGCCGACAGACAGTGATGAAAAAGCTTCGCAAAGTACACGACTTGCAGATCCCCGAGCCCGCGGCGACAAGCCAAAGTATTGTATGTGAATGCAGATGAGGACCATATATCCTTACAGGACGGAAGCACAACCATAGTACCGTTAATCAGCATACATGAAGGTATTGAGCGACAAGGCAGGCGTGGCAGGTGTATCCACCCGCATTACATCAGCAGTCATGGGAGACCTTTGGAGGAATTATGGTTGGAGGCGGCCCGGTGGATTGATCAATCGTATAACGTGGATGATCTGGAAAGGGTTTACCTGCATGGTGACGGGGCATCGTGGATCAAAGAGGGACTAAACTGGCTGCCGAATGCAAAAATGGTGCTGGATCGCTATCAGTTAAACAAAGCCGTCACAACAGTCACAGCCAGGCAACGGGAAAAGAGGTTTGAGCTGTATTCAGCCCTTGCCCAAGGCAACCGGGCAGCCTTTAGAACCGTGGCCGTGCAGTTAATGCAAGAGGCAAAGGATGATGCAGAGCGAAACAGGGTACAGAAATTTAGTCGCTATATTGCTAATAACTGGGCGGGCATAGCCATACACAGCCATGAAAACTGCGGTGGAAACTGCACGGAAGGCCATGTAAGCCATGTTCTGTCCAGTCGTTTGAGTAGCCGCCCTATGGGCTGGAGCCGGGAAGGCTTGCGAGTGATGGCTGAACTAAGAGCCTATACAAAGAGCGGTGGGCGCATTAAGCTGGAACATCTGAAAGGGGCAAGCTCAACGTATACACCGACAAAGACTGCATTGAGAAAAGCGAAAAAAGTATTTGCCCAAACCACCAGGGAGCAGTTCGGCAATGTTGCAATATTAGCCCGGGGCAAGGTGCTTCCGTTATTCGGATGGTTAAGAGGGCTCCAAAATGGGAGCCCAACATTGTGATAAATACCCAAGAGGATGAATCTTGGTTTTAAATATCCAACAACAAGTTGACACTACCGACGAGTATGAAGTATTTGACATTTAAAATAGCGTGGTATACAATGGCATTGGCTGATTAGGGCAGATAAAAAGGAGTGGAAACAATATGGCTGATAAAGAAGATTTCATTGTCTTAACTGACGAAGAGGGTGTGGAACACGAGTTCTCCGTCATAGATGTTTTGGAAGTGGATGAGGGTCGGTACGCCGTGCTTCTTTCTCTTGATGAGGAAGAGCCAGATGAGGCGATGATTTTAAGAGTTGAAGAGGACGATGATGGAAACGAGATTCTCTCTGATATTGAAGACGATGAAGAATGGGAGAGAGTTGTCGAGACTTGGGAGTCTTTGCTTGAAGAAGAGGACGAAGAGTAAATCTAGTGGGAGCGACTACAAGGAAGTTCTTAATAGGGGCTTTCTTGTTTCTTTGTTTATCAGTTTTTTCAGGATAGGAATAGGTTGGGCAGGTGGACATTATGAGTAAAAAAAGAAACATTGTAATAGGATCACTATTGCTCATATTTTTAATTGCGGTGGTGGGTTTAGTGGCAGTAAACCACCTTGAATCTCCCGTAGATAGCAAAGATGAAGAGATGTACTTAATTGAGATTCCTTCAGGATTCGGAGTTACTCAGATCGCTTCTTTGCTAGAAAAAGAAGGTCTTATAAGAAATGGGTTTTTTTTTCGAATCTATAGTAGAGTAAATCAATACGAGGGAAAGATGAAAGAAGGGGAGTATTTAATCAGCCCTTCTATGTCAACATCAGAAATTATTGATAAAATTGTTCGCGGGGATGTGCTCACATACCAGTTTACTATTCCCGAGGGATATACAGTACAGCAGATCGCTGAATTGCTTGATAGAAAAGGATTTGCTGATAAGCAACAGTTTCTAATAGCTGCCAGAGAGATAAACTTTGATTTACCATTCCCCTATAAGCTACCTCAGGTGAAAGAACCGTTGGAGGGGTATCTTTTTCCCGATACTTATTCATACGCAAAGGATATGGACGAGACTGATTTAATTCTAGTGATGCTGAATGAATTTGAAAAATTAATTACTTCTGAAATAAAGGACAGGGCTCAGGAATTGGGCTATTCAATGCAGGAAGTGATTACGATAGCATCTTTGATTGAAAGAGAGGCACAGCTTGCCGATGAGAGGCGAATTATATCAAGTGTGATTCATAACCGCCTGGATATCGGAATGCGACTTGGTTTGTGCGCGTCTGTTATGTACGTACTCCCTGAACCGAAAGATTCATTAACCTATGCTGATTTAGAGATTGATTCTCCATACAATACTTATAGAAATGATGGGCTACCTCCCGGGCCTATTGCTAGTCCAGGAAGAGAGTCCATATTAGCAGCCTTGTATCCAGATGACACCTCGTATTATTATTTTGTAGCCCGAGGAGACGGCAGTCATGTTTTTACCCGTACATTGGCGGAACACAATAAAGCAATCTCAGAAATCAGAGGTAATTGATAGGATCGCAAAATCTGTTTTTTGGAAAGGTAATGCTTAAAGAAGGTGGGCTATATGAAAAAGCCAGAATTATTATCCCCTGCTGGGGATATGGAGAAGCTAAAATTTGCGGTTCATTATGGTGCAGACGCGGTTTATTTAGGCGGAAGCGGTTTTGGACTGCGGGCAAAGGCAGGGAATTTCACTGAATCTGAATTAGCCGAAGCGGTCAATTTTGCTCATGAAAAGAACGTGAAAGTATATGTTACTGTCAATGTATTCCCGAGAAACCGGGATATTGATAGTTTACCAGAATACATAAAGTATCTGGAATATATTGGTGCTGATGCAGTGATCGTCTCCGATCCTGGTGTTTTTATTTCTATCAGAGAAATTTCTCCAAACATGGAAATACATATAAGCACCCAAGCCAATATTATGAACTGGAAATCAGCATTGTTCTGGGAAAAAAAGGGTGCAGAAAGAATAATTCTTTCCCGAGAGCTCACCATTGATGAGATTAAAACAATGAAGCAAAAAGTAAATATTGAACTAGAAGCTTTTGTTCACGGTTCAATGTGTCTTTCCTATTCAGGGCGATGTTATTTGAGCCACTATCTATCCAAAAGAGATGCCAATATGGGAGAATGCACCCAGCCCTGCCGATGGAAGTACGCCATTGTGGAAGAAAAACGGCCGGGTGAATATTACCCAATAGAGGAAGATGCAAGTGGAACTTATATTATGAACTCAAAGGATTTATGTATGATCGAGCATATCCCATCTTTAATTGAGGGAGGCATTACTAGCTTCAAAATTGAAGGGCGTATGAAAAGTGCTCACTATGTTGCTACTATAACGAAAGCTTATCGCCAAGCGATAGATCAGTATTGCGCGGATCCTAAAAATTATGACGTCGACCCTGCATGGCTGAACGAGATAAAAAAAACTAGTCATCGGCCATTATCGACCGGCTTTTATTTTGAAGAGGGATCATCAAATTCTCAAATAGACACAGCTTCAACTTACATAAGGAGAGCAAAATTTGCCGGCCGGATTTTGGATTATGATGATCATAAGAAGATGGCGCTTGTGGAACAACGAAACCGCATAGAAATTGGCGATAGGATTGAAATTTTTGGTCCTAAAACACAGCCCTATCTTACAGAGGTCAAAAAAATCACCGACATAGATGGAAATTTCATCACTGCTGTTCCTCATCCCCAGATGAAATATTTCTTACAGGTAGACCGAAAATTTGAAAAGAACAGCCTTTTGAGATTAATGAATTAGGATCATGAAAGATAGCTGCTTTGTTTAAAAAGAGAACATTTTTGATTGAAACCAAAGGTTGTATGAAAACGTTTATAAGTGTATAATGAGGGTGTGTTGAGGTTCTCAGTCCTCAACATCTCTACAGTCCCTTTTTTTGGCTGCGGATTTCTCGCAGCTCTTTTTTTGCCCTTAACCGAGAAATCGACGCTCAGTGCAAGAAAATCGTTGCTTGTGAGGAAAAATTTTGCTATAACATATAGTATGGCTAATCGGGCATTAGGGTCATTGAATTAAAAATATTTGTTACCAGTAAAAGTGTGATCTGGTTGAATGTACATATTTATGGCATGTCTGTAAGGAATATGTTAGAATAATCATGTAGCCAAGAGTATAAGAGGTGAGACAATTGATGAAAATACACAAATGGCAAAAAATAATCGCTTTGTGCGCGGTGATAGTTGGCATCATGATCATGGTACAATTCAGAAGCCAAGGCGGAATCATCGACGGCCAAAGCTCGATGGATAGATTAGAAGATCTTGCCTCTACTTTGATTCAAGTGACGGATGTGAATGAGAGGCTATCATCAGAGGCAGATAATCTAAGAGATACTTTAATACAGTATCAGGAAGGTGAAAATATCCAAAACATACTTAGTAAAGAATTGTCTGAATCGAAGTTAATTGCAGGGATGGTTGCAATGGAGGGGGCTGGTGTTGTCATCACTCTCGATGACAGCCGAATGCCGCGTGACTGGGATGAAGATTATTATTACATACATGATTGGTATTTAAGGGATATTGTCAACCTATTATGGGTAGCCGGGGCAGAAGCAATTTCGATTAACGATGAAAGAATTATTACTACTACCGAGATATTTTGCGGCGGCACTACAATTTTCATCAACGAAAACTTAACTACACCTCCCTATGAAATTCGTGCGATAGGTGATGTGGAAAATCTGACTAATTCATTGAGAATGGGGACAATAGTACCCCTCCTTGAAGAAGTTAAAAGAAATTTTGCAATCGTTTTTGAAATTGAAGTCAAAGATGAGGTTATTGTCCCGGCGTATAGCGAGTCAATTATTATTCGCCATGCGCGGGTAACGCAGGATTAGATTGGTCTTTTCTAAGGGAGGGTTTGGGTTGAGAGTTCAGAAATGGCAAATTCTAATATTTCTTTCTGCGATTATTTTGGGAATATTGATCATGGCACAACTACAAATGCAGCAGAAGATAAACCTAGGGCGAGAAATAATCCGCGATAGAAATATTGCGCTGTCAGAATTACTGGAAAGAGCGGAAGAAGGCAGAGAACAACAGGAAGAAGAAATTCAATCTTTGCGAAGGGTTATAGCTATCTATGAAAGAATGGCTACAGATAACGAGATTCTAACTCCCGGGGTTTCGGGTGACCTGGATAATCTAAGGATTCTAACGGGCAGAGCTGATGTTGTCGGACCAGGAATAATTGCAGAGCTTGAGTACTCAGGTACAAGAAATAATACTGTTTCTTCCAGTGATCTGCAAGATATAGTCAATATTCTTCGATATGCTGGCGCGGAAGCTATTTCCATCAATGATCAAAGAATTATATATAGCACTCCTATCAGCGAGGCTGGATCAAATATGTTGATTAATAAAATACCAGTATCCGGGCTTGATGAAATTCATTACGAAATAAAGGCAATTGGTGACCCGGAAAGGCTAGAAGACATGTTATTAATCACAGATAATCTAATGCCAAACCTCGTTGATTATAAAGGGGTCAGCTTTTCAATTAATCAAGAAGAAAATATTGAAATACCGGCTTATCTTGGCAGCGTTGTATTCGAGCATGCAGATGCTGTTCCGCAACAGTAGTAAAAAGCAGGAAGGCGGTTGTGTACGTGGTTGTTGAAAAAGAGGGGGCACAAAAGATAATTCGATGTTTATTATCTTACGTTGAAAAGTTTGACCAAAATCTTTATAAAAAAAACAGTTCCGAAAGGCATGTAAATGATTTTCTACGCTGCATTGAAATGGAGCTGACACGTTTGATCAGCTTATTACTAGCTGAGACAGGACATTGGTATCCTGACTCACTTTTTGAGGCGCTCGAGATTGTTGCCAAGGAAGGAGCCATTAGTAAGAAGAACCGAGAAACAGTTTTAGAGATACCAAAATCTCTATTAAGAATTTCGGAGGATTTAAATTCCCAAGGAAATTTCAAAGAGTTAGATCAAAGCGGGTCGTATTTTGTCTTCATGATAAGATTATTATGTGAAGACATAAAGGTATATTTGAATAATGCGGAGATTCCCACCTAGACAGAAATGACTCAGAGCGAGAATATCTCTAAAAGACATTCAAAGTGAAGGTGATGCCATGAGAAAGAATCATATAGTTCCAGATATATATGTTCATTCCATCTTTTCCATCGATATGGAAGATTTAGGCAAAAGAGGAATAAATGGTGTCATTTTCGATTTAGACAATACATTAATAAAATGGGGCGACTATGTTTTAAATGATAAGTTAAGGAATCATATTCGCAGATACAAAGAAAATGGATTCGCTTTGTGCATTGTCTCCAATAACGCAGGTGAAGATATACAAAGTCTTGCTCGCGATCTTCATATTCCCATTGTGGCGGGTGCCGGCAAACCAAGCAGAAAACCATTCACAAAAGCGTTGAATTTAATGAACAAAAATCCGGAGGAAACAGCGATGGTTGGCGATCAGCTTTTCACCGATATTGTTGGAGGAAATCGCTCCGGTTTACTTACAATATTGGTTGCTCCCATCAGCGAAAGAGAATTTTTTGGCACAAGGTTATTGCGTTTTTTGGAACGTAAAGTTTTACTCCACCTGCAGAATAAAGGTTTGGTTGACCGATTAGGTTGAGTTATGATGAGGATATAGGTGGGTGATAATATGATAGAACATAAGATTAATGGGAAAACAGCTGTTTATGGGATATTGGGCGAATCAGTGGAAAACTCATTATCTCCAATAATCCATAATGCAGCTTTTATTTTTATGGAAGCGAATAGTGTATATTTGCCATTTCATATCTCTTCGGGAGGCTTAAAGGATGCTCTAAGAGGTTTGTCTGAAATTGGTGTGAAAGGGTTTAATGTAACAATTCCTTTTAAGGAAAAAATCATGCCTTATCTTGATCGGATTTCTAAGGAGGCCCATAAGATTGGCTCGGTCAACACGGTCAAATTAGAAGAAGGGTCATATGTTGGCTATAATACCGATCATATGGGATTTATTGAGTCTCTTCGTAGAAAAGGTTTTGATCCTAATAGAAAAAGGTGTACGATTATCGGCGCAGGTGGAGCAGCAAGGTCATCAATATATCAGTTAATATTGAATGGTGCGGATACTATATTGATTGTTAACAGAAACTTTGGCAATGCTGAGAAAGTTACCGAAGATTTTGAAAGAAAGATGAAGTTTGATTCAAAATTGATGCCGATGGGTCTAGATCAAAAGAACGTGGAAAAAATGATTATGGGAACGGATTTAGTAGTCAATGCAACACCCGTTGGCATGAAAGGTTATGAGCCCCAGTTTAACATGATGAACCGTTGGTTTCGTCAAGGCATGATCACTTTTGATATGGTTTATGGACCGGGAAAAACACCATTTGTGGAGGCTTCCATTTCAAATGGATGCGTCTCGATTGATGGCTTGGAGATGCTTATTTATCAAGCTGCCGAAGCTTTCAAAATTTGGACAGACGATAACCCTCCCATTGATGAAATGAGAAGGGCTGCCAAAGAAGGAGTAGGGTGTAAAAAAGATGGTTGAATTCAGGAGAATATCCAATATAGTGATAATTGGCTTGTCGGGTACGGGAAAAACCACGTCGGCGAAGTTTTTGTCCGAGCTGTTGGAGATGAAACACGTTGATACGGATTGGATGATTGAGAAAATAACGGGCACTTCAGTATTTGATTTTATTAGTACCTATGGCGAGAAGCTTTTCCGAGAAATAGAGAAAAAAGTGGTAAGAAGTGCTGCAAAGCAAAGAAAGCAAATCATTTCTTGCGGTGGGGGAGTGGTCGAGGATGTTGAGAACATCCAGGCTTTGCAAAACAACGGAATCATTTTTTGCCTGTGGGTCGATTTAGATATCGCTGCAGATCGTTTAAAAGCTAGTTATGAAAGGCCCATACTAAAAAACAATATAAAGAAGAAGTTGCTTCATTTGAGCCGAATACGGGAGGAGGCTTACAAAAAAGCAGATATTCATATTTGTACAGATCATAAAAGCGCCCGGGAAGTGGCTCAAGAAATCTTTACCATAGTCACAACTGAGAAATCAATCAAGAAGGAGTTATTCGGTGATGAGCAAGATAGTGGTTAAAATCCCCAAAGAGGATATAATATATGATATTCATGTAAAAGCGAACCAGCTTGATACTTTAGCCGAGATCATAGCTGCCAACGATCATTCAAATCTATTTATCATTGACGACATAAATGTAGATAACCTCTATGGAAAAGTGATGCGAAACAGCTTTTTAAAGGCGGGAATGAAATCCTACACATATACGATGCCGGATGGAGAAAATGAAAAAAATTGGTACAGAGCAAAGGAAATCATGGATGCAGCTTTTGAAAAAGGTTTAGATCGAAAATCTGCCTTCATCGCTTTCGGGGGAGGTGTAGTTGGTGATCTAGTCGGTTTTATTTCTTCTTTGTATATGAGGGGCATAGATTATTATCAAGTACCAACGACACTAATCGCTCAAGTTGACAGCTGTATAGGGGGGAAAACTGCAGTTAATCATAAAAAGGGGAAAAATCTAATTGGATCTTTCTATCATCCGAGAGCAGTGTTTAGTGATACCACTTTACTAAGTAGCCTTCCTAAACGTGAACTGATCTCAGGCTTATCCGAAGTAGTCAAATATGCTGTGATATCCGACATTGAATTGTTCAATTTCCTCGATGACCATTACCAGTACTTGCTTAATGAAAACCAGAATGATTTGTATCACAAAATTGTAGCACGATGTTGTGAAATAAAAGCAGAAATAGTTGAAAAAGACGAAAAAGATCACGGTCTGCGGCGGTTTTTAAATTTCGGCCACACCATTGGTCATGGTTTAGAATCATCTTCTCGCGGGCTATTAAATCATGGAGAAGCTGTGGCGATTGGTATGGTGCTTGCGTCAAAAATCTCGGTTGATCTAGGTATGCTAAAAAGCAAAGAGAAGGACCGTATTGAAAAACTATTATCTAAATTGGGATTACCAACAAAAGCAAATGAATTTAATTTGCAAGAAGTTATCCGGTATATTGAGTATGATAAAAAGAAGGTTGATGGTTCCTTCAATTTTGTGCTGCCTTCATCTATTGGAGTCATGAACAGTAAACTTGTCAAAGTGGATAAGGCACATCTTTTAAAAATACTAGAGAAAAATTGATCTCATTTAGCCTTGATAATTTATTGATGAAATAATATAATATATTATAAGAATTATCAAAATTTTCTGAATGGGTGGTGATTCTTTGGGCAGCTCAATGGCAAATGAATCTCATGAATTATCTCTGGGGGAAAAAGCTCTTTCTATCCCAATCAGCTTAGTAGTCATTGTTCTTGGGATCATAGAGTTGTTTAATGCCGGGATAGCAATCCAAAGTGTTTTCCCGCTTTTTATCGGTACGGAGAATCTTATTTTTATTATTCACAGAAGATTTCCAAACTATCGAACACTGGCTCTGCGTTTAGGTGTTTTTCTGTTTGCTGCCATGTTTTTCATCATACTTGCTATCTGACTACGGAGGATTAGACAATACTTATGAACTCCAAATCACCAAAGATGAATCCAGAAGACGTCCAACCTAGTTACCTTTATCCGTTAATCGGTGTGGGGATAATAGGAGTTTCAATGGCGGCTGTTTTGATACGTTTATCAGATGCACCTTCGTTGGTCATAGCAGCTTATCGTATGTTGTTCACTTTCTTGATAATTTCTCCTTTTGCATTAGCCAAGCAGCTTAAACAGAACGAAAAGATTGGGATTAAGAATTTTTGCTTGTCTGCTGCAAGTGGGCTTTTTCTGGCGCTGCACTTTGCTTTTTGGATCACATCTTTGGAATACACCTCTGTGGCTAGCTCGACAATAATTGTTACAACTCAACCGCTGTTTGTTGTCATTGGGTCAAATTTCATTTTTGGTGAGAGGGTCCCCAAAAACGCTTTAATTTTTATGCTCTTGGCTTTTTTGGGTAGTTTCATTTTGGGATATGGAGACTTTTTTTTAGGTGACGACGTAATAAAAGGAGATTTGCTGGCCCTTGGAGGAGCAGTATTTTTTGCCGGCTATATACTGATTGGCAGACATGTAAGGCAGGAACTTGAAGTTTTACCTTACACCTCAATCGTTTATGGTATGAGTGCTCTTTTTTTAATTATAGCTTGTTATGTTAGCCGGCTCCCTTTGATATCTTATGGAAGAACCGAGTATTTAATTTTCATTTCTTTGGCTTTCTTTTCAACGGTAATGGGGCATACAATATTCAATTGGGCCGTCAAATATGTAAGTGCGGTAGTAGTTTCTACAAGCATATTAGGAGAACCGATTGGCGCTACTGTCCTTGCAGCAATTATTCTCGGAGAATCACCAAATTTATGGCAAATTATGGGTGGAGGGCTAATCATATTTAGTCTATATCATTTTATAAAGATTAATATTAAGGAAAAATAAGACAGCTAGGTCCTTATAATGGTACAAAACGGTTTCTTAAAAAAAGGAAATTAATTTTAAAACCTCAGTTAAAATGGAGTTACAACACCCCATTCTAAAGAGAAGAATTTAGAATGGGCTCAATACCAGATGCGAATAGATGAACACCTTAACTAGACATAAAAAAAGCGCTCTTAGCGCTTCAGACTGTAGACAAAAATGGCTTTAGGCAACAACACCTAATAGCCATTTTTCCTTTATAGACCAAAAACACAAAAAACTAGACAGTGCACCCTGCAAAGGTGTGACTGTCGGTGGTGTT
>SLNR01000107.1 GCA_007132905.1 Candidatus Sumerlaeota bacterium | reverse complement strand
TTCCACTGCACCTTCTGGAAGGTCCTGTGGTACAAGTCTTTTTTGACCCTATTTCCGTAACCTCCTTATTTGCGTCCAGAATAATGCACTTTTTACTCAGATTGAGCGTTTTTCAGCTACCCGATTATTGCTTGTTTGCTTCAATTTACAGTGTTATACTAGCCCATACTTTGAATTCCGTAACCTACCCCCTTTTTCAGACCTTTTCGAGGTTACGACGTTTCTAGATATTTGGCAGGTACTATGCCTATCTCAAGAAAGTTACAGTTTAAGTTGTCAAAGACCAGTTGCCTTGTACCGGTTAAGGCAAAGTACACCTTGGTGTTGATTTCTCGCTACAAATAGCTTATCCCTTTACAGCCCCGAATTCTCAAAATAGGCCGGTATGGTATCAGAACAGCCAAAGCGCACTACCTCTTTTTTCTTTACACTAAAAGTTGGTATCATACGCCCATAAACCGAACTGGGCCTGAGCATGATTAACAGCTTCTTGAAAACAATCTCGTGGGAAGTAATCTCGCCACCCAGCTTGATATTAATAAATTCAGCATACTTTTCCAGTCATTCTTAGCACCAATCAAACCGGGGTAAGGTCTATGCTTTTAATTATACTTTGTCAATCACCCCATGCTGCATTTTATTTTGCAACATCTTCTCTTCTTAAATCTCCGGATGCTCAAAAGCATACTCCTTTAACCCAACTGCAAACTCAATCCCCTCAATCAGGCAAAATTGCTTTAAGAGCTGATCAACCGTGGCCTTAAAATTATCATACTGATCTTCAGATACGAATATAAAACCATGAGCCAGGATGCTATAGTTTCGCTTTTTGTTTTCGTTAAGAAACTTGCGCCAGTGAATCTTTTTACCTGTTCCTTCTGAGTTCTCTAAGCAGAAAGGATCACCTAGAACCTCCAATAGCATATACCCTTCCATTAAACCAATAGGCGAAGGTAGCTCTCCTAAAGTACCCATTTTCAATCTGATCCTGATATCATTAAAATCAGTTAATAAATCATCTTTGCTACTGTTTGAAAGAAGACTATAATCAGGAGCAGCTGTATCTAACCCCTTAACGGCAAGCCTCCTTTGGGCCATGATTTCCAGTAACCGGTATAGAAGTAAAGAAGCGTTATCCCATTTGCCCTGCAATGCTCTACGCAGCGAACAGTGATAAACTGTAAAAAGTAGCGTTTCTAGCGCTTTGATGTCCTCAAGCAGTGGCAGGGTGGAATCGCCTGGTTTTAGAGGCATCACGGCACACAAGTGCTCCAGGTTGGTGGCCTGATCTGCCAGTGTTTTTGCTACAGAAGGCCACTGGTCGCAAAGGCGATACTTATTGATCAATTCTACAGCTTTATTTAAACTTTGACTCGCCTGTGAAAAATCAAGTGCATCCCAACACTGGTAAGCCCGGGTTAAAGAAGCAAGCACCAGAAACGATTGAGGTTCGGGCACATTTTGAGCCAGTTCTTCATAGATTTTACAAGCACCCTGGAAGTCCATGCGCCGGAATAACTCTGCAGCCTCTCTTTCTTTTAAAACACCAAATACCTGATAAGGGTTAGGCAATAGCTCCAGGTATTCAGTACCCGGCCTGGGCCTTCTGTACTCCGGAATGTATTCACCAGCTGCAACATATAATAAAGGCAAGCCGAGAAGTGCTCCGGCCATAGCCAGACCGCCAGTCATTGATTTTGTTCCGCCGGTTATATCTACAGCCACATCCTTCCTTCTACCCCAACTTTCCCAGGTAGCAAGGACTGTTTTGTAAATATCCAGGGGGTCAGTTTCTTGGATAAGCTGTTTGTCAAATTGACTTGGTTTAAGCCCGGTTTTATCTATAATCAAATCCAGATGTTTTTCTGTTTGCTTAGTGCATAGAAACAAAACCCTACTAGGTCTGCAGGCAGATATAGATAGAATCAAGGGTTCCGGAGAAGTCCCTACGGTCAAAATAAGACCGTCGATCGATTTTGTAGTAAGTTTCGGCACTTCCTTTTGTTCAAATAGGCTGCATATTTTAGGAAATATGTTTTCCCAGTAGAATAACTCCGAATTTTTTTGTTCTCTATAAGCAGTTGGCAAATTAAGCCACTCTTCTACCAGTTGATTTAAACTGTTTTCAATATCCTCTAATGAAGAGGACGAAACATTAGCAGCTGCATTTTTGCATTCGGAATTATAACGCCCTCCGCTTTGCTGCCGGCTCGCCTTTTGATATGAAGGCAGGCATTCTTTACAAACCGGCTCTCCCTCTGTTTGAATTGGTGATTGGCACAGTGGGCATGTTTTATTGAGTTGTCCTTGATTCAAAACAATAAACACCTCTCCTTAAGATCTACATTTAGATATTGTAGTTTATTTTCAACAGTTTTACTTTCCCATACTTCTATTTACATAACCTAACCTTTTTCAGCTTTTTATAGGTTGCGGCTTTTATTACTATATATCGCTTACCTTGCCTATTTCAAGAAAATTAAAGCTTTTAGTTTTAAATAAAGTTGCTTTTTTTACTAACTGTGATGTAAACGAACCTGTCCCATACCCATTGTAGTTTTATAGCCAACCCCGGCTATAGCAGCATAATTGAAAAGGAGTGTTACCAACCACCTGTCTATCTCAAGGGTTCCAGGTCTAAAGCCATACTTACAAAAACCTTTAAATCCAACCAGGTTGTAGCTGGTGAAACCAGCCACACCGGTTTTCAAGTTGTGCT
>SLNR01000008.1 GCA_007132905.1 Candidatus Sumerlaeota bacterium | reverse complement strand
GGTCATCACAATGGTGGCCGGCACCCGGGTTTTTAAAGCCGCATAGGCAACCCCCAAGGCGTGGCTGCCGCCGGAAGCGGCTACCACGCCGTGCTCTTGACAGGATGAATAACGAGAGACAATGAAATTGACAGCGCCTCTGACCTTAAAAGAACGAAGTTCTCTGAAGTTTTCAAGTTTCAGATACAAGGGGGTCTCAAAGAGATCGCTTAGTCGTCTGGAGTGTTCCAGCGGAGTAGAAGAGACATACGGCCGGATGTTTTTTCTGGCCTGGAGAATGTTTTTCATGGTCAGCATAAAAAATCGCTCCTTTGCTTGTCGGATGGGAAACAGCGAAAATGCCGAAAAATTCTGACAATGTATTGACTTTTTTTTGAAATTAGTATAGAATTGCCTTAATATATTGACAGGGCTTACTTCGCGGAAGATAGGGGGTTTTCCCTTCAGATAAGGGAAATGATTTTCTTTTCCCTCGGGAAATGGGGTTTTAACGAAAAAGCCCTATAAGATGATTTGCGGGCTGTGATAAAGAAAGACCGGTCAGGGCCGGCTTTTTTTGTCCCCGTGCTTAAAGATCTTTTCCTTTTGATGTTTTCTATGAGCTTTTTGACGGATGGATGCCGGAAAAAAAGAAAATAGAAAGATAGAGTAAATCGCCGGTGGTCGGAATATGCTAAAAAACCCGGGCATGAGTGAAAATACAGAAGGAGTTTTTCTTTTCCGCTCGAAGTCTTTACTGAATATAAATTGCAAAGTTTGTAAGAGGTGTTTAGAAAGCGATGTGACAGGATGCAGTGGTTGATTCTCTTGCTGGGTTTGGTGGTGGGTTCTTTTCTCAA
Organism: Candidatus Sumerlaeota bacterium; assembly: GCA_007132905.1. Classification (GTDB taxonomy): domain Bacteria; phylum Bacillota; class SLNR01; order SLNR01; family SLNR01; genus SLNR01. The sequence continues at coordinate 9,939 of SLNR01000008.1, read as the reverse complement.
TGTATGCATATACAGGATACCCGAAGGGCGTTCGATCACCTACCCGCCTTCTCGGTGTCCCGAATGCAGAACAAGGCTTTCTTTTCGGGATTTGATACCGGTGCTAAGCTGGTTCATGCTTAAAGGGCGCTGTGCGTATTGTTTTAAACCTATCTCCTGGCGTTATCCTTTGGTGGAAGGACTGACCGGGCTTTTGTTTTTCTTAGCCTGGGTCAATGCCTCTTATCCGGTCGAAGCTGTAAAATGGATGGGACTGTTTGCTGTTTTAATCGTCATTGCGTTTATTGACCTTGACTATCAGATTATTCCGGATACGCTGGTATTGTCGATTTTTTTGTGGGGCTTGTTTTGGCAGATCATAGCTCCCGTCCAGCCTTTTTTACAAGCCGCCGCCGGATTTTTACTGGGCGGCGGGATCTTGTTCTTGACGGCCGTGCTAAGCAAAGGCGGCATGGGCGGAGGAGACATCAAGCTTTTGGCGGCGGCCGGTTTTATCTTGGGACCTGTGCAGACGGCGTTGGCTTTGTTTGTCGGTGTGGCCGTCGGTTCTCTCGTCGGAGTCACCATGATTTGGAAGAAGATGAAAAAGCGCCGGGATTACATCGCTTTTGGTCCTTTTTTGGCCTTGGGGATTGTGGTAACTTCTCTGTGGGGCTCTCATCTATTAGATTGGTATCTTTCTTTGATAGGGTGGTGATCATATCGAATAAACGAAAAAGCAAAGGAAAGACGGTCAAGTTTGACGGACGGGCACTGATAATACAAAGAAAGTGTATTATGTTGGGCATCAACCGAAAGCCATAGGTCGGCTTTTGGAGGAAAGGAGTGCTGACATTGCATGAGAAGCAAGTAAAGGAAACTCGTAAGGGTAAGAAGGCTTTTTCTATCAAAGACATATTTAAAGACAAAAGGACCGCGGCGCTTATCATCACGGCCTGTGTTTTGGTACTGGCCCTGTCGGCGGGCTTGGCGACGGGTATGATCGGTGGACTGGGCTCCAACGGACAGTCAAAGACAGGTATTGCTTTGGCCCAGGAAAACGAAGGAGACGAGAATGCAGAAGCCCTGCCCCAGACGACCCGTGAAACAGAAGATCCCTTTAGTCCCGACGAGACGGGTGATCCTTTCAGCGGGCCCATGAAGCTGACCGGGGTTGTCTTGTGCGGCCGCGGACATCATTTGGCCATCATCGAAGCAGGCGGAAGCGCCTATGTGGTGTCCAGAGGGGATGAGATTGCCGAAACCTGGACAGTGATAAGCATTCAGGAGCGAACGGTGGATCTTGAGAGCAGGGATAGGGATATGACCTTACAAATGGCCGACCGTTAGGCCAAAAGCTCATTTGAATTGAGGTGATTATGTTGTCAATACTTGCAAGCCGTCAAAAAACATCATGGCTTATCTTCCTTATCATCGTGCTTATGGCTCTGCAGGGAACTGCCCCCTTGAGCAAATCTGTCTTGGCATCTGAAGAGCCGCTGACTCATACCGTGGAGTACGGCGAAAACCTCTCGAGGATAGCTGATCAGTACGATGTGACCGTGGAAGACATCATGCAAGCCAATGATTTAGAGCAGGCGAATTTAGTAAGAGTAGGGCAGGAGCTTATCATCCCCCAGGGGACAGATTTGGCGGTACAAAGTTCTGATGAAACCTGGGAAAATAAAGGCGGACCTTACACCCCGAGCAAAGGGGCTCCGGTCAATGAAGTTCCTGCGGATTTACAGGAAGGAAGAATCAGTATCGAAGTGGTCAATGCTGACATCCGGGATGTCCTGTCTGCCCTTGCCATCAAAATGGATGTTCAAATCTTATTTGTGGACGAACCGGAACGGGTCAGCTTTAAGATTCAAAATGTTACGCCCCTTAGAGCTTTGGAACTTTTTGTACAGAGCCAGTCCCTAAGTTATATCCGGGACGGGGACTTGATTGTGGTGGGCCAGTTAGAAAGACTGCAGACCGATTTTTACAAGCAGATGGTGATCACCCGCTACAACCTAAAGTACATCTCGGCCGAAACACTGCAGAGCATTATCAGCAGCCTTGGGATCCCCCTGCAGCAGATATCGCTTGCTGCCAATCCGCAGATTCTGTGGATTCAGGGAACACCCCAGGCGGTCTATAAGGTAACAAAACTGGTGGAGGAAGTGGATATTGATGGGCAAAACGCCACCATCGTCACGCATGAGCTAGAACATGTGACCGCCCAGTACGCGTCTGACCGTCTGGTGCAGTTTGGTTTTCCCGAGATTCAAATCATCACCCAAAACTACCCGGAATTCGGAAGGAATCTGATTGTGGTTGTACCGGCTCATTTGGCTTCTCCCGTGAAAAGCGCTTTAGCGAGCATTGATTCCACCAGTTCTGCCGTAGTGAGAATCAGAATACCGCTGGCCGGTGGCAGTAACGAAGAGCTGTCCCGCCTCGAGGATCAGCTCAATTATGCCTTTAACAACCGCTTTTCCTTTGAAATGCGGGACGGACTGCTTTGGGTCCGCGAAACACCGGACAACATTAAAGTGATCAAGGACATGGTCGATCTCATCAGTTCGCTGGATTCACCTGTTGAGGAAGAAGAAGAGGAAGAAGATACTGAACTTTAGATGATGACGATGAGGTGCAGTACAGACTTATGGGCACTACGGGGAGTTGATGACATTGAATGAGGAAGTGGCACAAGAGCATCAAACCGATTATCCGGCCACCATGGAAGAGCTTTTAAAACTCACGGTTGAAAACAAGGCATCAGACCTTCATTTGACCGCCGGCTCCAAGCCCATGGCCCGGATCTTTGGCGAACTGATGGATTTAGAATATCCGGTGCTTAAACCAGCCGACATGGAAGGGCTCCTCAGGCAGGTGGTCAAGGAGTACCACCTAGAGCAGTTCAAAGAAAACTGGGAGCTTGATTTTTCTTACTCCATACCGGATGTGTCCCGTTTTCGCGGCAATGTGATGTATCAACGAAACAGTATGTCCATTGCTTTAAGGGCCATTCCGTATGAAATTCCCATGCTGAAGGAACTGGGTCTTCCACCGGCTTTAAAAAAGCTTTGTTTTTTAAACCGGGGGATCATTTTGGTCACCGGACCCACCGGCAGCGGAAAATCCACCACCATGGCGGCGATGCTCAATGTTATGAACGACGAGCGAAATTTAAACATCGTCACGGTGGAGGATCCCATCGAATTCATGCACAAGAATAAAAAATCCACCATACGGCAGCGGGAAGTGGGCGTGGATACCAAATCCTTTCCCAACGCCCTTCGCCATGTACTTAGGCACGATCCGGATGTGATTCTCATCGGGGAGATGAGAGATTTAGAAAGCATCCAGATTGCCTTGACGGCTGCCGAAACCGGTCACTTGGTGATCTCCACTTTACACACCCAGACAGCCCCCCTGACCATTCACCGGATAGTGGATGTGTTTCAGGAACACCAACGAGAACAGGTTCGCCAACAACTGGCAGACTCGTTCAGGGGCGTTGTGTCCCAGCAGATTCTGCCCAATGTGGAAGGCACAGGAAGGGTGGTGGCCGTGGAGTTTATGAGCGAATCGTCGGCGATTCGAAACCTGATTCGAGAAGGCCGGATCCACCAGCTGTACACGGCGATTCAGACAGGTCAGAGCCAGGACATGCAGACTATGGACATGGCGTTGGCGAGACTTTGTCTTTCCGGCAAGATTTCCCGGGAGCTGGCGTTTGAACGGTGCATCGACCGGTCAGAATTTACCCGTCTCTTGGAAAGAGGCGGTATATCGACTACATAACGAAATCCTTTTTTAGGAGAAATTGAGTGAGCACTTGGGTTTCGGGAGGTGAAACCGAGTTGGCTGTATACGAATACGAAGTGATTAACAAATCAGGAGAAATTGTTACGGGAAGTGTGGAAGCAGAACAGCAAACCCAGGCGGTGGATAAATTAAAGGGCATGGGCTTTCGTATCATCGACTTAAAGGAAGAGCGAAAGAGTGCGTTTGCCACTTTATTTCAATTCCGCCAGGGAGTGGGGATTGCAGAACTGGCCCTCTTTAGCCGGCAGCTGGCGGCCATGCTGGATGCGGGCGTGCCGCTGACCAGGGCACTGTATACTTTAAGCGAGCAAAGCGAAAACCAGACCATGTCCAAAGCGGTCGCGCAGATTGCCAGCAGCGTCGAAGGCGGCATGAGCTTAACGGAGTCCATGCGGGCGCATCCCAAGATTTTTGGCGATCTTTATATCGGGATGATCCGCGCAGGCGAAGTGGGCGGTACTTTAGAAGCTACCTTAGAGCGGCTTTCTGATCAGCTGCAAAAAGACAAGACCCTGCGGGATAATATCAAAAGCGCTACTTTTTATCCGGGGGTGGTGGCCGGTTTTGCGGTGGTGCTGTTGATTACCATGCTGGTGTTTTTGGTCCCGGTGTTCATGGGCTTTTTCCCCGAGGGACTGGAGCTTCCCTTTCTTACCCGGATGATCATCGGTTTATCCGAATCCATCAGGTTTTTTTGGTATCTTTATCTAATGGTGATTGCTTTACTTATTATGGGTGTGCGCTATTTTTTCCGCAGCCCTACCGGCAAACGGCAGTGGGATAAGGTGAAATTTAAGCTGCCGGTATTCGGATCATTGATCCACAAAGCGACCATTGCCCGCTTTTCCAGAACTTTTGCCACCTTAGTCAACGGCGGAATCCCCGTTATGCAGGCGCTGGAAACTTCCGGTGCCACTTCAGGGAGTATGATCGTGACAGAGGAAGTCAAGGGTGTGGCCGAAAAAATCCAGGACGGGAAAAACATCGCCGAGCCCCTAAAAGAAACCGGGCTTTTCCCGCCCATGGTGGTGCAGATGGTGGCCATCGGGGAAGAAACAGGAGCACTGCCCGATCTTCTAAACAAGATTGCTGAGTTTTACGAGGAAGAAGTAGCTACGATCACCAAAGGCTTATCTTCCCTCTTAGAACCCATTTTGCTGGTGATTGTCGGCGTCGTGGTGGGTATCATGCTGGTTTCCTTGTATCTCCCGATCTTTACGGCGGTTACGCAAGTGGGGATGTGATGACATGGAAAAGTACCTTAAAAAGCTTTCCAACCCGGCCCTGGAAGAAGCGGTGGCCAAGTACCAAAAGGCTCCGTCTGAAAAGCATAAGGAAGAAGTAATCTCACAGGCGGACCGGTTGGTGCGGCACTTTGTCAAAACCTATTCGTACGGGAGTGATGAAGAAGAACTGAAGCAGGCGGGTTATGAAGGCTTGATGAAAGCTTTAAAACGTTTTGACCCTGAGCGGGGGGTACTGTTTGGCACTTATGCCTCTCACTGCATCAAGGGTGAAATCCGGCGGGAAATCCGACGGGAGAAGACCTTTTACCGTCCCAACTGGATGATTGAACTGCAGCATACGGTGTTAGAAGTGACGGATGAATTAACAGGGCAGTTGGGCCGCAAACCCACCAGAGCAGAAATTGCCGAAGCGGCCAACATTAAAGAAGAAGGCTTGAGCCAGATTATGCAGGCGGGGCGGATCTCCTTAGAAGAGCTGGACCAAGAGCAGGTGAGAAACCAAAACTATGTGAGCTTTCAGCTGCCGATCGAGGATAAGGTAATGTTAGCCCGCGCGGTGCAGAGGCTGAGCAAACTGCAGAAGAAAGTGCTTTTTCATATCTACTTTGAAGAACAGACACAACAGGAAACGGCGGACCGTCTGGATATGTCCCAGCGGCAGGTATCGAGAGTGTTGCATAAAAGCCTGGCTTTGATGGCAAAAACCATGATGTAGGAGACAAGGCCCGGGTGTAAGTAACAGGCAGTGTATTTGGCTGCTGCAAAGGAGCTGAGAATTAATGGCTTTGTTTGGCAAAAAGGGTGTGGTTGGCCTGGAAGTGGACAGCAGAGAAATCCGGGCGGTGGAATTAGGAGGAGAAGCAGATGATGCCAGGATATTGGCCTGGGGAAGGGCTCCTCTGCCCGAAGATTGCGTCAGTGAAGGACAGATCAACGACCCGGATCAGGTAAGAGAAGCGCTCTCTGATCTAAAGAAAAACAGCGGCATGCAGAGTTCCGAAGTGCTGCTGGGGGTATTCAACCCCGGCGTACTGGTCCGCTTTGCCCATTATCCCCAGGTGGCCAAAGAAAAAAGAGATACGATGATTCGCATGCAGGCCCAGGATTTTCTGCCTCTGCCCATGAGCAGCGTAGTATTGGACTACGCGGTCACCGGAAAAGTGGAGGATGAAGAACTGGAGGTGCTGCTGGTCGCTGCTCGGCGCGAGATGATCAATCAGTTTATGGCGGGCTTTCAAAACACCGGCTGGCGCTTAAAAGACATTGAAGCCTCCCCGCTGGTATTGATGAGAGCGCTGCCCAAAGACAGCGAAGAAGAAACGGTGGCTGTCGTGGATATCGGGCAGGGACTGACGGGCATGATGATCATGAACGAGAAAACCCCCCGCCTGGTGCGGCTGCTGCCGGTGCAGTTTCAAGAGATCGCCAAGATCAAAAATACAGAACCCGATCAGGTACTGGAAAGTACCCACACCGGCGATGAAGAGGTTTTACCCTGGGTAGAGGGGCTGATCAACGAAATGACCTCGTCCATCAACTATTATCAGGGACAACAGGGCAAAAACAAGGTAGGCCGTCTTTTCTTGAGCGGAAGCGGATCGCGTCTTTCGGGCCTGCCGGAGAGTGTCAGTACACAGCTCGGGATTCCTGTGGAAGTGCTTGATCCGCTTTACAACGCAGGAATTTCAAGCCACCAGGATGATGACATCATCGATGAAGCAGCGGACTTTTCAGTCTGTATGAGTCTGGCGCTGCGCGGTTTGGAGGGGTGATCATGATAAGGATAAGCTTACTGCCTCCTGAGTTAAAAAAACAGCAATTCTCACAGGAAATGCGGGGCAATTATGCAAAGATCGGCGCGGGAGTCTTGGCTTTGTTTTTGATTGTCTTTTTGGCTCTGTTACTTGTCACCATGAGTGCTAACCGACAGGCAGCCGAGCTTCGGGACGATCGTGCAGAAATAGAGCAAGAAATCGGCGAATTAAGAGAATTTGAAATCATGGATAATCAGATTAGGGAAATGGAACAACTGGCCAAAGAAGCGGTGGGAGAAATTCCCCACTGGGGCTTTATTTTGTCCCAGGTAGGCCAGAAAATCCCGTCTGAAGTGTGGCTTACCGATTTTAATGCCGCCCAAAGCGGGGAAGTAAGGGAAATTACATTAAGGGGTATGTCGCCTAGTCACCGGTTAGTCGCCGATTGGCTCGATGAGATGCATACTTTAGAGAACTTAGAGAACATTCGTTCCCAATTTTCGGCTGAGACCATCATGGACGGACAAGTTTGGTATCAGTTTGAGATCAAGGCGGTGGCCGTTCCTGAAGAGCCCGGCTCACCTTTGGATCGGGGAGGTGTGTAAGGGATGGATGAAAACAAACAGGGTATTAATGTTAGACAGGTTCTGATAGCGGTCGTTTGCGTGGTGGCAGCAGCGGTACTGGTCCTGGTGTTGTACGGACAGTACGGACGGCTGCAGGAAGCGCGCACGACGGTGAATGAAGAAAGACAGGCTTTGGAACTAGCTGAAGCCAGGCTCGCCCGGTTGGAGGATCTAAAAGAAGAGGAAGATGTTCTTCGGGCCCGGGCTGCTTTTGCCGAAGGGTTGATTCCCGAGCAACCGTCAGAAGATGTACTGTTGAATTACCTGCAGGCGGCAGCCAATCAATCAGGGATTCGTTTTGTACAGATACGCTTTCAAGACAGGGTACAGGAAGAAAGATTTGTGGAGATGCCGCTGACTATGACTTTTGAAGGAAGGTACCAAGAACTTTTATCCCTTTTACAGAAACTTAGAAACGGAAGCCGCCTTGTCAATGTGGAAAATGTCAGGATCGGCCAGGGACAGGAATTGTTCCCGCAGATCAGAGTGGAGATGGCGGGCCGGGCTTTTTACAAGCAGGCAGGCGCGCCGGTACAGATAGATGGAGACGACGAATAAGAAAAGGCGCGAGGTGTCATTTGTGGAGGATTTTGGGAACCTAAAGCCGGCCAGAGGCAACTTTCTGGGCAAATATTTGCTGGAAAACGGAGATATAACGGAAGAACAATTGGATGATGCTTTAAAGAAACACAAAGAGGGAAAACCGTCCCGGGGGCTGTTGGGTCAGATCCTGGTGGATTTGGGCTATACCTCCGAAGAAAAAGTGACCCGGGCGCTGGCCTCTCAGGCCGGGGTGGATTATGTTTCCCTGGAAGATTACAATATGGACGAAATGGCCCAGTCGTTGATGGAGCCGGAGGTGGCCAAGCGCTACCAGGCCTTTCCCATCGGTTTTGACAGCGGCAAGCTGGTGGTGGCCATGGCCCATCCCACCGACATCATTGCCATCGACGACATGAGGATATTAACGGGCTATGAGATAAAGCCGGTGATCTCTGCTGACAACGAGTTTAAGGCGGCCCTGCACAATTTCTTGAGCCGTACCCAGGATGTGGAAAGCGAAGACCAGGAAGAAGGGGAAGGCGATGAGCTTGTCACCACCGAGGAGTCTGCCGAGCGGCCGGCGGTGCAGCTGGCCAATGTGATCTTCAACCAGGCGGTGGCGGCAGGGGCAAGCGATGTTCACATCGAGCCCCAGGAGAAGAAACTCAGGGTGCGCTTTCGTATCGACGGGGTGCTGCACTCCGTGATGAATCCGCCTAGAAGGCTTCACCCGTCGCTGATCTCTAGAATCAAGGTCCTGGCTAACATGGACATTGCCGAGCGAAGAACCCCCCAGGACGGGCGGGTGACCATGCGGGTGGAAAACCGGGCGATTGATGTGCGGGTAGCGTCGCTGCCTACGGCTTACGGCGAAAAAATGACCTTGCGGCTGTTGGACCGCTACGCAAGTTTGATCACGCTCGAAGAGTTGGGCCTGTCGGACACGCAGCTAAAAAAGATGGAGAAGATCATGTATCTTCCCTACGGCTTTATTTTAGTCACCGGCCCCACCGGCAGCGGGAAAACGACTTCTTTGTATGCGGGGCTGGCTGAATTAAACTCAGAAGAAAAACACATCATCACCGTGGAAGATCCTATTGAATATCGTTTGGAAGGGATCAACCAGGTCCAGGTCAACCCCAAGGCGGGGCTGAATTTTGCCTCCGGGCTTCGTTCCATTTTGAGAAACGACCCGGACATTGTCATGATCGGGGAGATCAGGGACCAGGAAACAGCCAGAATCGCCGTGGAATCGTCCTTGACGGGACACCTGGTGTTATCCACCCTGCATACCAATGACTCTTCCGGCGCCATCTCCCGATTGGGGGACATGGGGATCGAACCTTATTTGACGGCGTCATCGCTGGCCGGAGTGTTGGCCCAGCGGTTGATTCGGCTGTTGTGCAACAACTGCAAAGAAGCTTATGAAGTCAGTCGGGAGGAACTTTCGACCAGTGTGCCGGATTTTCCTCTGCGGGAGGATGAAGAAAGTATTATCCTTTCTCGTCCGGTCGGCTGCATTCAGTGCAGCAAAACCGGTTACAAAGGCCGAAAAGGGGTCTATGAACTTTTGATCAACTCAGAGGAGATTCAAAAACTGACCCTGCAGCGAAGTTCGTCAGCGGTGATCAAGGAGCAGGCCGTCAAAGAGGGCATGGTCACTTTGCGCCAGGACGGGCTGTTGAAAGTGCGGCAGGGACTGACTTCGCTGGAAGAAATTATGCGGGTGATTGTGTAATAGGCAGTTATGAAGAGTGGGAAAGGATAAAGAAAAAATATTTATCACAAAAAAAGGAAATTTTAGAAAAAGAAAGAAGTGTACTAATCCAATCCGATAAAGGCAAACCCTGCGAAAGCAGGGGACGCAAAGCCGCGGGCCTATCGCCAAAAGGCCAGGGTCGCCGGGCTGCCGAAGAGGAGTAAGAGATATTTAGCCTTTATGTCTTAAAGGAAAACTCTTTTTTGCAGCCG
>SLNR01000031.1 GCA_007132905.1 Candidatus Sumerlaeota bacterium | reverse complement strand
TGAGCTCATGGTTTTGCAAGCAAAAATGCGCCGTGAGAGTTCGATCTTTATCAGCTGCAAATGAGTAAGTTTGGTTTTCACTGACGACTTCGTCCCCCTCCGTCCATTTCTAAAACCGATAAGGGCTTTCTTCTTCTAGTTCCGCTGATAAAACCACTTCTTCTCCGTGAAGAAAGCGACCGGTGCCGTCAATCAGGCCCACCTCATCGGGGTAGGTAAAAGCTTCGATGTCATAGGAGAAAAGCCCCACCATGATCTTAGTTTCATCACCGAATCCATCCGTGATCTGCAGCACGGTCCCCGGATGATCATCTGCTTGTATGTCCACGGCAAACAGACCGCTTGGAGGCAGGTCCACCGGGTCTTTGTTAATCGATACCTCTGCTACCGGCAAAACCGCCCCTTTTAAAGTAATGGTCCCGCCTGCATTGAGGACTTCTTCATGGTTAAAAATAGCGTAAGGAATAAGAGAACTAGTCGGGCTTTGCGAAAAATCGTCCCAAGCGTCAATATGATTGGCTTCCTCTATTTCCTGGCTGGATTCGCCTATATAAAGTCCCCCCAAAAACACCGCCGTTCCCCGCGCCGGTTCTGTTTCATCTTCTCTTATCTCCAGGGCATAGACCGTGCCGTGTACACGAAGCCCTCCTTGGCTCACCAGACTTCCATACACATACACATCGCCCCTAATCTCCGTTTCCTCTATATCCAAATACGCCTTTGGTCCTACAAACACATCCCCTTCAATCACCTTGTCTTGCCATTGCTCGCTGCTTAAAACTGCCCGGGTGGGATAGAAAAAGGACTCCATCTGCGTAGCCGTGCCTTGAAACGCATCGATAAGACCATGCCCGTATCCATGATTGGGTGACAGAGGATACCCTTCATCGGTCAAAGAAGAAGCCGTGTACATCAAAATATCTTCCAGTTCTTCTACTGTCAGCGCTGCATTGGCGGCGCGAAGCAGCGCGGCGGTCCCGGCCACATGGGGAGCCGCCAAGGATGTGCCGTCTCGCCAAACATACCCCCGCTCCCGGTCGGGAGCGTAAGATTGTACCGAACGAATTTTTACCCCGGGAGCCGTTACATTGGGCTTCCAGCGATCCGTGCAGGAACTTGGACCCCGACTGGAAAATTCGGCCAAAGCCAAATCGCTGTCAACCGCGCCCACTGCAAAACTTTCTTCATAATTGGCCGGAAGACAGATCGTTCCTTCCTCCGGGCCTTTGTTTCCCGCCGCAAACACCGGAAGAATCTCGGCGGCCCGCCAGTTATCAATGGCTTGAACAAAAATCGGGTTGCATTCGGCACTTCCTCCCCAGGAGTTGTTGACAATGTCAGGAGCCATAGTCGGATCGGGCTCTCCGCTACCGTCACTATTAGGCGTGGGCGCCAGCATAAATTCCATGCAGGCTAAAATATAGGAGCTACCCCCGGCACCGTTTTCATCCAGCCCCCGGGCCGCCATCCACTTGGCTTTCGGGGCCGGCCCTAAAGGCACCTCGTTTACCGGGTCATAGCCCACGACCGCCCCCGTTACAAGAGAACCATGACCCTGGACATCGTCCGGCTCCTCTTTTTCATGATATGGATCGAACCACTGATAAGCATGGTCGGGCTCATTGGGCACAAGAGAATCATAGCCTCGGTAATTCTGGATAAGCGCCTCATGCTGCCAGTCTACGCCCGTATCAATTATGCCTACTACCACTCCTGCACCGTCAATGCCCCATGTATCCCATGCTTTGGGCGCTCCGATGGCGTGTAAGTTCCAGCCTATTTCATCAGAGTAAGCTTTGACCTCTTCGCTGCTTTCATAAAGGACGATGCTTTCATCCGGCCAGATGGAATCCACTTCGGGACGGTCAGCCAAGACATCAAGAAATGCCTTGTCTACTTCAGCCGAGACCACATTCACGATTCGATGGCTTTTTATTTGAGAAACCCTCCCGCGGTTTTGTTCCCTATGTAAAAAACCGAGCAGGGAAGCTTGGCTTTGCAAAGCCGTATCCCGGAGGCTTTCATAAACGTGCCTTCGAAGGAAAGCCTTTCTATCATCTTGGCTCATCATAGACGAAAAGCTTTGCTGCGCAGCCTCTACCGCCTCCTCCACCGCCGCCTGCTCTTTGAGCAAAATCAACACACCTGCTTTTCTTCCCGAGTCAGTCAATTCCCACTCAAAATGCTCTATTCTCTCTATGGAGGCTTTACTAGACGCCTGCAAAGACGGCTTTTCCGGACCGGTTGCATCGAGTGAACCTGTCAATAACAAAGCAAAAGCCAGCAGACAGCCAACGACCACCTTTGTGGTTTTCTTGGAGATAAATGTAAGTCCGGGCAAATTCATTCACTCCTTTTTTTCAAATCATGAAATGTAAAACATATTGAGTCCGTTGACCAACAACCATGAATCATAAGATTCACTGATTCCTTTCATATAACTTGCTTTTTCTGTTTTTCTTTAACAATTCCTTTGCCGTTATCAAATCCACTTAAAACCAAGGCATTCTTGTCTTCCTGTTCCCTTTTAGACCTTCTTTCGCCAATGCCTCTCTACATTTTTTTCTCTTTTCAAGAAAGGCCACAAACCATCCGTCAACTAGCTTACTATGTTTTTTTAGACGAGGCTTTCGCCCCTTTCTTTAATCAAGCATCTCTCACCGCCGGCCTTAACAAAAATTTCGGGCTCACGGTTGCAACCTCTATGACCCTATCATTGCGACCCATT
>SLNR01000028.1 GCA_007132905.1 Candidatus Sumerlaeota bacterium | reverse complement strand
TGATAGTTTTTCTGTTTATAGCGATAATTCCAAAGACGAGCTGTGCCGGCATGAAAAATTCAGATTATCTCAAAGATGTTTTGTCAGTGCTGCATGGACTTGAACTAGAAGAAATGGCTCAAGCACTAAAAAGTCAACGCCATGACTTTATCAATCATCTACAGGTGATCTACGGACTTCATCAAACGGGTAATAAAGAAAAACTTATTGATTACATCGCTTCGGCAAGCAGAGAAGCTTCTGTAGACGTTGCTTTAGATAAAATCCAAACAAAAGAACTGCGTGACTTTTTTCAAGCAATCATCTTTAAAGCTAAAGGGCAGGATATTTGTGTTTCTTTTCGCGTTGAAGAGAATGTTGTCGAGTTTTGCCAGGATGCTGGGTATGTCCTTTTTTTTCTTAGAGTCGCTATGCAAAATTTATTAAGTGGTCTTGAAAAGAAAAGCAAACCTATGCGGCATCTTACCATTGAATTGAAAAACACGACTGATTTTTATCACATTTCTTTTACTACCGCGAAGACAAGACAGCCGGAGAAAAAGCTCAAGGATGTGCCTGAACCGATTCTTGATCTGTTCGGAGAAGGAGAAGGGATGGATCTTTTGAAATTGACGGAGAAATATTTGTCAAGCGAGATGAAAATTGATACTAAGCGAAACGCTCAACAGATATTGTTCAAGGTCCCGAAAACTAGGGGGATGAGTTTTACAGCAATAAAGAAGAATTGAGGTTGATTGCATGTTTATTGATAAAGCGAAAATTCATGTAAACGCCGGTGATGGCGGTAATGGAATCGTTTCTTTTCGACGAGAGAAGCATGTTCCGGAAGGCGGCCCTAACGGGGGCGACGGCGGAAACGGCGGAGACGTGGTTTTTATTGTTGATGAAGGACTGCGGACTTTGATGGATTTTCGGTACAGAAGCCATTTTAAGGCAGAGCGAGGGCAGCATGGTCAAGGGAAAAACAAACATGGTAAGTCAGGAGACAATATGTTGGTGTCGGTTCCGCCGGGGACGGTTGTGATTGACGGTCAGTCAAGCGAGATTTTAGCTGATCTTACTTCAAAAGGTGAGCGATTTATTGCTGCCAAAGGAGGACGAGGAGGGAGAGGAAACGCAAAATTCACTTCTTCTACCAATCGTGCTCCCCGTATGGCCGAAAACGGCGAACCCGGAGAGCAGCGTTGGTTAAGGTTAGAGCTAAAAGTGATTGCCGATGCGGGCTTAATTGGGATGCCAAACGCTGGCAAATCAACGCTTCTCGCTTCTGTTTCAAAGGCGAAGCCTAAAATTGCTGATTATCCTTTTACGACAACAACACCTCAACTTGGGATGGTCTATTTAGGCGATGGGGAGAGTTTTGTGTTGGCTGATATACCAGGATTGATCGAAGGAGCCCACCAAGGGGCCGGTCTTGGGCATGAATTCTTGCGCCATGTGGAAAGGACCAAAGTGCTCATTCATGTTTTGGATTTAGCTCCCCCTGATGGGCATGACCCCATGAGTGATTATGAAGCAATCGAAGAAGAACTGGAACTTTACAACCCTGTTCTTAAAGATAGAAAAAGATTGGCTGCGCTTAACAAAATGGATCTTCCGGAGGCAAAAGAGAATGCTTTGATAATTGAAGAACAGCTAGACGAGATGGGAATCGAGTCGTATCCAATTTCAGCAGCCACCCAAAAAGGGGTCTATAAGTTGATGCAGAGGGTATTTGCTCTGTTAGAGCTCTCTGATGAGGAAGAGAGCATCAAAGAGGCCGAAAAAGCAAAACCTGAGAAAGTATATAAGGCACCTGAAAGAGGTTTTACTATTGACAGAAAAGATGGTGTGTTTATCGTAAAAGGTACAGAAATAGAAAGAATAGCAGCAATGACGAATTTTGAAAACGAAGAAGCCTTAGGTTATTTTCAGAATGTGCTTGAGCGATGGGGTATTAATGAAGCATTGAAAAACAAAGGGATTCGGCATGGAGATGCAGTGAAAATCCGGGATGTTGAGTTTGACTATTATCTGCCGGAAGAAGAAAGCGAATAATAAAAAGAAACTTTAGAATTTCATCTGTTCTTGCACTATTTTAGAAAGGAAGGCAGTGTTTTAAAATCAGCCGTTAATGATGTGATCTGTCCAGCCATTGGTTAAGTAATATAGTTGAGCATACGAGCATACGCAGATGTTTTAAAACCATATTCCTGGTATGCAGGAAGGGAATAGTGCTTGCTTGTAGAAAATACCATGCTACAGACTTTGTGAAATGAGCGTCGGGAGGTAGAAGAATGCTTAAGGATCGAGCGGTGGGTATCATGGGCGGAACATTTGATCCGATTCATTTCGGGCATTTGGTTATTGCCGAAGGTGCAAGAGTGCAGTTTAATCTTGATGAAATATTGTTTGTCCCAAGCGGTAGCCCTCCCCACAAGGAACGGGAATCCATTTCTCCCGCTGCACAGCGGTATAGAATGACAGTATTGGCGACACAAGACAATCCGCATTTTCATGTATCCCGTCTAGAAGTGGACCGGCCAGGTCCCTCGTATGCAGTTGATACAGTACGGACTTTACGCGATTTGTATACGAAAGAAACGGATCTCTATTTCATTACTGGAGCGGACGCTATTTTGCAAATTCTATCGTGGAAAGATGTCGGGGACATGATATCGATGTGCAAGCTTGTTGCAGCAACACGTCCGGGGTATTCTTTAGATGGTCTGGAAGAAATCATTTTAAAAGTACGTAAGGAACATAAAGAAGATT
>SLNR01000026.1 GCA_007132905.1 Candidatus Sumerlaeota bacterium | reverse complement strand
GCAGCCTTTTCCAGTACTTGCGATACAAAAAAAAAGGGAGACACTTTCTGCTGTTCATGTGTATCCATATCGATATGCTCCTCTCAAAAGAAATCGGTTCCATCATTCATTCCTTAGCGGCCCTTGGTAAATTTGTCTTCCTTGTCTTATATGTATTTTATCGAACTGTCCTTCTTTTTGGTACCGTTACCTTCATGGCTTCTCGTTCTGATAAAAAAACTCACAGCAACCAATATCTCAACAAACTATCTGCTTACCTCTGCCCTGAAATTATAAGTTTTCTGTTTGGGCCGTAAGCGGCGGCATATAAAGCATACGCAGGGCCGCTGCCGATGATATCAACAACGGGAACCAAAATGTGATAACCCTTGATACCAAGGCTACAGCCAGTCCTTGACCTATTTCAAGCCCGCTTAAAGAAAGCAGGAGAGCCATAGCAGCTTCAAAAGAACCCAACCCTCCCGGCAAAAGCGGAAGGAGACCGACTACATACGCCACATAAGTCGCGACAAAGACCGAAACCAAAGGCACTTGATAGCCCAACATACCGCTGACTATGTGTATCTTAAGAGGATAAAGAAACCACATAAAAGCGGATAAAAAAAGCAGGACTCTGCTCTCTTGCGGGGTCATGAGCTCTTGAATAAAAACAGAAGACCGAGTGATCCCTTCGTCAATCTTCTTTAGCCCGTTCTCCATAAAAGAAGGCAGGACGATCCTTTCTCTTGTATCTCCTGATACAAACCGGTTGTCTAAAATCATGTCTTCCTCACTTTCAAACAGAGGAAGTTTTTGCTTGGCCGCTCCTCGATGGTATACCCAACCTAATGCTGCGCAAAACAGGACTAACATACAAAAGGGGAGAATATAAAGATAAGAAAGACGATATACTAAGAATACGAAGCTAAAAGAGGCTGCTGCCAATACTAAAAAGGGAAGCCACGAATAGTATTTAATCGCTAAAAAAAGGCCAACTATGTTTGAATATGTCAAATCGGTATGCTTTTTCAAGAGATATATTTTGGCTGCTTCCCCGCCAAACCGCGTTGACGGTGTAACACTTTCAACGAAACTACCAGCCATGATAATTAAGAAAACTTTTCCCAAAGAAAGATATTGTTTTGCCTTACCTAACAAGAACTTCCATCTGAGCGAAGTTACCGCTAATGTAATTAGTTGGAGAATCAGTAAAAGAAACATGGTCTTCGGATCCATTTTCCCGACAGCGGAAATAACCTCTTCCCGACCGAAATAGATCACTCCTGTTGTCAATAATACTATGGACGTAACCCAAAACAGAGGATATCTCTTTTTCATCTTCAGCATCCTTTCTCTGTGATGAGAGAAAACAAAAAATCAAGTAAATGATAAATGCTATCAATTGCTAACAGTTTACATTATCACAACTTAGCTGTCAAGTTCCTTCATAGAATCATTTTTCTTCAAAACAAAATCAAACTATTTCCAAAAGCAGTGATCATTTCGTCTGAAAGAGCTGACTCAGGAGGCCTTGTAAGAGACAAGTAATTCATGTCATCGGAGGTGTTTTCATGTATTTGGAACTTGATTCGTTTGAAAAAATAACCATCAGCAGAGAGGAATCTAGAGTGCTATTTTTGGAGGCGGTGGACGAAGTTGAACCGGAAGTGTTACGAAAACTCCGCGACCATGTTTTCCCTTATTATGATAGTGATTCAGTGCTTACTTGGGAAGAGTGCTCACAAAATGATCTATACGCCCAATTAAAAGATTCTATGCTTACCTGGGCGCAAGAATACCGCTTAACTTATCCTTGGGTGTATCAGACAGCTTTACGAACATTATGGGTATGGTTTGTCGCCGATCCAAGTGATACTGAAGGTGTAGACCTTGTGTGGCACCACGATATAGATGCTGGCATGATTCTCGACAGCAAAAACAACACTGTTCTAACTTTTACCCATGACCATTTTGATCCAAACAAAGATACAAAAAAATCCTATAAAAAGAAGACTTTGGCTGCTTTTGAAAAATACCTGGACAGATATCTCCGCAGAAAGGAGCATCTGCTTACAAAAAAGTCACAACCGGCCAATGGCACATTCCGCCCCGAGGAATTTTTTCAATGGTATGCTCAACATCTAGTCAATGAGCTTTCTGCTCAAGACATAGCCTCTCTTTATTCAGATAACAACAAAAAAATTGATGCCCGTTTGGTAAAGCTTGCCTTGGATCAAATCGAAAAACGCTTAGAAAGCTCCGTGCCATAATATTTATTCGCACCTTTTCCCTATTTATTGAAAAAGTCCTGAGAAAATAGCGTAGACCGCAAAAAATAGGGCAGCATCTTCTCCCGGGCTGGTAGCTGCCGCAAACATCAAAGATCAGCACTTTATGCAGCCTCGTGCTCTTTTCTATACCCTCACAACGACTCTAGCAAAGACTACATCGTTCATTCCTGCTTCAGCTGTACTTTTGGATGAGCGTTTTTTGGCAAAATAGACGCCCTTTCAGGCCTATCTTCTGTCTGATCCGCTTTATTCAAAAAAGCAGAGAAGATCAGATCTAAAACATCTGCCCTTCTCTGCCTTTCATATCATTTTCCTGAAATAACATGTCTTTTTGATGCTGCAGACAAATCTATCTCTTGCACTCAATAACTGTTTTGATCATGAATCGTCGTATCATCACCTTCTATCCTAATGGCATCTAAATCATTCTTCCTCACTTTTGGTCTTTTCATATTCGCACAATTTATCCCCGCATCTGACTCTGTCCTTCACCTTTACCGCCACTTCCTGCCCAGCTTTGG
>SLNR01000094.1 GCA_007132905.1 Candidatus Sumerlaeota bacterium | reverse complement strand
AATATTTTTCGCAAGAATAATTTCTATTTTATGAGCCTTACAGTCTTCAAGCATACGGGCAAATTCTTTTCTTGCCGTGCCAGATTTACCAGATGCTGTATCCATGTAAACATCAACCAGTAGCCATTGTGGAGTGGATGCTACTAATCTTGTAAATGCAGATACTTGTACAGCAAGGCTTTTTAATTGCTCCGCATCGTTTGTACTAACCCTTGCAAAAATAGCTACCCGTTTTTCTCTTTTAGGAGGTTTGGGCGGTATGAAATGTATTCTTGAATTTTGTGACATACTGCATCTCCTTTAGGTATACTATCTTCTTTCACTTAGTTTATTATTTAACCCTTCCTGAAAGTTTTATTAAATTCATATATCTGCCATTATCAGTATCAATCATGAGCATGTCTTCAAGTGCATAAGGATTTTCACAAGACAACCAATCACTCCATGCTTTATCAAAACAATCCATTTCACTTATTTGAAAATCGTTAAGATGATTTTCAAATTTTGGCTTCCACCAATCTATAGAATGTACCATTTTTAAAATATCTTCATCCCAAAGTGGTTTCATTTCTTCTGGAATATTATTTTCTATTTCAAATTTCATTCCCGGAAAAGCAATTGCAACAATAGCATCTTTTTTGAGTATAGGTTTTAGCACCTCGCTAAAATATGTGTCATTATTTGCAAAATAATGATATGAATCTATACTTACAACAGCATCGAAATATTCATTTGGAAAAGGCAAATTAAGGGCATCGATTTGCAATGGAACTACCAAATCGCTAACACTCATTTGTTTAAAACGATTATAATTATCAGTAGATGACGTCCATAAATCAAGCGCAAAAACCTGGACACCAAATTCTTTTGCCAAAAATACAGATGTAAGACCTCTACCACAACCTAAATCTAACACCTTCATACCTTTTATAAAAGGTAACCCTTGTGTTAATTCTTTGGCTATCACCATCGAATTTGGTCCCATCATATTTTCATTTAAAAAATCCTTATCATAATTCATTGTGTATTTCTCCTTATATAAATAATCAAACTATTAATACTTCAATATATTTTATCACCAATTAGACTAACAATCAATTCATCAATTATATTACATGTTATTTAGGCTATTTAATGTGTATATTCGCAACATTTCTATCTCTACAACCTACCCAAAAGCAATCCTGTCTACTCAACTATGCAACTTTTTCACAGTAGATATATTCCCAAAGAGTATCAATATCACAAGGGGTCCTGCCATTCTGCAAATCAGTAAAACACGCAGAACCCTTTACTTATTAATCTTTCAGTTTTTCTATTTCTCCACCTTTGACATCAATACCACGCACTCCACATGGCTTGTCTGCGGAAAAAGATCAACCGGTTGAACAACTTTGAGTGCATATCCGACACTTCGGAACAAGCCAATATCTCTAGCCATACTGCCCTGGTTACACGACACATATACGATCTTATCGATCCCCATTTTTGAAACTAACTCCGGCATCGATCGTTCACAACCTTTTCGAGGGGGATCAAGAACTATACCGGACACTTGTATCCCTTCTTTGTTTAGGTCAAGCAAAGATTGCTCTGCTTTCCCACTCATAAAGACAACATTAGCAAGTTTATTCTTCTCTGCATTTAATTTAGCATCGTTAACGGCTTCCTCCGACATCTCCAGTCCATATACTTTCTTTGCTTTTTTGGATAGATATGATGAAATTGTACCAATCCCGCTGTAGGCATCCACTAACACACTATCTTCTTTCGGATTCATCAATTCAACGATTTTATCATATAATCTTTCGGTTTGATCTGGGTTGATCTGAGTAAAAGAAGCGGCCGATACTTTGAATGTAAATGGACCGATACTGTCGGTGATGTGATCTTTTCCAAACAGAGAAGCTAGCCTGCCTTGAACATCTCCTTTGCTTCTCTTAGGCTTTACCTGTTGAAGCAGACCGGTTAACTCAGGCATCTGCTTCTTTATGTCTTCAATCATTTCTTTTTTTCCGTTAAAATCCTCTTTTTCTGTGACAAGGACAAGCAGTGCTTGTTCTGCACCTTTTGAAGTCCTCATTAAAACATGATGAATCGGTTCTTCATGTTTTTCGCTGCCACCTGCATTTTCCCCATATTGTTTTGCTAAAATTTCTTTTAAGTTGCTCATCATAGAGTTTAACCGGCTATTTAATATCAAACATTTTTCTGCCTGAACGACTTGATGTGTTCCTTCGGTAAAAAAACCAACCTCGAGATCTCCTGCTCTATTGCGTACCGGTATTTGTGTCCTGTTTCTATAATACCAGGGATCTTTCGCTCCCATGATCGGCTTTACTACCTCTGTTTCGTAAACCTTGCCGATCTTTTGAAGCGCATCTTCGACTATTTGTTCTTTCATCTCAAGCTGATGTCCGTAATGCATGTGCTGAATCTGGCATCCCCCGCACCGATTATAGACTTCGCATGGAGGCTTAGCTCTTTGAAGTGAAGGTTCGATGATCTGAAGAACAATTCCGACCCCAAACCTTTTTTTCACTTGGGTGATGGATATTCTTATTTTTTCTCCTAGCAAACCGTAAGGGACAAATATGGCAAACCCCTGATATCGGCAAACACCCTCCCCCTTTGAATTATAACCTTCAACGGTGAGAACAAGCTTTTGCCCAATTTTTATCGGCGGGTTTTTCTTGTTATTTTTGTCTTTCATCTCCATCATCATCTCCTATAAAACTTGCTCGTATTCTACATTTATTCTTCTCGATAAAAAGAAAACACCCTTTCGGGTGTT
>SLNR01000144.1 GCA_007132905.1 Candidatus Sumerlaeota bacterium | reverse complement strand
CACTACTTCCATGCTGGCAGTGACCATCACCTTTGAACGGCGCCACCGATCTTTTGAAAGACTTTTGTTGGCTCCCATCAGCTTAAACCTTCTTATGCTGGCTAAAACATCAGGGGCGATTATGTTCGGGATCCTTAATGCCTTTGTGCCGATTCTACTTGCTTTGTTTCTAGCCGATTTGGGAGGAATTGTCTGGGGGATGGTCTTGGGGAGTGTTGTCTTGATTTCTGTCACATCTACCTTTTTGGGGCTGTTTATCGCCGTGTCGGCTGGACAGGTTTTTGAAGCGATGACTTTTTCCAATTTCTTTCGCTTTCCAATGTTGTTTTTATGCGGACTTTTTATCCCTCTTCAGGACCTGCCGGTTTTCATCAGGCCCATATCTTATGCCCTGCCTTTGACTTACGGGGCTGATATTTTAAAAACGGCCATCAACGATAATGGGGTGATTTCAGTTCCTCTCAGTTTTTTGGCGTTGATTGCTTTTGCTGTTGCTTTATTTGCGTATAGTCTTTACAGCGTGAATAAAAAGTGGATTCACTAGCAAGTTCCTTTTTGTAAAAGACCGACGCCAAAAAATTTATTTTGTGCGGCGGTCTTTTGCGATCTTTATAGTTTGAAGGGTCGCAAAACGGGGTTTCGCGAAGATCTTACAAAAGGATTCTGTAAAAATAATCGTTTGAAGGGATTGAGATACAATGTCTAGAAAAAGTATATGAGATATCTATGGATTAACTTGGAGGGAAAAGATATGAATATATTGGTCTGTACCGATGGATCGGCGGTGGCGGAAAGAGCTGTGCAAAAAGCGGCTGAAGCGGCGCAGTTGTTGAAAGAAAGTGAAATTACGGTACTGCATGTTCATCAACCTATTCAAACAGCGCCTCCTTATGGGCATGCGCCTCACCATTTTGAAGGAAGGCTATCACAACTGAAAGTACCCGAAGAACTTGAAGACGGGCTCAGGCAGCAGGCTCGGATGGTGCTTGAAGAGGCGGAAAAGGTGCTGGAGCAAGCGGGGGTTTCCTATCGGCTTGAATTGATTGACGGGCATCCGGTTGCCAAAATTATAGATTACGTGGAAGAACATGATATTGATTTATTGATGATCGGCAATAAAGGAAGATCGGGACTGCAGAAAACTCTGCTTGGAAGCGTGAGCAGCGGGGTGATTCAAGAAGCGGATTGTGACATTGTGTTGGTAAAATAGCAAGAAGGTCCCCCCTTCATTTAAACAGGCTGTCGAGACAAAAGGATCTGCCTCGACAGGGTAAACAGTAAGAAAACACCAATCCCTAAAGGCAGTTGGTGTTTTTTAGTGCC
The DNA here is from genome assembly GCA_007132905.1 of Candidatus Sumerlaeota bacterium. Classification (GTDB taxonomy): domain Bacteria; phylum Bacillota; class SLNR01; order SLNR01; family SLNR01; genus SLNR01. The sequence goes on along the minus strand of SLNR01000144.1, from coordinate 1,488 downwards.
AAAGAATCAGATAAAGACCTGTTTTGGATAGAACTTATCAGGGGGAAAATGATACAATGTATATATCAATCATATAACTTGATTTCCTTGAGGAGGAAGGAGCATGAGGATCATCGTATGTACCGACGGTTCTGATACTAGTAGGCGAGCTGTCAAAAGAGCAGCTCAAATCAATGATTTTGTCCCCGAGGCTGAAATCACATTGGTGTTTGTTCATGAATATTCTCAGAATCCTCCGCGTTATGGACACATTGCTCGTGACGGGGTAAGAAAACCACCGGAAGGGCTCCCGTCTGATATCGACGAGATTTACATTCAACAGGGAGAGGAAGTCCTTGAAGAAGCTATCAAGATATTGAAAGAAGAAGGCTGCACCTGCTCGACACGTCTCTTGCATGGGGAACCGGCGCAAGCGATCATTGCCTATGCGAAAGAAAAAGAGTGCGATCTGCTTATTCTAGGCAGCAAAGGGCGCCGAACCATTCAAAAGATCATGACCGGCAGCGTCAGTTCCGCGGTGGTGCCCAAAGCTCATTGCGATGTGTTGGTGGTAAAATAAAATGCGGCCGTAAACATGAAAAACTTCTATAAGGGTTGAACTTTTGAGGCGGTATTTTCCGGACAAGCCGGTGGGTGTTTATCCTGACCGAAGAGATGTGTAAGGCATGATTTAAAAAGACAGAGAAACAGGGCTTTATTAAGGAGGAATGGCCATGAAAATGATCGTATGTGCAGATGGTTCTGATACCAGCAAAAAGGCCATAAGACGGGCGGCCTGGATGAATGAGCTTACGCCTGAAGCTGAAATCACGGTGATATGTGTCTATGAGGATACCCAGATCCCGCCTCATTATGGAAATATTTCCCGCGATGGGGTGAGAGTTGAACCGGAAGGGATCCCCTTGGACATCGATGAAGTGTATATAAAACAAAAAGAAAAAGTGCTGAAAGAAGCAGTGGATATTTTAAGGGAGATGGGAACTGCCTGTTCGACGAGACTGTTGTACGGGGAGGCGGCAAAAACGATCGTGACTTACGCTCAAGAAAATGAGTGCGAGCTGCTCATTATCGGCAGCAAAGGTCGAAGCAGCGTTGAGAAGATCGTGACCGGCAGTGTCAGCGGCCCGGTGGTCCAGGAGGCTCCCTGCGATGTGCTGGTGGTGAAATAGAAACTTCCGTAAATTAAATAAGGGATCAAAAAAGAGTACTGTGTGCGCAAAAGTATACAGTGCTCATTTATATTATGAGGAAGCTATGAATAAAACAAAATATAAGGGGAGGGTTTAGGAGATAAAGTCTGAGAAAGATCCTGCAAGCATCCTTTTTCCTTACGATAAGCAGTCTGGTATTGGCAGGATTTGACACATCGCGAGAGAATAAGAGATAAAAGTCATTGTTTTTTGACTTTCGTTCACTATCCATGAAAGAGAACATCTAAAACATGACGACCTTAAATGAAGCAGACCGCTGAAAACATCCATCTTTTGT
>SLNR01000156.1 GCA_007132905.1 Candidatus Sumerlaeota bacterium | reverse complement strand
CTAACCCCTCCGGATATTTGAATAGACCAAGATAATTATTACAAGATCTTTTTGCACCGATTTATAAGGCATGCCTTCATTCTTAAGAATCTGCAGCATTTAGCAGACTTCGTTTATCGACCACTTCTCCCTTCAGCCGTATTGACCCACCCCTTTAAATATCAATAAATGACTGAGCCTCGTGCTGATGTTTTTCTAAGCCGCTTTGTTTTCCAAGGAGACAATTATGATGGCTCTTTTGTGTACTTCAATCAAATATATGATCAACTATTGACATTGTGCCCTTGGGTGTATTATTATTGTAACTATTATCGCATTTATGCTGCACATTTACTTAATAAAAACGGTTGATGAGCTCTGTTTCATGAATGAGGTATACTATAATGGTATGAATTGGTATTCATTGTGCACCAAACTACTCGTGGAACAATCCTCTCCCTATAAGACCACAAGATTACTTAATGGAGAGGGAACAGTAGTAGAAAATCCTTCAAGATTGCATTGCAATTGACAATTTTACTTTTGTCTTCTTAGAGTTCATTGAGTTTTGCGATTATTTCAAAGTAAATGGTCAGGAGGGGTATGGATGGAACAAATAACTGCAGTAATTGGGGTAATTGGTTCAGATGTACATGCAGTTGGAAATCGTATTTTAGAAGGCTCGCTAGAACAGCATGGGCTTAATGTGGTGAATATCGGAGTGTTATCGACACAAGAAGATTTTATTAACGCTGCCCTGGAAACAGATGCGGATGCTATATTTGTGTCATCCCTGTATGGACATGCTGAGCTCGATTGCCAGGGATTCAAAGAAAAATGTATCGAGTCTGGTATAGAAGATCTACTGATGTATATAGGGGGCAATTTGGTCGTCGGTAAGCAAGACTGGGAAGGGATAAAAAAGAAGTTTCTTGACATGGGATTTGACAGAGCATACCCCCCGGGGACTTTACCCGAAGAAGCTGTAACGGACTTAAAGAAAGATTTATGGACCAATAGCCAGTCAACGCAATGAGGTGGCGGACAGCATGAAGCTAGCATTATTTTTAGATATCGGAAGCACCTATACCAAAGGGAACGTTATTGATTTTGATAACTTAAAACTAATCGGTGCCTCTAAAACCTTAACCACCGTTGACGATAATATTATGACCGGTATTACCCGGATTTTGGCTGATCTGTCCGAACAAGGAATTAACGAGAAGCACATATCATATCGCATAGCCTCCAGCAGTGCGGCCGGAGGACTAAAAATAGTTGCTTCGGGATTAGTGCCTGAACTGACAGCTGAAGCTGCCAAAAGGGCAGCCCTTGGGGCCGGAGCAAAAGTAAGCAAAGTGTATTCTTACGAATTGACAGATACTGACGTAGAGGAAATTATTGGCCTAAAACCCGATCTGTTCCTTCTGGTCGGCGGCACAGACGGTGGCAAAAAAGATATTGTTATCAATAATGCCCACATGCTTGCAAAATCATCACTAGATATCCCCATTATAATGGCGGGTAATAAAACTTCAGCTCCCGAAGTATATAAGATTTTAGCCGAACATGGTAAAGAATGTCACCTAACAGAAAATGTAATGCCGGTGCTGGAAAAATTAAATATAGAACCTGCCAGCAAAATGATACGCACTATTTTTTTACGCCAAATAGTCTATGCTAAGGGCTTTCATAAAGTAAAAGAAAATTTTGGAAATATCATCATGCCCACACCGTCAGCCGTTATGCAAGCAGCAGAACTACTTGCTGCGGGGACAAACGAGCATAGTGGATTAGGGGAAGTTATGATTGTAGATATTGGCGGCGCAACTACTGATGTGCATTCAGCCGCAGAAGGGACACCCTCTAAAGGGGTTAGTCTAAAAGGTTTGGAAGAACCTTTTGTCAAGCGAACCGTGGAAGGCGATTTGGGCATGCGGTATAGTGCCCCATCATTATTGGATGAAGTAGGAGATCGGGCCCTTAGGAAATACGTTTCTGCGGATATTTGCACTAATGACTTAAGAATGTATATATATAAACTTTCTAAAAACGTGGAGTATTTGCCCAAGACTTCGGAAAAAGATATGGAATTTGCTCTAGCAAAAGCGGCTATAGACATTGCTGTAAGCAGACATGCAGGCAAACTAGAAGTGCATTATACTCCTTTTGGTGAAAGTTATGTTCAAAGAGGAAAAGACTTGACAGATCTTGAGCTAATCATTGGGACAGGCGGGGTATTGGTGCATAACCAAGATACAGAAGATGTGATAAGAAATAGTTTTGTTGCTTGTGAAAATCCTGAAATCCTGGCGCCTTGTGATGGCGAGGTAATCATTGATAGAGAATATTTACTTTCGACCATCGGATTACTTAGTAATATTGATGAAGAAAGAGCAATTCAATTTGCCAAAAAACACTTAAGTATTTAGGGGTGGTAAGAATGGATTTGAAAAATGAGCGCTGGGAACTTAGTAAGTTTGAAGAAATAAGAAAACAAGTGTTAACTCATTGGCCTACAGGCGCTGATGTGGATTTTGAGGAGGCAGTGACTTATTGTAGTAAACAGGTGAAAGAGAAAAATATGGTTGCTGTGTTAGCTAAGGCCAAAGACAACAAGACAACATTAATCCAGCCGAGAGCCGGCGTGGCCCTCATTGATGAACACATTGAGCTGTTGCAATATTTACAAAACGAGGGCGGCGCTGATTTACTTCCAACCACGATTGACAGTTATACAAGACAAAACAAATATCAAGATGCCAAAGCCGGCATTGAAAAAAGCAAAAAAACAAACAAATCCTTATTAAATGGGTTTCCGGCCGTCAATTACGGTGTGCAAGTTTGCCGCAAAGTAGTAGAAGCAGTAAAAGTGCCCATCCAAGTACGGCACGGCACTCCCGATGCAAGATTATTGGCCGAAATCACCCTGGCCAGCGGTTTCAGTGATTTTGAAGGCGGCGGGATTTCCTATAACATTCCTTATGCCAAAAATGTATCCATTGAAAGCACCCTGCTTCACTGGCAGTATGTGGACAAATTAGTCGGCCTGTACGAAGAGCAGGGTATTTCCATCAACAGAGAACCTTTCGGCCCGCTGACAAGTACTTTGGTGCCGCCATCGATCTCCCATGCCGTCGCCATTATCGAAGGATTGCTGGCCGCTACCCAAGGCGTGAAGAATATCACCTTGGGGTACGGGCAGTGCGGTAACTTAGTGCAAGATGTTGCGGCCATAAGAACTTTGGAAGAACTAGCATCCGAGTACCTGGCGGATTTTCAGGATATCCAGTTAACGACCGTGCTCCACCAGTGGATGGGCGGGTTTCCGCAAGACGAAGCCAAGGCGTTCGCCGTCATTTCCTGGGGTGCCGCCGCGGCTGCTTTGGCAGGTGTCACCAAAGTCATCGTCAAGTCCCCCCACGAAGCCTTTGGCATCCCCACCAAGGAAGCGAATGCCCAGGGACTTAAAACGACCAAACAATTGATCAACATGTTAAAAGACCAGCAGTATATTCCCGACCATAGATTAGAAGAAGAAAAAGAAATGATTACAAGGGAGACCAAAGAAATCTTAAACAGGGTGTTTGACCTGGGAGACGGGGATCTAGCACAAGGGGCTGTGAAAGCTTTTGCCGCCGGTGTGATCGACATCCCGTTTGCACCTAGCCAATACACCGCCAATAAAATTTTACCAGCCAGGGACAATGAAGGAATTGTTCGTTATTTAGAACACGGCAACATCCCCTTCTCCCAAAAAACTGTGGATTATCACCGGCAAAAACTCAAGGAAAGAGGGCAAAAAGAAGGACGGGAACCCAACTTTCAAATGGTGGTAGACGATATTTACGCCATTGGCAAAGGGATGCTGGTCGGCAGACCATAAAAAGGCTGATGGAAAAAGGATGAAGGATACATGAAAATAAAAAAAGTGCTAGCATCACCCGGATTGACAGGCTTTTATTTCGATGACCAAAGAGCGATTAAAGAAGGCGCCGCTTCGGACGGGTTTTCCTATTCAGGCCAACCCGCGACCGAAGGGTTCACCTTCATTCGGCAGGCGGGAGAAGCCATTTCGATTATGATCGTTTTGGACGACGGTCAAGTAGCACATGGTGACTGTACCGCCGTGCAGTATTCCGGAGCGGGAGGAAGAGACCCACTTTTTTTGGCGGAGGACTTCATCTCGGTCATCGAAGAGGAAATCGGCCCCCAACTGGTGGGCCGGACAATCGACAGTTTCAAAGATATGGCTGAAGAATTTGACCGATTGACTATGAACGGAGACAGACTCCATACGGCTGTCCGTTACGGGATCACGCAAGCCATTTTGGATGCAGTCGCCAAAGACAGAAAGAAGACCATGACCGAAATAGTGGCAGAAGAATACGGCCTTATACTGAAGGCAAAGCGCGTGTCGGTTTTTGCTCAAACAGGTGACGACCGATACAGCAACGCGGATAAAATGATTATGAAAGGGGCAGATGTCCTCCCCCACGGCTTAATCAACAATGTAGCAGACAAGCTGGGGCGTAATGGAGAGAAGTTGGTGCGTTATATAGAATGGCTGAAACAAAGAGTGGAGATTTTAAAACCGCGGCCGGATTTCAAACCGGTATTCCATATTGATGTGTACGGGACGATTGGCTTGGCGTTTGACAATAACTTCGGGAAAATGACCGACTATTTACAACAACTAGAGACAGCAGCCGCCCCCTATGATCTGCAAATCGAGGGGCCGATGGACTCCGGCAGCCGAGAAAAGCAGATTGATGACATGAAAACCCTGAAAGCGGAAGTCCATTGCCGGGGACTGCAGGTAAAACTTGTAGCCGATGAGTGGTGCAACACCCTTTCGGATATCAAGGAGTTTGTGGACCACCAAGCATGTGATATGGTTCAGATAAAAACCCCCGATTTGGGAGGACTCAATAACACGATCGAAGCCGTGCTGTACTGCCAGGAAAATCGTATGGGCGCATATCAAGGCGGAACATGCAACGAAACAGAGCGGTCCGCCCAAATCTGTGTCCATGTGGCGCTTGCCACCAGGCCCGACCAGATGCTGGCCAAACCCGGCATGGGAGTTGATGAAGGGCTCTCCGTGGTTACCAATGAAATGGAGCGAACACTTAGGCTGCTTCGCATTCAAAATCCAATTCAATAAGATTGCCCTGATTTTTCCAGTAAACTGAAATGGAGGGATGCATGTATGGAAGAAATTCGAATTATTTCTCCCACCGCAATTTTAGGGTATGGCTTTCCAAGAGATTCTTTTCAGCGGGGACTGGAAAAAGATCCCCACATCATAGCCGTCGATGCAGGGTCGGTTGATCCCGGACCTTATTATCTCGGTGCCGGAGTTTCTTTTACCGACAAAGCGTCTGTCAAACGAGACTTAAAGATGATGCTTCTGGCCGGAAGAGAAAGAAAGATTCCGGTGATTGTCGGAAGTGCCGGTGGCGCCGGAGCTGACCGTCACTTAAAGTGGTGTGAAGATATTGTACGTGAAATACAACAAGAAGAGAAATTGTCGTTTACCTTGGCCACCATTCATTCTGAAATCGACAAAGAAACCCTTTTCGAAGCATTTCATCAAGATAAGATTTCTCCCCTTGCTCCAGCTCCTGCCCTCACGGAAGATCAGATAGCACAAAGTACTTCCATCGTCGGTCAAATGGGAATGGAGCCCTTTATGGATGCCTTGCAAAAGGGTGCTGATGTAATCATAGCCGGACGAGCTTATGACCCCACGGTGTTTTCTGCCTATTGCGTAATAAAAGGATTTCCTGTGGGCTTGGCCATGCACTTGGGCAAAATTTTGGAATGCGCCTCCATTGCCTGTGAACCGGGAAGCGGCAGCGACAGCATGTTTGGCACACTGAGAAAAGACCACTTTGTCGTCGAACCCCTGAATCCTGAGAGAAAATGCACGGTCACATCCGTAGCCGCCCATACCCTGTACGAAAAGGAAGACCCTTACAAACTACAGGGCCCGGGTGGGTATATCGATCTTACCCAAGCAAATTTCACACAGCTGGATGAATCCAAAGTAAAAATAAGCGGCAGCCGGTTTGTTGAAGACAAACCCTATAAAATCAAACTGGAAGGTGCCCGGCTGGTGGGTTACAGAACCATTTCCATCGCCGGGGTAAGAGATCCGATTATGATTTCTGAACTGGACAACATCATAGAAAAGGTAAAACAAGTAGTAAGCGAAAATTTCGCCGACTTACCTATAAATGACTATCAACTTTTCTTTAAGCTCTACGGGCGCGATGGGGTGATGGGAGACCTAGAGCCTGTGAAAGATATTCACTCCCATGAAATCGGCATCATTATTGAAGCCGTGGCCAAGACACAGGATCTGGCCAGCACGATTTGCAGTTTCGCCAGATCCAATATGCTCCATTTCGGCTATTCGGGGCGGGTGGCCACAGCAGGCAATTTGGCCTTTCCGTACTCCCCTTCCGACTTTAAAGCAGGAGAGGTCTATGAATTCAGCCTGCATCATTTAATCGAGGTAGCCGATCCCGCCAAGCTGTTTCCCGTCCATATTGAACAGATTGGTGGTGACATAAATGGCTAAACATAAGATTACCGACTTGGTGACTGTGTTAAGAAGCAAAAACGCAGGCCCTTATGAATTGACTTTTGATTTCATTTTCAAGGATTTCTCTACGTATGAACAAGTCAAAAAAAGTAAAGCCATAAACAAAGAATTGATCGCAAGTTTGTACAATATTGAACTTGACCAGGTGATTTCGGTAATACACTTTGATCCTGCCAAGGCCGTAAAAGCGACCATTGTCCGTCCCACTTCGTCCGGAGCCTTGGGTGAACGGGATGTGTACGGAGCACAGCAACATGCTCCTTTGCTCCAGATTGAATTAGATCTTTAGACATACAAAATCCTGTTTTTCTGATTCCATTCCCACATAAGACCACTTGGTCAACGATACAATGATTTTGCCCGAAGCCACTCGGGCTCGGGCAATTTCTTTGCTTTCATTTCATTTGAATCTTTCTTGGGTATTTCTTACACCCCCATAAGAAAGTCCGTCCAGGGTCAATTTCTTTACAATTCGCCTAGAAATTCACGTGCCGCCTCTGTTTTTATTGGCTGATGTAGCATAGTGATACTTCTATTTGGGAAAATGCTTTATAGTAAGAATGAAGCAGTTATTATGAAATACAGTTGCTATTGGATTGATCAACAGTCCAATATTTTTCCATCTCTTATTGTATCAAGCCAAAACTTTTCAACCGACCAAACTTTGCCCAGGTCTCGATTGGTGGAAATAAACTAAACCTAGTCCATTCGGTAATCAATTTTGAGAGATTGCAGAAGATTTAACTATTCTTGCAATCTCACTCATGATCTCCCCGGCAGGAAGATCGTTATGCGTAATTACCAAGTCTTGCGGCCATCGTTATCTAGCGAGTGAGGAATCCTACTGCAAATGATTCAGACCTCATTCTAAAACTTGGAATTGTTTGTATTCAACAAGATTGTATGATTCCCAAGACAATCATTCTTTGTCAGTTTACTCTTTGAGTAATATGAACGTGAAAACCATTGATGCGACAATTTATATCCACCATAACCGTCATGGATATCCGTTTTGAAATAAGGAGAACCACTTCATCTATGATGAGAAATACCTCTTGCATTATTGAATCCTATTCTTATCCCTTCCATTTTAAGGCTTGGCCACGATCAGTTTGACAATCTTTCCCCGGTGTTCTTCCATAGCGCTTACCTGGATACCCGCTGCCTCGATATTCTCCATAGTTTTTCGATTGATATTAGAACCGATTACATAAAGGGATATCGGGTTTAAAATGTCCATCAACAGACCCATCAAAGGATTCTCACTGCGCATATGCTCTAAGAGAATAATCTGCCCGTCCGGTTTGCAGACACGCCGAACTTCTTTAAGACCCTTGACCGGATCTGGTACGGAGCAAAACACACAAGTGGCCAGCACCGTGTCGAAAGTATTGTCTGGGAAAGTCATTTCTTGAGCATCCATTTCCAGGAGGGTTACCGGGACCTTTGCCAAGCTTATTTTCTTCCTGGCCTGGGCAAGCATGCCTTTGCTAAAATCAATGGCCGTCACCTCACATCCTTCCGGATAAAAGGGAAAACTCTTGCCGGTTCCAACCCCTACTTCCAAGACTTTTCCGAAAGCCTGCAATACTGCTTTCTCTCGTAAGGAATCGCTTACCATGCGATCCATCCAGTCATAGTAGGATGATGAGCGGTCATAGCGCTTTTTTATGGTCTCTGTCCTTTGATCCATGCGGACTTCCTCCTTGCTTGATCGAGCTGATCGAGAGCATTTGTTCAGCTACGATCTAATGTTTATATATGATACCGGTAGAAGCATAGACCCGAACGAATGAAAGGTGCGGGTCTTTCTTGGAGTCTGGATTTGCTCTGCGAGTTTAGACCTCATTTTTCACGGTTTATAGCCCGTAACTTTTCCTAATATGCAACATGTTTGTTATCTTTCTTATATCTGAAAAATCTATTAACAAAGATTTAGAAATGTACCGTTTCAGTTGAGCAACCTGCTTTAGGATGTAGAGTCAAAATTGTCTATATGATTGGAACCGTATCAAAACAGACTAAGCTACCATGCTGATCATGGGAAAATCCAAAAAATGAAAGCGGATTGATTAGAAGAAACTTCTTTTATCAAAAACAATATGTCGGGTAAATAGAATCTGCATAAATCCTTGGACTGCGCCGGCCTCCAACCATTATGTTTATTTTGAAGCTGTATTGGCCATTCTTCTCTGTCACATCGTTTTTTCCTTTATGTTCAAAATTTTCCATGCGTAAGCATGTTTCCCTGATGATCCTACCTATACTGAGAAAGTAGCCTGTTCAGAATCAGAATTTTCATAGCTGCCTCGTATTCGTAGCAACTATATGGAGATAATTATTTTCTCTGGCTTTTTCTTTTCTTCTGGAAGTTTCTCCATTTCATCCTCTATGGCCTTCACAGAAAACACTCTAGGCGCTGATTCCACTTTCGAACAAAAAAGGAGATCGGATCAGCTTCCAATCTCCTAACCTACTGTAATATGAGGAGCCGATGATGAGACTCGAACCCGCAACCTGCTGATTACAAGTTTTTTCATTTTCCTATCCCCTTGAGTTGTTATTTTGAACTACAAAGCGTTTTTACATAAAAGAGCTTTCTCGTGATTTGTTTTCTTGAAGGAAAAAAAGAGCGAGAAAATAAATTTTGAAGGCTTCTTTGTAACTTCTTTTTTTCATGAAGAACCACTCTTCTTCCAGCTTTATAAGTTATCATTATTATTTCCAGAGCGCAGGACTTTGTTTTTGGCTATAAAGATGCATACATCACAGTTTAGTGGACTAAAGGAACATCCATACGAAGTTATTAATAGCTTTATTTGCAAAGAAAAGGTTATGAAAAACTCTTATCAAAAATCTAGATGAAAAGCTGCCAATCCAAGAGAAACGCTTAGATTATATATCCTCTCTTTTGTGAAACGATGGCTAATCCATGTTCTTCTTTTCCATTGGCTGATGGGGGGTAAAATTAGAAACCAAAAAAAACAAACTGCCGGGACATGCTTAAATCCGTTTCAAATATTTTCATGTAAGTCGGTCAAAAAAGATAGCAAAATCTCGTTTACCTTTTCCGGGTTATCTTGATTGGCGACGTGATGAGCATCCTTTACCTCCATAATCTGGCTGTTAGGGTTGTTATGATGCATCTTCTGCATGGTTTTTTTCACAAATGAAGTCTCATGGTCACCGTAAAGAAGAAGCATAGGTTCGTTTGAGGGTTTTCTAAGACCTTTTACCATATCCCGGAGCATTTCCTGGGTTAAATGAGCCATAACTCCTTTGCCTGTTTTAGTTGCTGTCTTTTCCATATAGGCTCTGGTTTCCGGTTTTAAGGCCCTGTGTTTGGCAAAGGTTTTGAATATGGAGCGGCTTGGATAAAGTGCGATGAAAAACCCAATGATAGGATTGAATAGTTTTAGAATCGAAGGGTAACCAGGGTATAAAGATCCTCCTCCGATGTGAACCGTGCCCGCCACTCTTTCCGGATACTTATGGACGGCTTGCTGGACGACAAAACTACCTAAAGACAGGCCAACTAGTACTGCTTTGTCAGTTTGAGTTTGATCCAGCAAGTCTTTTATAAAATCTGCGGCCGAAGCAGTATAAAAACCCTTGGTGTTTAAAGGGGAAGAGTTTCCATGAAAAGGCATGTCCCAGACAATGACCGTATAGTGCTTTTTCAGAACTTCGACCTGGGACAAGAAAGTCTTGTGGTCCATACAAACACCATGTGAAAAAAGCACAGCCGGTGCACCGTCTTTTTCAGCGTGAACTTCATAATATATTTTCCCTTTTTCGTTTTCAAGATACATCGTCTCACCCTTTCTTTATAATCGTCGAGCAAATCCAAACCTAAAAACATGCAAAGCAAAACTTTTCAGGAGACCATAAAACAATTCGGATCATAAAGCCACTATGCATTGTAAAGCTTAACCCCTTTCATCAAGGGTCTTTAACGCTGGTGTGTGGTATTTCAAAGCAGATGCAATGTTAGTCATGGTGAGCCTATTGGGGCTCATTTTCTTAGGCCTCAAATCAGCTTTCTTGCTATTTTCGACTATGTGACATGCCAAAAGACCAATTCTCTTTCGTTTAAATAAACCCTCTAGTTTCTTATAGCTTTTTTTTAACTGTTTTCTATTCTCACTGAAAGGAAGAAGTTGATGTGATATGATCAAAGTGACATGGTGTCCATGATTTTAATATGTTTTCAACGAAGGCAGGAGAAGTTATAGAAACTAAGAAGTATTTTGGACTTATTGGTATCCTGAAGTTGGCAAGTACGCCTACATCTATATCTTAAGGAACAATTTTTGCTAAGTCCAGCCCAAATTAGTGTGTAAAATCTCCTCGGTATAGACACAGCTCTTTTTAAACTGAGATACCTGAGCTTTTATGCCGCGAAAGCTTCTTGACAGTGAGTCGTCGGCATGGTAGGCTCGCACGCCGGGCAGAGCCGGTCAAAGGGATGCCTTCCCTGCCTGTATCCGTGCCGACAGAGGCTCGCTGTCAAGAAGTCCGTAGAATAAATAGCGGCT
>SLNR01000068.1 GCA_007132905.1 Candidatus Sumerlaeota bacterium | reverse complement strand
TGTATCAAACTATGCCCGCAGTATCTCTTTTATCTCCTCTTTCTTCAATACCTTCCCTGATGAAACGACGTTGCCGTCCACAACCAAACCGGACGTCAATGAAATATCATATTCCATAATACTTTGAATATCTGTTGCTTTCTCAATCTCGCCGCAATGACCCGAATCCGCCCAAGCTTCCCTCTTATTTTTCCCCAGTGTTTGACATTTAGAACATCCTGTACCCCTATTTTACTTCGACAATAATACCTCTCTAAATTTTGACCAAATGAACCAACCTGCCCCATTTTTTGAAAGAACTCATCGGTAATCAATTCAACTTGTTTGACAATAGTTAAAATACGTGGGTGGGATAGCTCATAAAAAATCTTTAATCCTTCTTTTTTACTTGTCACAAGCCCTGCTTCTTTTAAAACCCTCAACTGGTGAGACAGTTGCTTTGACTAAACCCAACGTCTTCGTCAAATCACAGACGCAACGGGACCCGTCCGCCAGAAATTTTATAATGCTAAATCTGACCGGATGACCCATTGCTTTACAAATCTTAACCGAACGCTCTTCTTTATTCAATAAACCACCCCCACCGGATCAGCTTTTTCAATCCCCGTTTACTTATATTATAATTCATATTTCCCCTTCTTCAAGCAAGTCAAGAAATTTCCACCCCTGTCTTTATGGATCACCCATAAGCACCTTTTCTTCTGCTCGCCTTCTAAATATTTTGATCCACATAGTTCACCAATTTATTGAGGAAATGAACATAGCTTCCCATCTCATTGTCATACCAGCCAAAAACTTTGGCGTGCGTTACAGGAATTTGAATGTCCTGGCTGCACTCGATTCCATACTCCTGCAGGGCCTTGGCATACACGGGCATAAAACCTGTCCTGGTGTGTGTTTCAACTCCTTCTATGATGATTGCCGCAGGAAATCCAATCATATCTGATGAGACATTTTGTTTTTCACTAAAAACCAGCATCTCTTTCTGGGCTCCTTGCGACGCCCTTTTATAGACATGATTCAAAAGGTCGCGGGTTATAATCGGACTGCCTTCTTCACTGAGATTCGAATGAAAAGTAACATTTAGGGTAATAAGTGAAGAAGTAGCAATGGGAACCCGAACCGAATCTGCCATGAAACCTATATGGCAGATTTCTGGAAGAATATGCTCTACAGCCGTGGCTGCCCCCGTCGAAGTAGGAATAATATTATTAAAGACCGACCGAGAGCGGCGGAGATCCGATTTTTTGGCTTGCGGAACCGCATCTAAAACACTTTGATTATTTGTCACAGCATGAACGGTTGACATTGAAGCCGTGATAATTTGACTTGTTTCTTCGGTTTCTAAAAGCGGCTTCATCATATGCGCCAAACCAGTTGTCGTACAGCTGGCAGCAGATAAGATATGCTGATCGTGCGGTTTATACTTCATATGGTTAATCCCGTAAACATACATTCCTGCATCGGGGGGAAGATTGGGAGATTCATCTTTGATTTTAAACGGAGCGCTCACAATCACTTTCTCCGCTCCGGCTTCTAAATGCCCCCTTAGACTTCCCTTGGGCTCGTCGACAGACTCGGAGGGATCCAAAAATTTTCCTGTGCATTCGACTACGATACGAACATCATGTCCCGCCCATTGGATTTCTCTGGGGTTTCTCGATTCTGTCAATAAATTTATAGGAATGCCATTGATCGTAAACTTCCCCTTCTCTTCATCAACGACATGAATATCAAGCTCAGAACGCTTTTCAAATCCATAAAGAAACTGCCCAAGGTCTCCATAAGTAGAATCATGCATTAAATAATCAATCGCATTTTGTAAGCCCGCACCTACTTTCCTGCCTGTGTTTATGACATATCCTTGAAAATAGTTCTGGCTCAAATTATGCCAGAGTACAAGTTTCCCTATCCTTCCCATACCGTTGATTCCCAGCACTTTTCTGTTCTCAAAATATCCTTCCACTTCAATTCCTCCTCTGCCGATGTCTTTAAAAAGTACCCTCTCCCACCTCTTTTATTGAATTCCAACCTCGATAGATGCTTCCGTTTCTGCCGTCAATCGATAGATAATCTCCCGAACGAAGAGTTATACCCTGTATCTTAGCTTCTTTCCTGTTCTCATCAACCATCAGATCATGACAGTTGACGATGCAGACTTTTCCAAGTTTTGAAGCTGTTACGGCTGCATGTGAAGTCACACCGCCACGGCTTGTCAGCAGCCCGTCGCATTGAAAAATCAAAGGAATGTCGTCCGGGACGGTATCGGGCCTGATCAATATCAAAGGAGTCTTCAAAATGACATTGCGATAGCGCAGAAAATCATCTTCGCAAAAAATAACCCGCCCGCTCAAACAGGCCCCGTGGATCCCTATTCCGCGCCCGAGGAGATTCTGTAATGATGGCTGGTTCGTAAATACGCCTGTCTTACTCTGCTTTTGAATATTTTGATCCCGCACTTGCAGAATGTAAAGATCTTTGGGATCTGCTGATTCAAATGTGAACTCTATTTCTTGATTGTTAAATTCATAATCCTCGATCAATTGACGGGCATAATTTAACAGAGATTGGTAAATCCCCGGAAAAGCCTCTTCTAATGAAGTATTACATTCTGCATAATCTTCTTCTCTTTGGCTTTTTGAAATGGGCAGGGGGTGGACCAATCCCGAGACAATATCCTCTCCCTGACTACATAAGGTGAAATCACCATATGGATGGATTCCGGGTCGGCTCAATTTTGGATTGTGTGTGAAGAAAACGCCTGAGCCTGCTTTATCGGAGCAGTTCCCCATGACCATCCTTTGAACAATAACGGCTGTGCCCCACTCGTCTGCCACCCGCAAATGCTTTCTGTAAGAGTAAGCTCGTTTTGTATTCCAAGAATCAAGGACGCTATTTATAGCCTGCATTAGTTGTTCCATCGGATTTTCTTCTACCATAATTCCTTTTCCCCTGATATGTTCTCGATAAGCATGAGCTATTTGCCTCATCTGCTGCCAAGAAAAATTCTTCTTCTGCTGCACATGATATTTATCTTTAAAAGAGATCATGATAGCATCAAAATCGTCTCGCAAAACACCTGAGGCCATCCCCCAGCTTTGCAGGAATCTCCGATAGGAGTCCCAAGCCATCCAAGCTGTTTGCGGATCCCTACTCAGTGCATTGGCGATCATCTCGTTTATCCCGACATTTAAGAATGTGCTCATCGCTCCGGGCATGGAAATAGCAGTGCCCGAACGTACCGATAATAGTAAAGGGCTGCCTGCATCTCCATATTTAAGACCTGTCTTCTCTTCTAGCGACCTTACTTCTTTTGAAACATCCTCCCTAATTCTCCGCTTCATTTCTTGATGATTAAACGCTGAACGTCGATGCCGAAATAGCTCTGTGGTGATCACAAAACCTTCGGGAACAGGAAATCCAAACTCTTTAATTCTTTTTAGATAAAAAGCTTTTGTACCCATATATACTTGGTTATCCACATCCGGCGAAGGAACATCAAAGGAACTGATCAATTTATCGTGGTTGAAGGTTAGCATATCATTGATCATCTGGGACGAATAGTTTTCTGCAAAGTCTACTAATCGGTTAATTAAAGTGGTTATAAATTGATCAAGATCTTGAACTAAAAATGCCGAAGACAAAATATTTCTATAATAGCTTTCTGTAATCTTTAAATGCTCTTCTTTTTGCGGAAAAATCTGGGGTACCACCACTGTTAAAGTTTCATCATAGACTCGGAGAAAATATTCATTAATTATTTCTCTAACACTTTGAGCCATAAATTTAAAGATATCGATAAACTGATCAAGGGTAAAGCTTGGGGAGTTTAGGCAGTAACGAAGCATTTCCAAATTGGATTGAAAACTTTGATTCTCAATACCATCAAGGCTTAGACCTTCACTAAAATGCTGAAGAACTTGATAAGCATCACTCATGGTTTTTGCCGTTAAGTAATCCAGATGAAAATCAGACAGCATCTTTTCCATCAAACGAGAAGCTACTCTCTCTAAACGGTACATCATACCCAATGCTTCAAACTTTGGCTCACAATAGCGTCCGTACATCGAAGGAATACCGATGGCGATGTGTCTTTTATAGTAAATACTTTCACTAGGTTCGGTTTTCTTTGGGTCCAGCATAATTTCTTTCAAGCGCTTCATCCAACCGTATACAAGTAAAAGAGCCTCACTGGTTCCACCTTCTTCCATCAGTTTTTCAAAACGCTCGGCGTCTTCGTTTTTAAAGAACGTATTTTCCTTTATGGCCCTACTAATGTCTTTTTCTTCAAATGAATATTTTTCCCGCAGGAGCTGATAGAGTTCCTGCAAATAAAGCAGCTTTTTCTTGCCCCTTTTTTTGCCTCCTGCCTTTTTGTCTAAAAATCCAGCCAGAGAATCATAATTTACCTTTAAAATGCTTTGGCTGTCGGCACTAAAATAGCGACAGGCCGACATCATTAACTCGTGCATTTCTAACTGCAAAGGGTCTTTAATGTCTAGTGAATCTTCCACGTCTTTGGGAATATAACTCGAGAGAATTTCTTTATCGCCATGTTCCCAAAAGGCAGCAATCTTTTCCACAAGTCTGATGTGAGTATTATTGCTTTCGCTATGCACTTGCTTACGCAGAAAATGAGATAGCCTGTCTTTCCTTTTACCAAGCTCGTCAATAGCCGTAGTCACGTCTCTAAGCTTACCTTCTGCACCAATTTCTTGAAAATAAACGGGGAATATGCGAGCCAGCTGTTTTACTTGCTTATAGACAGGCCCAATATCGGCATTCAATAACTTAGTGATGTCCCTTTGCAGCAGGTCGGTATCGGATACAAATATACCACCTAGTTTTAGATTGGCTATTAAAGCTGTCAATAGCTCCTTATACTGTGAAGGGGAATTGCAAATCAAATCCAGCCACATACGAATATTCTTAACATGTTCTCGATTCACCAAAGTCTGCCAATCTTCATTGATTCTAATCTCACCGGGATATATAAACCCAAAAGCAATCAATTTTTTTATATAATACGAAATCAATTCCGGGTTTTCAGTTTTTGCTATCTCTTTACCGATGGTGTTTTGGCAGCCTAAGATCGTTCCTGTAAACTCTGGCTTAAGCCCATGGAAGAGACTGAAAAGGTTGTCGATAAAACCAAAAACCTCCTCTCCCGTTATGCTTGTCATCGCCCTCTCCAGCTGCTTATTCATGTCGTACAGTAAATGGTTTTGTAAAGAGGCCATGCCCGGCACATGGATCAGATAAATCAAATAGTACACCTTCTCGACAGGACGATCAAATTCTTTGCAGAAACGGCGAAAGTGAGCAGCGATATCATTGAAGAAAAGGCAGGCGCTTAGCTCTTCCCAGTTTGAAGCTTTTTGTATCCTTCGTTCTAGTTCAGAAAAAAAAACGGCGCCAATAATCTTTAGCTTATCCTCACCAGGTGAAGAGAAAAGAGTTTTGTTATTTTCAAACCATGCTTCGACGCCAGTTGAATGCTGCCAATATCGACAGCTCTTCAGTAAGACATCCTTTGTCATGGTATTCACTTGCTCCCTTAAATCATCCCTTTGTGCAATTTTTGCTAAATAGGTTCTAAAGAGGCTAGAATGCCTCACCATGATTTCTTCTTCGCTCCCTATGCCTTTATTAATCAAATCCAAGCAGATACACAATGGTTCTTTGGGAACAGTTTTCTCCTCAGCTATGGCGGCACTAAACTTAAAGACAATTTTTATCAATTCCTCAAACCATCTGCTTTCCAAATTCCTATCCATTAACTCTTCAAAAAGCTTTGCAATAAAGATAAAAGCCTCCTCGGCTTCGGTAAGAGACCGATAAAGCCACAAGTCAGTTAAACACACATCATGCAGACTTTTCAAAAGGGATTTGTAATTTGCATAAGGATGGTTGAATTCTTCAAAGAATTCTTTCGTTCTGCTCTTTACTCCCCAATATGAGCCAGATAACGATAAAAACCATTCTTGTTCTTCTGTGAACGAAATACCCTCTCTCTTTGTTTGTGCTAAATTGGCCTCTAAAGCGGCTGAACGAAAAAGGGTTTTCATACGATCACCTGCCTGCCATTTGTAGTACACTTTTGAGGTTTCAATATAGCTATAGTATAACATATTAGTCGCCTGAGGCAACCTTCCTTTTCTCTATTATTTTCCAGACTAAAAAACCATGAGCAGACTGCGCCCATGGCCAATACTTTGCCTAAACCTATTATGATATATAGTATCGCGGAGCAGATCTTCTTTTTCTAAAGATTCTGGTTAGAAAAAAACCTGCGATAAAGCCTGCCACATGAGCTATATAGGCAACGCCTCCCGCATCTTCCATGGTTGTTATCGTCCCGATGGACGAAAACATTTGGAGAACAATCCATAAACCCAACACTATATAAGCAGGCATCGGCACTATGCGAAACAAGAAGAGCACATATACTTGCTTTCGGGGAAACATCAGAAAATAAGCACCCAATATCCCGGCGATCGCCCCTGATGCCCCCAGTAACGGAATCTCCGAGCCGGTTATGAATAAAAGCTGAGCCAAAGTAGCAATAATCCCGCAAATCATATAAAAAAGCAGATACCGCAAATGGCCAAATTTATCTTCCACATTATCCCCGAAAATCCCCAGATAAAGCATGTTACCAAAAATGTGCGCCCAGCTTGCATGCATAAACATCGAAGTGAAAATCGTAGGCCAGTCATCTAAAGGATTAGACAAAAATCTTACGGGAACAAACGCCCAGCGGTAGATAAATTCGTAACCGCCCTGCATCATCAAATAAAAAACAGCAACATTTATCATCAGCAATCCATAGGTGACAAACGGAATAACTTTTCGGGATGAATTATCATCTCCAATGGGAAACATATCTAATCCTCCTCCGCGGTTTCCTTTTTATTTCTTCGTTTAACATACCGCTCCTTTTAAAAAAACCTACATGTTTATTCGTGCCGGTGACAGCATCGGCAAAACAGCATTTATTCAGGCAGGAATTACGACTAATTTCACTAATTACTCTAAAAGCCTTCCGTAACGTTTTGTATGACTTGGCCGCCGAAAGGAGCCTCTACATGAAAAAAATAAAAATTGGTTTTCCTTTGATCATCAAAATATTTCTATTGATTCTTATTTCAGGGCTCATGTTTGGCTGCATATGGACAGGCCATCATCAAAGTGATCCCGGCGATAATGGGTCAGTTTCTCTCCCCGAAATACTTCCGGAAAAAAAGTTGGCCTTTTCTGAAGAACTAGCTTATCCTCCTAACGGTAAAATTCTTATGAGCAGATATCTGTCTGAGCTAAAGAAAGAAACAAAAGATGCTGTAGGCTGGATTCGCATTCCGGGAACAGAGATCTCTTTTCCTATCGTACAGGCAGACGATAATACTTATTATCTTCGCCGTGATTATTTAGCTAACCATTCCCGTCCCGGCTGCATTTTTATGGACTACCGCAATGATTCTTCCCAATTGAGCGATAAAAACACCATCTTATACGGCCATAACATGAATGATGCGCGAAAGTTCGGTAAGCTGATGCCATTTAAAGATCCAAGCTATATTGAAGATCGTCCCTACATCGAACTTGTCACCGATGCCGGCTACAGCATCTGGCAAATCTTTTCGGCTCATGTCACCAGTCGCGATTTTTATTATATCTATACCCGCTTCCCTTCAGACGAAGTTTTCCATGATTTTGTCCTCACGCTTAAGGAAAAATCAATGCATTCTCTTGATGTAGAAGTTTCTTCAGATGACCAAATATTAACACTCTCCACCTGTTCGTATGAATTTAGAGATGCTTACTTTGCCGTACATGCAGTGCAAATTCACCTATTGGATTTGGCCGACTCCCCTCGCAGCGACAAGCAGCCTACTCTTAAATAGCCCTGAATCCTATACGAAACAAGACGGTTTTGCAGTAAAGAAATTCTAAAGGAAGGTGATTTTGATGGCCCAGGAATTTGGCCGTATCTTAATTGTTTTCGGTGCCATCATTATGATCGTCGGCACCGCCCTTTATTTTGGAGGGCAGATAGGTCTTGGCAGACTCCCGGGAGATATCCTCTATAAAAATGAAAGTTTCACCTTCTATTTTCCTTTGACGACGGGGATTTTGATTAGTATTGTGCTAACCCTTCTTTGGAATCTTTTTAGAAGATAAAATTCACTATGTTATTCTCACCTAGATTCGTCACCATCAGCATCCTCTCTATCGTGCCGGAAAAATCCAATTCGCAACACTTTTTCCACCATTCGCCCTTCCTGCCATCAAAGGAGGATTTTTTTCGCTTTCTTTTTGATAGAATCGCTTTCTACTTCCCCTTTTTTGTACATAGATGGAGATATTGAATAATTCTTTTTATTAGAAGATCCTAATCATCATCATAATGAAAAAATCCATGTTTTCCATTTGCCCTGTTCCGTCAAAACCATTTCTTATCGGTTTTTCTTTCAGTCAGAACCTAAAAAGCTTGTTCCGGTTGCATTGCTGTCAATGAGAGTCCATTTTCAATTTTTTAGTTGGTAAAACACGATCCGATTCTAATCGTTTGTTTTTTCCCATGTATCAAATGATTCCTCGAATATGGGGGGAAACGAAAGAAAAGACAGTAAGCTTGCTGTCACAGGCAGGATCAATAAAATAAGGAGTATTTGCGAATAACCATGAAACACATCATAGGCTGCCCCGAATGGTAGCGGCCCCAGTGCAGAACCAATCACCATGATCGTCATGGTAATGCCTCGAATCTTCCCTAGATGTGTCCTTCCATAATAGTTAGACCAAAACACATTGGTGCTGATGCCTTCAAAAGCAATGAATAGCCCATGACATACTGCATAGACAATCAAACCAACCGCGCTTTGTGAAACAATCAATAAAACCATGGCAAAACCCAGAATCAGATAATTAGTTCCTTTCACCAGGTGGACCTTTGCTTTATCAAGAATGGCCCCTGCTAAAAATACCAGGGGGATCTGCGTCATGGCAGTAATGCTTAGAACATAGGCCCCAAAAGTAGGGTCCATTCCTTTTTCGCTGACAATAGAAAGCATGTGGAAGGTTATGCCTGTATTCACCAGCGACGGTACAATCATACAAAAAAGCATATACCAAAACGGCTTCGTCCTTTTTGCTTCATCAAGAGTCCAAGAGCGTTCTTCTTCTTGCTCTGGCTCATCCGCATGACGTTGATCCACCTTCACCCCGTCAGGCTTTAAATTCATCTCCTCCGGTCTGTTTCGAATTAAAAAGTAAGCTACCGGCATCATAATCAGTAACAAAGCCGCCGCCCAAAAAAGCCAGGCAAAAGACACTCCTCTTGATTGGATTAGAAAGCTATTTAATGGAGGCAGAATCGTAAATCCCAAAACCCCACCCAAAGTAGCCAAGCTTAAAGCCTTTCCTCTTTTTGAAATAAACCATTGAGGTATCAATACAGATGGAATCAGTGACATTGATCCCTGGCCAAATAGACGTATTAAAATAAAGCCTAAAAAAATCATCCAGGGAGACGCTATCATGCTCATCCAGACACAGGCTAAGCAAAAAAGAAAACTGATCGCTACAGCTGCTTTGCGGTGTCCCTTCCCGTCAATCATTTTTCCGATAAACGGCATAGTGAGTCCCGAAATCAAAGTAGCAATGGAATAGAAACTCGAAATCACAGTTCTACTCCACCCGTATTGATCAATATAATAATCAATAAATACCGATACGGAATATGTCTGTCCCGGACCGGAAAAAAATAAGGTCAAAGCCCCGACAGCAACAATGACCCAACCGTAAAAAACCTTTCCTCTACAAATAATTAAGCACTCCTTACACACTTTTCCATCATCATATCACAAGTCGCATGATTTTTGTACTAAACAATAAATGAAGATAAAAACTCTTATCATCCATTTTTTTTCTGACAATCTTCTCGTCACTAACCAATTTTCTGATCATCGAAAGCTTTGGATCATCCTTAATTCTTAAGGAACCTGAAAACATTTCGATTACTGGCTCTTATATTGATCGCCGCCTGAACGATCAACACAGCCATAAAAGCGGTCATCCCTAATTTCCCGCCCAAATGGTTAAAAACAGGCAGCACTGCCATATAAAGTCCTCCCGTCACTATGCCCAATATAAAATAGAAGGACACATTTGAGAAAAGCTTCTTGCTGCACATACCTGCAAAAGCAGCACTGTATATCCCTGCCGTATGAACTTCAGTCATGTAATGAGGGAACAACAAAAAAAGAATGACACCTATAAGACCCACAAAACCGGCGCTTAAAACCGGAGAAACCCGGAAACGGTCCACCAAATAATAAGTCAAAGCTGAACCCAAAGCGCAGAGGGTAAAGAACCATAACCACCCTTGCATATCAAAATTCACATTTAATTGATTGTAGGGAATAAACATCTCTTTACCAGGTCTATTTGAGACAATCACAAACATCATCCATGAACCCATAAAAGCAGTCGCCCCAAGTTTGCCTCCCATCCCTTCAAAGGCGTCACTCCCGCAGCAATAGATAAATCCCCCTATGAGACCTGCCAACCCTAAATCGAAAAAAGAGAACAATTCCGGCGAGCTCATGCCTATGAAAGAGCCACAGAAAACAGCCAAAGAATGAGGGATAAAAAAAACCCCTGCGGCCATACCAACAAGGGAAGAAGCTGCAATGGATCCCAATTCTGTTAAAGATGAAAGCAGATAAGTGAGTACAGTCCCGAGCCAAACTGCCAAAACAGTCTTCATCTCAAACCTCAGCCCATAAAACCTTTCACTTTCAAGTGTTCCCTTCAAAACCTTTATTGACTGAAAAAAAGCCAATATCATGGCCATAAACAAAAACACGAAGGCAGACAAAGAATCCGATCGGATCAAGGCATTCCATAAAAACCATTGACCCATGACTGTGTATAGAACCGTTGCAAACAGCGCTATTTTCATGTAGGCCAGGGCATCTTCCTCCAAACTAAACTAGAAATGCCCTACCTCCTTTCATGCAAATAGTCTAAGCGTCTCGAATCTACAAAAAAATCCGCTTAGCTCCCTTTAAATACCATCTACGTATTCTTTATATTTGCATAGATCCTTTTGCTCTTTTGCCTTTATATCATGGTTTGTTTTATTGGTAAACCAAC
>SLNR01000122.1 GCA_007132905.1 Candidatus Sumerlaeota bacterium | reverse complement strand
GGAGACAACATCACCATGGGCATAGAATTAATTACGCCGATCGCCATTGAGGAAGGGCTTAGGTTTGCGATTCGAGAAGGCGGCCGTACGGTAGGCGCCGGCGTGGTTGCTACGGTTGAAGGAGAATAAATCTTTTTGATGGAGACTGCCGGGGCTTAAAGCCCCGGCATGTTCCGGATTGACCAAAATGCGATGATGTAAAAGGTTGCCGGTGGCGATGCCGGGAAATTTTTACGGAGAATGTCTGTTCTAGAAACAGGGCGAGAAGGAGGTTTGTATTATGGCAAAACAAAAGATAAGAATCCGTCTGCGTGCGTATGACCATACCATTTTAGACCAATCGGCAGTAAAAATTGTAGAAACAGCAAAACGGACAGGCGCAGGTGTTTCTGGGCCGATTCCACTGCCAACCGAAAAGAATATTTATACTGTGATCCGCGCTCCACATAAATACAAGGATTCTCGTGAGCAGTTTGAAATGCGGACTCATAAACGTCTCATTGATATTACTGAACCGACGCCTAAAACAGTAGATGCTTTGATGAAACTTGATTTACCTGCTGGTGTCGACATTGAAATTAAACTGTAACAATACGCAGGTCAATGGAGACATGATTATCAAGAAGTGATTCGTGGGGAGGTGGCAGATGTGAAAAAGGGGATCATTGGCAGGAAACTGGGCATGACACAGTACTTTGATGATAGCGGAATTGCCATTCCTGTTACTGTAATAGAAGCTGGTCCATGTGTTGTAATTCAAAAAAGAACCAAAGAAAGTGATGGATATGAGGCGCTGCAAGTTGGCTTTGCCGATGCCAAAGAAAAGCGAGTGAACAAACCCAAAAAAGGGCATTTTGAAAAAGCGGAAGTGAAACCCAAAAAAATGGTACGGGAGTTAAAATTGAATAACAGCTCTGATTATAGTGTAGGCGATGAGGTCAAAGTAGATATTTTTGAAGATGGCGACTTAGTCGATATTACTGGTACTTCGAAAGGGAAAGGCTTTAGCGGTTCCATCAAACGTTGGGGGTTAAGCCGTGGCGGGATGACCCATGGTTCAAAAAATCATCGCCGGACAGGATCATTGGGAGGCGGACTAGATTCATCCCGTGTTTTTAAAGGGAAAAAGATGCCCGGACAAAAAGGGAATGAACGTAAAACGGAGCAGGCTCTTTCGGTGGTAAAAATAGACCCTGAGCGAAATCTAATACTAATAAAGGGTTCCATTCCGGGAAGTAAAGGCGGCTATGTGATTGTAAAAAGCAGTGTAAAAGGTTAACCTATAGCTGCTGATAGGATCAGCAAGGGTAGAAAGGAGGCTATGCTATGCCGGTTGTAGCTTTGTATAATAAACAGGGAGAGCAAGTAGGCGATATAGAATTGAACGAGGGTGTTTTTGCAACTGATATAAATGAATCCTTAATCCATGATGTGATTGTCATGCAAAATGCAAACAAAAGACAAGGTACTGCTTCAACAAAGACAAGGGCAATGACTAGAGGAGGAGGCAGGAAACCTTGGAGGCAAAAAGGAACAGGACGTGCGCGTCATGGATCCATCCGGTCTCCGATTTGGGTAGGAGGAGGCGTCACATTCGGCCCTTCCCCGCGAGACTATTCCTATAAGATGCCGAAGAAAGCTCGAAGAAAAGCGTTAAGATCAGCACTGTCTGCAAAGATGCAGTCAGATGAACTTTTGGTAATCGATGAACTTGAGATTTCTTCACCTAAAACAAAAGAGATCACTGATTTACTTAGCAATCTGAAAATTGAAGGAAAAGCAATCCTCGTTATTTCAGATTACGACAGTACCATTTACCTCTCTGCTCGCAACATTCCCGGAGTGAAATCAGTTCCCGCCAAAGAATTAAGTGTTTCAGATGTTATGAAACATGGAAAGCTTATTCTGACACAAGAGGCAGTTGCCAAGGTGGAGGAGGTGTTGTCATAATGATGCACCCGCATGATGTGATACGTCGTCCGGTTATTTCGGAGAAAAGCATGCAGCAAATGAGCTTGAATAAATATATTTTCATCGTGGATAAACGAGCAAACAAACGCGAGATAAGGGATGCAGTGGAGCATATTTTTAAAGTAGATGTTCTCAGTGTGAGGACCATTCGCAACAAAGGAAAAGAGAGACGAGTCAATGTTGAAAGAGGCTACACCCCGGAGAAGAAAAAAGCTATTGTTACCATCAAAGATGGCCAGAAAATAGAGTTCTTTGAAGGCATGTAGCCGCGGAATAGATTAACTGTGTGAGAGGAGGGAATGATATGGCGGTAAAAAAATATAGACCAACCTCGCCGGGTATCAGGGCCATGACAGGCTCCACCTTTGAAGAAATTACCAATAAAAAGCCCGAAAAATCGCTTCTGAAACCTCTTAAGAAAAAGGGCGGCAGGAATGCACAGGGAAGAATGACGGTCAGACACAAAGGTGGCGGCCATAAAAGATTATTTAGAATCATTGACTTTAAAAGAAATAAAGACGGCGTTTTGGCAAAAGTGGCTTCTATTGAGTATGATCCTAACCGGTCGGCTCGTATTGCTCTGCTGCATTACGCAGATGGAGAAAAGAGATACATATTGGCACCGGTAGGCGTCACTGTCGGTACCGAAGTTGTCTCTGGTGAAGAAGCTGATATTAAAATCGGAAATGCCCTCCCCCTAAGAAAGATTCCCATGGGAACGGTGATTCATAATATCGAAGTTTATCCAGCGGGGGGAGGAAAACTTGTTCGTTCTGCCGGTGCTTACGCTCAGCTTCAGGCTAAAGAAGGGAAGTATGCTCAGATTCGTATGCCATCTGGAGAGATACGGATGATCAATCTTGACTGCAGGGCTACGATAGGACAGGTAAGTAATGTTGATCATGAAAACACTTCTGTCGGAAAAGCAGGCAAAAGCCGTTGGCTGGGAGTCCGACCGTCCGTTCGAGGGGTAACCATGAATCCTGCAGACCACCCACATGGCGGAGGCGAAGGAAGAACTCCGGCCGGACGTAATCCTGTTACACCTTGGGGTAAACCTGCTCTCGGAGCAAAAACTCGAAAGAAAAAGCGTTCGGATCGGATGATTGTGAGAAGACGTCGCAAGTAAGGCGTTTTCGCGATGAGTGAAAGGAGGATTGAAACATGGGCAGATCTTTAAAAAAGGGACCGTATGTTGAAGAAGGCTTATTGAAGAAAGTGGAAGTTATGAATAATGAAAAAGACAAAAAAGTCATAAAAACTTGGTCTCGTCGATCGACAATTGTTCCGGATATGATTGGCCATACGATAGCGGTTCATGATGGAAGAAAGCATGTACCCATTTACATAACAGAAGATATGGTAGGGCACAAATTGGGTGAATTTGCGCCAACACGTATGTTTAGGGGGCACAGTACGCATACGGAACGATCTACAGCCCTCAAATAAATCGAGGGCAGATCAACTAGGGAGGAGGGTGAACTGATGGAGACAAAAGCAGTTGCCAAGCATGTGCGTATTGCTCCTAGAAAAGTACGAATTGTTTTGGATCTGATTAGAGGCAAAGAGGTGGACGAAGCCTTAGCAATACTAAGATACACTCCAAAAGCAGCTTCAAAGATATTGACGAAAGTGGTTGAGTCGGCCGTCGCCAACGCAGAGAACAATTTTGATATGGACAAAGATGATCTTATTATAAGAAAAACATTCGCTGATCAGGGTACGACCCTAAAGCGGATTCGCCCTCGGGCAAGAGGGCAGGCTGACCAGATTCAGAAGAAGACAAGCCATATTACGGTTATAGTTGGAGAGAAAAAGGAGGGATAACGAGTGGGTCAAAAGATTCATCCCAAAGGATTTCGAATTGGTGTAAATAAAGATTGGGAAGCCAAATGGTTTGCGCCAAAAAAAGACTTTTCGGATCACTTGATGGAGGATATCGAGGTTCGAAAGCACATAAAAGAAAAACTTTATACCGCCAGTGTCCCTAAGATAGAAATTGAGCGTTCTGCCAATCGGCTGAAAATAACCGTGCATACCGCCAAACCGGGAATGGTCATTGGTCGAGGAGGATCTGGTGTAGAAAAACTCCGTAAAGACATAGAGAAAATGACGGGTAAGCAGATTAATATCAATATTACGGAAGTAAAGGCTCCTGAACTGGATGCTCAGCTTGTGGCTGAAAACATCGCTGCTCAACTTGAAAAAAGAACTTCTTTTAGAAGAGCTATGAAGCAAGCTGTTGGTCGTACCATGAGAAACCGAGCAAAAGGAATTAAAGTTCTCTGTTCAGGGAGACTGGGGGGCGCTGAGATAGCCAGGACTGAAGGTTATCATGAAGGTAGTGTACCGCTGCAAACTCTGCGTGCAGATATTAGTTACGGCTTTGCAGAAGCGAAAACAACCTATGGAAGAATTGGAGTTAAGGTTTGGATTTATCTTGGACAAATTCTTCCGGATGCAAGTAAGGAAGATGCTTCGGAGGGGGGAAAGTAGAACATGTTGATGCCAAAAAGAGTGAAGCATAGAAAAATCCAAAGAGGAACAGTCAAAGGAAAGGCCCATCGCGGATCTTCCATTGCCTATGGTGAATACGCTATCCAGGCTGCTGGAAGTGCTTGGATTACAAGTCAGCAGATAGAGGCTGCACGTGTCGCTATGACTCGTTCGATCCGTAGGGGCGGGAAAGTGTGGGTCCGTATCTTTCCTGATAAACCGATTACGGCGAAACCGGCAGAGACGAGAATGGGAAGTGGGAAAGGAGCTCCGGAATACTGGGTAGCTGTTGTTAAACCAGGGCGAATTCTATTTGAATTAAGCGGGGTCCCGGAAGCAACTGCTCGTGAAGCTTTGCGTTTGGCTTCTCATAAACTACCTATTAAGACAAAATTCCTAAAAAGGGAAGATTTGGGTGGTGATGCGTAGTGAAAATCAAAGAGATTAGAGACATGTCTGATGCCGAACTAGACGGAAAGCTAAAAGATTTAAAAGAGGAGTTATTTAATCTTCGCTTTCAAGCGGCAACCGGCCAGTTAGAGAATCCCATGCGCATTCCTGAGGTGCGAAAAGATATTGCGCGCATTAAGACGATTTCTCGGGAGAGGGAACTTCAGGCTGCTGCCAAGCAGGCTTAAACAAGATAAGGGCACGACCGTTGAAGTAGAAAGGAGGCACTGAAAGTGGAAGAAAGAGCCAGTAGGAAGACAAGGACAGGCGTAGTTGTCAGCAATAAAATGGACAAAACGGTTGTCATCGAGGTGGAGAACTATTCAAAACATCGATTATATGGGAAAATCATAAAGAAGACAAAGAAATATAAGGTTCATGATGAGAACAATGAGTGCAGGGTCGGCGACCGGATCAAAGCGATGGAAACCCGTCCGCTTAGTAAAGAAAAACGGTGGAGGCTCTTTGAAATTGTTAAGAAAGCGGAATAACCGGCAGTGCTTTAAGAGCTGCTGAAAGGAGGGTTTTTTGATGATTCAAGCCCAGTCGATGCTCAATGTCGCTGACAACACGGGAGCAAGAAGATTAGCATGCATTAGGGTTTTGGGTGGTTCGGGTCGCAAGTATGCAAATGTTGGGGATGTCATCATAGCTTCTGTCAAGGAAGCCACGCCCGGAGGCGTTGTTAAGAAGGGGGAGGTTGTTCGCGCCGTAGTGGTCAGGTCTTCTAAAGGTCTTTCTAGACCGGATGGCTCTCATATAAGTTTTGATGAAAATGCAGCTGTTGTAATCAACGACCTGAATGCACCCCGAGGAACAAGGGTTTTTGGGCCGGTGGCTCGAGAACTCAGAGAGAAAGATTTCACAAAAATTGTTTCCTTAGCCCCGGAAGTCATATAGGGCAGCGAGAGGAGGTCAGGAAACATGACGCAAAAAAAACTGAATGTGAAAAAAGGAGATACGGTCATCATCACATCAGGCAAAGATAAAGGGAAAAAAGGGAAAATAATGACTGCTCTTCCAGAGGAAGGCAGAGTCATTGTTGAAGGTGTTAATGTGGTCAAAAAGCACACGAAGCCTACACAGAAGGTTATGCAGGGAGGAATTGTCAGCAAAGAAGCCCCTGTCTCATGTTCTAATGTGATGCTGGTATGTAATCGATGCGGCAAACCGTCTCGCATTGGGAAAAAGGTCCTGGAAGATGGGCAAAGAGTACGTGTATGCAAAAAATGCGACGAGGTTGTCGATAAGTAAGGTTCCGAAAGGGGGTAAGATTGTGAACAGGCTGCAAGAAAAGTATAGATCGGAAGTTATTCCGGCAATGGTGGAGAAATTTTCCTACAGCAGCAATATGGAAGCTCCCAAACTGGAAAAGATTGTAGTCAATATGGGTGTCGGAGCTGCTATACAAGAAGCAAAAGCTTTGGATTCTGCCGTAAAAGATATGGAAACTATTACCGGGCAGAAACCGATCATTACCAAGGCAAAAAGATCGGTGGCGAATTTTAAAGTACGGCAAGGAGTGCCTATAGGTTGTAAAGTTACTTTGCGGGGAGAAAGAATGTATGAATTTTTTGATCGTCTAGTAAGCGTTGCACTCCCGAGGGTCAGGGATTTTAGAGGAGT
This sequence comes from Candidatus Sumerlaeota bacterium, assembly GCA_007132905.1. Taxonomy (GTDB): domain Bacteria; phylum Bacillota; class SLNR01; order SLNR01; family SLNR01; genus SLNR01. The sequence continues at coordinate 4,645 of SLNR01000122.1, read as the reverse complement.
TTCGCCCAGGTCTTTTGACGGAAGAGGCAATTATTCATTAGGCATAAAAGAGCAGATAATATTTCCTGAAATTGATTATGATCAGATAGACAGGGTGCAGGGTATGGATGTGATTATTGTTACGACGGCAGACAATGATCAGGAATCAAAAGAGTTTTTGCGATTGATGGGAATGCCGTTCGGTGAACAGGCAGAATAGGAAAGCTCCACGAAGGAGGGATAGCATTGGCTAAAAAAGGCCTGCTGGAAAAATGGAAAAAAGGACCAAAATTCAAGGTTAGACACCATAACCGTTGCCGAGTATGCGGTCGACCGCACGGCTATATGCGTAAATTTGGTTTGTGCAGAATATGTTTTCGAGAATATGCGCATAAGGGAGAAATACCCGGCGTGCGAAAAGCAAGCTGGTAAGAACACACCGAGGAAGGGGGGATCAAGCGATGGCTATGACAGATCCTATCGCTGATATGCTTACTAGACTTAGAAATGCCAACATGGTAAAACATGATTTGGTTGAATTCCCGGCTTCTAATATGAAGAAAGCTGTTTTGGATCTACTAAAAAAAGAAGGATTCATTCACGCTTACGAATATGTTGAGGACGGCAAGCAGGGTATACTGCGAGTCAAAATGAAGTATGGCCCGGATAAAGAGAAAGTAATTACAGGTTTAAAAAGGATTAGCAAGCCCGGACTTAAAGTTTATGCAAAAAGAGATGAAATTCCGAGAGTGTTGGGTGGATTGGGCGTAGCTGTTATATCGACATCAAAAGGAATCATTACAGATAAACAGGCGCGAAAAGAAAACGTAGGCGGAGAAGTTATTTTTTATGTTTGGTAAAGGGAGGTGCTGAAATGTCACGCATCGGCAAAAAGGCCATAGATGTACCGAATGATGTGAAAGTGGAAATCAACGGTGACCACATAAAAGTGTCGGGACCGAAAGGAAACCTGGAAAGAACTATCCACCGTGAGATGGAAGCTGTTTTGGAAGATAACCAAATTATCGTTAAGCGGCCAAGCGAAGTTAAAAAGCACAAAGCTCTTCATGGATTGACCAGATCATTGATTGCGAATATGGTTGAGGGTGTCACCAAAGGGTTTAGTAAAAAATTAGTACTGTCGGGAGTTGGCTATCGCGCTGCTAAGCAGGGGAACAAACTTGTGCTTTCCATTGGATACTCCAAGCCTTTGGAAATCGTGGCGCCTAGTGGAATCGAGTTTGAGATTCCCAGTCCTATCCAAATAATTGTAAAAGGGATTGACAAAGAACTTGTAGGTGAGGTGGCTGCTCATATTCGACAGACAAGAGATCCAGATCCTTATCGTGAAAAAGGTGTCAAATACGAGAATGAAAGAATTCAGCGCAAAGCAGGAAAAGCCGGTGCATAAAGTTCTTATAGGGACTGAATGTTTGAAAGGGGTGAAGCCGGATGCTTAACAAAGCCAACAGAGAAGTTGCTCGTAAAAGAAAGCATAAGAGAGTTAGAAAAAAAGTTATCGGAACGCAGGAGAGACCTAGGTTAAGCGTTTATCGAAGCAGCAAGCACATTTATGCCCAGATTGTTGATGATACCGTAGGAGAAACACTCGTCGCTGCTTCGACCATGGAAAACGACTTGGCTGATAATCTCGAATCAACAGCTGATAAAGCGGCTGCAAAAGCGGTAGGCGAATTGATTGGAAAGAAAGCTATAGCAAAAGGCATAGAGAAAATCATATTTGATAGAAGTGGATACAATTATCACGGGAGAGTTGCAGCAATTGCTGAAGGAGCTCGTGAAGCAGGTCTTGATTTTTGATTCTATTAGTGCCTAGCTAGGTTGTTTTGGAAAGGGAGGGATGATGACAATGAAGAGAATTGATCCAGACCAGCTGGAATTGGCGGAAAGGGTCGTAACTATTAATAGAGTGGCAAAGGTTGTCAAAGGCGGACGTCGATTCAGCTTTAGTGCGTTAGTTGTAGTCGGCGATGGCAGCGGCCATGTCGGAGCAGGACTCGGCAAGGCATTGGAAGTCCCGGAGGCGATCCGTAAAGGTGTTATGGATGCGAAGAAAAACTTAATAGAGGTCCCTATGAAAGATACGACCATACCTCATGAAATTATTGGCCGGTACGGTGCCGGTAAGGTAATGGTGAAGCCGGCTTCAGAAGGTACCGGTGTTATAGCAGGAGGTCCTGTACGTGCTGTAATGGAATCTGCCGGAATACGTGATATCCTCACGAAATCCCTTGGATCCTCCAATGCAAATAATATGGTATACGCGGCTGTCGATGCGCTAAAAAACCTCAAGCGTGCCGAGGATGTTGCAAAGCTTCGAGGCCGAACTATTGAAGAGCTGCTTGGTTAGGGGGAGCAAAACAATGAATCAAAAACTTAAAATCACACTAGTTAGAAGTATGATTGGGCGTTCTGAAAAGCATCGGGCTGTGATTAAGGCTTTGGGGCTTCGAAAGATGCATCAGACCGTTGAGCATGACAATTCTCCGCAGATACAAGGTATGGTGAAAAAAATAAGCCATTTATTGGCTGTTGAAGTTGTAGACGCATAAGGTCACGTTTATTGTGATCTATGATTATTTCCGTAAAGGAGGTGCGTACAATGAAATTACATGAATTGTCGCCTGCGCCGAACTCTAAGAAGGCTCGAAAAAGAGTCGGAAGAGGTGTTGGATCTGGATCAGGAAAGACCTCTGGCCGCGGACACAAAGGACAGAATTCACGGTCCGGCGGGGGAGTAAGGCCTGGCTTTGAGGGTGGACAAATGCCCATACAGAGAAGGCTTCCTAAACGAGGTTTTAGTAACTTCCTTTTTCGAAAAGAGTATGCAGAAATCAATGTAGAAGTGTTGAATCGATTTGATGAAAATACGACAATCACACCTGAACTACTGAAGAAAGTGGGAATGGTCAAGAATTTAAAAGATGGGTTGAAGGTGCTTGCCCGTGGAGAAATCGAAAAACCGGTTACTGTCCAAGCCCACAAGTTCAGCAAAGTAGCTGTCGAAAAAATTGAGGCAGCCGGTGGAAAAGCAGAGGTGATATGATTTGTTAGACAGCCTTCGCAATGTATGGAGGATTCCTGATCTGAGAAAAAAGTTTATATTTACAATGGGGATATTCTTGGTTTTTCGAGTAGGCACTCACATTCCTGTCCCCGGAATTGATGTCTCAGCAATTGAGGGATTGTTTGAAGCTGGAACTGTTTTTGGGTTCTTAGATCTATTTTCAGGTGGCGCCTTAAGCCGGCTGTCTTTGTTTGCCTTGAATATCTATCCTTACATTACCGCCTCCATTATTATGCAGTTGCTTACCATTGTTATTCCGAGCTTCGAACAGCTTGCCAAAGAGGGCGGTGACGAAGGGAAGAAAAAACTTACCCAGTACACTCGGTATGGAACTGTGGTGCTTGCTTTGATCCAGGCGGTAGCCTTAACCTTCACTTTAAGAGGGGCTGTGATTGAATGGAGTCTTTATTCCGGAGCAGTTATCACGCTTTCTTTAGTGACAGGAACGGTTTTCTTAATGTGGCTGGGTGAACAAATAACAGAGAATGGAATTGGGAACGGAATTTCTCTCATTATCTTTGCCGGAATTATTTCACGACTGCCATTCGGGGCCATCCGGTTGTTTGAGTATTTAAGAGTTGGTACGGTTAGTATTTTCAATTTGGTCTTCCTCATTGTCATTGGTGCTTTCATTATTGCCGGAGTGATCTGGGTCCAGGAAGGGCAGCGCAGAATCCCGGTTCAATATGCTAAGCGTGTTGTAGGAAGAAAAATGTATGGCGGACAAAGTACGCATATTCCTATGAAAGTGAATCAGGCTGGCGTTATTCCCGTAATTTTTGCTTCTTCCATGCTGGTGTTTCCCTTGACCGTCGCTCAGTTGGTGGACCGACCTTTTATCCAAGCTATAGCGAGGCACCTTGATTTCGGAACACCGCTTAACACAGCGTTATATGTTATTATGATCATTTTCTTCACCTATTTTTACACGGCTGTAACATTCAACCCTCTGGAAGTGGCAAATAACCTGAAAAAATACGGTGGCTTTATACCTGGCATTCGTCCAGGAAGGCATACAGCTGAATATTTGAACAAGATTCTCACCCGCATAACTTTAGCCGGTGCTCTATTCCTTGCTTTTGTAGCCGTTATGCCCGACTTGATTGTACGGCTGACGGGAGTGCCTGGCATTACTTTTGGAGGAACAAGCTTATTGATTGTGGTATCGGTGTCTTTGGAGACTATGAGGCAGATTGAATCACAAATGCTTATGCGTCATTATAAAGGGTTTATGAAATAATTAAGGGGGAATAAATATGCGGCTGATTATGCTTGGCCCGCCTGGCGCGGGTAAAGGAACACAGGCAGCAGCGTTGGCAGAACATTTAAATATTCCTCACATTTCGACCGGAGATATGTTTCGTCAAGCTGTCAAAGAAGGGACTTCACTGGGGAAAAAAGCTAAAGAGTATATGGATGGAGGGCTTCTTGTGCCCGATGAAGTTGTCATTGGTATAGTGCAGGAAAGGCTTGAAAAGAGAGATGCCGAGAATGGATTTATTTTAGATGGATTTCCCAGGACGACAGTTCAAGCAGATTCTTTATCGAGCATTCTTGAGAGGAAAGGGCAGTCGATAG
>SLNR01000058.1 GCA_007132905.1 Candidatus Sumerlaeota bacterium | reverse complement strand
TGAAGATAAGACCAATTGAACAAACTGAGGCAAAAGAGTTCCTCTCTATGCTTGTAAAAATTGATACTGAAACAGATCTTATGCTGTTTGAACCAGAGGAACGAGGTACTTCCGTCCCGGCTATGAAAGAAAAAATCCAACAATACCAAAACAACGGCTCGGTGATCTTTATTGCGGAAGACCGCGGGAGCATTGTCGGATTTTTAGAAGCAGAACGTGGATTTTCTAACAGAATCAAACACTCTGCCCAAATCTTCATCGGCATTCTATCTTCCCAAAGAGGAAAAGGGCTAGGATCGGCTTTGTTTCGCAAATTAAACTGTTGGGCAATGGCAGAAGGGATATCCAAACTTGAGCTTACTGTTATGACTCATAATGCAAATGCATTAGGCCTGTATGAAAAAATGGGCTTCACAAAAGAAGGCACCAAAAAACGTTCACTTTTAGTAAATGGAAAATATGTCGATGAATATTATATGGGAAAGATTCTTTCCTAAAACATTCTTTTCATTAATGTTGACCATTTCAATATACCCTCATACAAGAAAACATCTGTGCTCTTTTCGTTTGATCATTTAGGAAACAATTTTTCACATAACGGCTTCACCATAGGCTATTTGGACTTTGCACTATCCTTTTAAACTTCGATTAAGCAGCTTATCCTCTGTATCGACTCGCAAAGGATTCTCTCTCGGTGTCTGAACCTTTTGCAAAGCAGCCGGTATGATGATGTTTTCTATCCCACCTTCTCGTATAATGGCCGGACTGATCTGCTGGTTTCTCTTGCAGAACAAATAATCTTGTCCTCCTATAAATGTAATACCTATCCTTCTCATTTTATTCTTCATCTGATCAATGGTATCCCTCTCGGAAGCATCCGCCGCCATTAATTTTTCATTGCATACCACATCCACCCCCACCAAAGGGGTTGGATGCTCCATTTTCCCCAATACGGCTTACGTAATCATTCCCAGACCAATCACACAGTGACCATCTTACTCTATTTCTTCTGCTACTCTCGCCGCCAATTCTAATCGGGCATCTTTTTCCCTTAAATAGCTGCCGTCTTTTGGTCCTTGCAGGAACTTATCATCATCAAACATTTTCAAATAAACTATCAGCTTAACTTTGATCTTATTTTTTCGTTACGCTTGCTCATCTAGATCAAAAATATCTCCATTTTTTAACTTGTTCATCTCTCTTTTTAAAATCGCAAGGCTAGTTCCCTACTTGTCGAAGTTTACGAGCAAAAATAGTGAATGTACTTTTGCCTCCGCCAAAACAGCAATCACCAGCCCGCGCTTGCCAGTTTTCTGTATAGATCTTCTGCTGTCTTGTCTCCTCCGACTATAATGATAAAATCTACTTTCGCCTCTAGCACCTTTTGGGCAGTAATTTTTGCGTCCGCTGCTGTCGTGCACTCCCCATCTGTTTTCATTACCACTTCTGCGGCAAAATCCAAGCTAGAGGAGATCCCTTATCCCATTTTACCCATAGCCGTCATCATCTGAATCAAGCCGCACATCGGCAACCAATACCGCCAATTTCTATGCCCTTTCCTGAGCCTGCGGTTCAGCTCCCATCCTGCGAGCTTTCTCAGACATATGTTCTGTTCCTTCTGATCCAAGTTTACCTCCATTCCGGCAACAGTGTTTCTAAGCAACCCAATTTTTTCATGCACATCCTTCTTGTCCCGCTAAATAATCTAGCTTTTTTTCAACGGCTGGTGTCAACTTGTCTTCCTTACAAAAACTAAAAATGTCATTTCGACAGAACAAAGTTTCATGTTTTCAATGAGCACGAGAATCTCTTGCTTGTTCATAATTATCTGTCAGCCAAAAAAGAACAAACATTTGCCTCTCCCCTTCAGTCAGAAGCAAGCCGAGCCCTCTCTATAAGAATCATTTCCTGTCTTCCATCTTATAGCAATCAATCCTGGCATCCATCAAAAAGCATGATATGATTTTATCTTTCAACATCACTCTCCTAGAACCTTCACGATCACTTTTTTGGGTCGCTTTCCATCAAATTCTGCATAAAAAACCTGCTGCCAAGGACCAAAATCCAATTCCCCCTGGGTTACGGGGATTAAGACTTGATGGCCGATAAGCAGGTTTTTTAGATGAGCATCTCCATTATCCTCTCCTGTGCGATGATGTTTATAATCACTATGATATGGAGCGAGTATCTCTAGCATCTCATCGATGTCTTCGATTAATCCGGATTCATTATCGTTGATGTACACTCCGGCCGTAATATGCATGGTTGACACTAAAACAAGACCTTCTTGCACTTTGCTGTCATCTAAAACCTCTTCAATTTCTCTAGTAATGTTAATATAATCTCTTCTTCTTTCTGTGTTGAAAGTCAAATACTTTGTATGTGATCTCATGATGTCCCTCCCATCTCATCTTATGCCAAGCTAGTTCCTCCTTAGACTTCTTTCATACTGCTGCCGCCGAAAGGGAAAATTAAAAAGATCCGCCCTGTGAAATTCGAGCGAACTTTTGCGACTCCTCAGGAAGATCTACAGTTAACAATATTTGATCCTCTTATGCATCGAACCCTCATCTTCTCCAAATATTCTTTCAATCTCTCTAACGGTTTCTGAAAAACTTGTCCCGATAACAGATAAATGCTCTTGGTTCAATTGACTGATATACCACTCCCCCTCCACATTAATGCATTGGATATCGAAAGTTCTATTGATAAAGTCTTCAGTGTCTTCTGCCTTAACCTCATCCACAATCTCTGAAAATAATTCTGCTGCTTCTTGCTCAGTATACCGCTCGTTGTTCATCATTGCTGAATACATCTTTAAGGTAAACTGCCTGTATACAGAACGAACAGCAGGATCGCCATCCACAATTTTTAGATCAACCGTCACTATGGCTCTATCACCTCTTACCACCGCATCTTGAATAACATACTGCATTTTAACTGTGTTGTTCTTAAAATATTCTAGCAGCTTGGCAGAATATACGTTTTGTTCCTTCGTATCGAACATATTCTGCATCGTTAGAGATAGTTCGACTTCTTCGGGATCAATTTCGTCTGCCATCAAGTCAAAATCCAGAGCCTTAAAGGCTTGGAAAAACCTTTCAACTGCCATCTCCGGGGAAGATTCTTGTTGATGGACAGACCCCGTGCTTAGTGTCAAAAGAACAATCAAGAGCAAAAGGGAAATACACTTTTTTTTCATGTCGGCACACCCCTTGCTTGCCTTCTTGATTCATTTGTTTCTTAAATGTTTACTTTGCCAATCATCCTTGAAAACCTTCTAAATTTTCTGTTTTTTCTGACTTTTTATATAAACCAATATAATAAGAGAATATGCTTTTCTATATCTTCCCCAAAATATCTTTTTTACTTCAAAAGCAATGCATAAATCTATATTCCACCATAAGAATGATTTCCCCATCAAAAGGTTGCCTAAACTAATTTCTCAAACCAGACTACAAAAGCGAACATGTTAATGGCTATTATCCGTCGATAAACCTGTCCGTTTTTCCTCGATACCCTGGTAGTAGTTCGTGGTGGATTTTCCCGCACCCGACACATTTTAGGCGTCTGATTCGGTAGATCTTCTTTAGGCTTGTGTCTGATGGGTCAATGACCTTTCGGTTGCAGCTTTCAATGACGTGATATTGTTCAGACTGACAGCAGGGCAGTAAATGGCTTCAAAATCCTAGCGGAAAGCACCGATTTCAGGATTCTCAATCAACTCATATTCTGACAGAACGACCACAGGGGTTGTGTGAACCCTCCCTGAGACTTACAGTCGGAAGCAATCTAGCAAAGAGAGGCATCTTTCCTTTTTTAAGAATTCTACGGTCATTAGATGCGGCAATTCCCGGACAGGCAAGTCCTTTAGGAATCGGTCATTTAGAGGTGGCTAAAACGCCTGCCGGAAGAACTCATTTTCTAGGTCTGTTTTTTTATGCTTCTTCAATTATGAACCATCAAGCCCGAAATCGATTCAAATACTTTCTTCTTATCACTTGCTATCTTCATCTGTACCTTTGAATCAGGATGATCCTCTAGCTGGTCTGTCGGAATAGTGCGCCACTAGAGCAATTCGTGCTTGTCAATTTTATAAACCATTAGCTTTTCCTTTATCAATCTTTTTTAACAAGGTCGAACCATTTGATTCTCAATATTTCCCTGCCCCCGTAATTAGGCAAAAGGCTAGATCGATTACTAACTGTTTTTTTCGTTTCCTTCTAAAATGAATTTGTGCATGATTACTTTTTTTATAAGGGCACACATAAAAAGACTTGATAAATGAACAACAATCCCCTTCCCCGAACATCTTTTTTTGTAACAGTGAAAACTATTCCTTAATAAACATGCCCTGATTTAGAGAAAGATTCAAGGAAAATCAATTTCACTATAGAAGAAAATTATAGAAGAAAAGGGAAGAAATGATCGTCCTACCGAGAAAGAATTCAAATGCAAAACAATCGATTTTAATCAGATCCAAACTACTCAAAAGGATAGGAGGCAGTTGCTTTGGCTGACAAGAATATTCCCCTCGGACCCTTAGATCAAAAGCCTCAAAACAAAAAAGAGTATGATGAAGCGGTTGAACAAAATTATCCCTATAATCGGAATGTTGGTTTTATCCACGGGGTGCTTCACTTTGCCGGATTAGGTTTTTTCTGGAGGCAGACGATCCTACCCAACTTTGTCCATGCCCTTACCGGCTCAGATTTTTTAGTCGGCTTAACGACCTCGGTTGGATTTGCCTTCACTCAAGGGTCTCAGCTTTTTGGAAGTGCCCTTGTCGAACATTTGGCTGTGAAAAAGAAACCCTTGCTATGGTTTGGCATCTTATCCAGGATCCCGTGGTTCTTTATTGCCATGGCCGTGCTTCTCCTTTCAAGGGATATCGCCTTCCCTGTTTTCATATCTTTATATGTGGTAGCTTCTTCCTGTATGGGATTATATCTTCTCGTGTGGACCGATCTTATGTCCAAGGTGATACCGGTCAAAAACAGAGGTTCTTATTTTGCCATAAGAAACTTTCTAGCCGCCTGTGCGACAGCCCTGGCAGGTATTCTTGCCGGCAGGATTATTGAAATATACCTTTACCCCACCGGTTATGCTTTGAGCTTTTTTCTCGCATTTTTGGTCATGTCCATTGATCTTTTTGTGATCGCGAGGACCAAGGAAGTTCCTTCGCTGGTTGTTAATCCCAAAGTCACTATAAAAGAAAAACTCAGCAGCATTCCTCTATATCTTTCAAAGGATAAAAACTATAAAATGTACTGCATTGTCCGCTCTTATGCCAATGTAAGCAGGCAAGGGGTGCCTTTTTACATTCTGGCGGCCACCGCTGCTCTTGAGTTATCTCCTCAAGAAGCAGCCGCCACAGCAGGACTTTTCACCTTTGCTCTACTGCTTACCCAAACAGTCGGAAACCTAATCTGGGGGTACTATTCCCAAGGGAGAGGCTGGAAAGCACCTTTGGAAGCTGTCTGCCTTCTAATAGGGATCGTTTCTTTTGTCGTTCCGTCTATCACCACCCTCGCCGGATTCATTGTTATTGTCGGCATTTCCGGCTTATCGAATTCGGGTTTCATGCTCCCCTCTTTAAACATTCTCATGGAGTTTGGCAGACCCCAACACCGTTCTTCTTATATTGGTATTGCCAACGGCATATCAGCTGTGGGAGCTTTGATTTCACCTCTTTTGGCAGGAGCCATTGCGCAATGGTTTAGTTATACCATCTTATTCTATTTTGTAGGCATCAATTCACTAATAAGCTTTGCTCTTTTAAAATTTTTGGTCACAGACCCCCGCCACGTTCCCGAAGAAGAAAAACCCGATTTTGATGTGCAGGCAAGTACTTAAACCCTTTTCGTCATCCGTCCATGTCTGCTCTTCTAAAATAGAATGTTCCTTTGCAAACCTTGCAATTCATAAAATACAGAACATCTGCCAAAAGACAACAGAAAGGCTTTTTTAGAATATTAATGACTCGCCTTTCTGTTGTCTTTGTATAGGATTTTCTCTTACTCAAACACCTGCGCATTCTTTATGTTCACCTTCATGAATCATTAGCGGCTAATTTTTTACTTCTCTTTTGCTGCAAAGTCTTTTTCAGTGAGTGTAGTCAATAATGGTTGTCTTATTCCCAACACCTTTTTTAACAATCTCTTTGATTTCCTCACTATGCGGGTACTTATATCCCCTGGGCTTCTTCTTGTAATACAAGAAGCTAGCACTATAGTGTCAGCACCTCTTTTAACCATATATTTCGCTCTGGAAATGTTTTTTCCCAGGACACCTCCTCCATAGGAAACAAAACCAACAATGCTAATATCCTTTTTTACTTCTTCAAAAGCAAATTTTCTCTTGAACAGCCTTGAAATCTTCAGTCCCCGGACACATATCTTCTATCTGCTGGCATCTTATAATCCCCGCCTTCATGCTAAAAACCCTCATTTTCGATCTCAACCCTCTCCTTACAATATTCCTTTTTTGTTCTTTAACAGTCGGCAAATCCTTTTCTTTGTTCTATATCAACTCTTTCGTCTTCTTCCATACTCGTTTTACTTCACTTCTTTACTAAAATTGCATTGGCCGGACACTTTTTCTCTGCTGTCTGCACCTTCTTAAATTCTGTCGAACCAAAATCCTCCACCTGTTCTTTCACATAAGCTTTTTGAGCCGACATGGCAAAGTATATAGGTGATACAGCAGCACAAACCCCGCACCCCGTGCAGTAATCATCTTTGATTATGACTGTCTGATCCACTTGGGCTTTTGTTCCCGGCAAGTCACTATGCTTGACCATTTTGGCTGTCAGGCTTGCCATGATAAAAATCCCAAAAACCGTCAAGATCCACCTCACAACCATAAAATCAAAACTCAAAAAATTAACTTCTAAAACCAACATGGGAACTTTCACAACAGCCCAGGCACTTATAATAATAACAACATTTGATACGCTCGCTCCTTTTTCAAGCAACATTTTACTGATGGGAAACGCCGCATAGATGGGGCCTGCTGACATACTTCCCAAAGCCAGTGCTAAAATATTTCCACCAAAGCCGGAATTTTTTCCGAATTTTCGAAGAATCGTTTCTTTTGGAATCCAGGCATCAATTACCGTGGTTAAAATAAAAACCACCGGCAAAACTTGCACCATTTCAAGGAGATAGTAAAAACTGTTATTTATTGATTGCAGTCCTTTAGCAGGCGCAAGCAAAAACACTCCTGTGTAAATTAAAAAAACGGTAACAGACAAGCGATTGTTTCTCAATTTTTCTACAACCAAGACAGTATCACCCCCATACCCAAAGCAATGATTACAGCTGCAACAAAGCTCATTCCATTTCTATATATAGCAAATTTCAGACCAAATTCCTTTTTCTCCAGAGGAAAGGTGGCCACCCCAACCATGGTCAAAGTAGTCAAAAACGCAGCAGCCGGCACAATACTTGCTCCAGAATCAACAAAGGAGCCTACCAGCGGAAAAGCTACAAAGGCCGGAATCAATGTTACACTTCCCACTAAAGATGCTGCTATTGTCGACAAAAAAACGCTTGAAGCTCCTAGATAATCTTGAATCAAAGTCACAGGAACCAATGTTAGAATCAGTCCGATCAACATAATGATGGCAATAATATCGCCAATCATGTTTCCCATCATTTTCTTTGATTTCTTCATTGACTCCACCGTGTTTTGCTTGCTTTTTATAACGGAGAAAATCATCAGTAATGAACCTACGATCCAAAATACAATCATGAATAGATCCATAAAAACCCTCCTAGATACCATTTGTCTTTTAAATTTCCCCACTATTATGGTATTATAGACGAAATAACCCACGGGTCCAGTTACCTTGGTAACACAAAGGAGAATTTTTGTGACTGATAAGAACATAATAAAAACCCACCAAAGCTCCATTTTGAAAACAATTCCTCTTAGAAGAATCCTTTCTTTATTGAAGAATAGAGAGATCTTTGTCAGCAACCATCCCAAAGGGCAAGTGATCCATTTTGATGGGGAAAGATGCACAAAACTTGAGATTGTTCTTACGGGGAGCACTGCGGTCGAACGAGTTGACGAATCAGGAAATACGCTGCCGGTGACAGTTTTTCACTCCAACGACATAATTGGAGGTAATCTCATCTTCTCAAAAAAACCCATTTTCCCGATGACTGTTATTGCAAAAAGCGATACTGATGTTCTAAACATAGAAAAAGATATTCTGTTTGCTTTGCTGACAGAAAACGAAAAGTTCTTGGCAGCATTTTTAGAAGTCATCTCCGATACCACCATCATTTTAAGCAACAGAATCAGCCAATATGTAAACCGGTCGGTTCGTGAAAAAATCATCACTTATCTTAAAAGTGAATACAAAACACAAAACTCTGTGGAAATCAAACTTCATTCCACCAAAAAAGCATTAGCCGGCCGCATGGGCATTAGAAGGACTTCTTTATCGAGAGAATTGCAAAAATTGAAAAAGGAAGGACTCATCCGTTTTGATTCTTCAACCATTGAAGTCCTAGACATGACAATGATTGAATAGTTTCAAAGCTATCTTTGCAAAATCGTCACAGATAAATCACCTGCTATGCTAGACGAAGGATTGCTATTAAAGGGATTTTTGGTTTCCCCCTTTTGACAAGAGTCTTTGCGCGGTGATTTAGCTTTAGTGTCTTTTCTTTTTTTTGGGAATCACTTTTTTGATCATTTTTTGTCAAAAATCCCAGACACATTCCTGAGGGAAAAGTCTGATTTTATTGCACCGCCTAATACTTGCAACGCATGCTTTTCAATGCTTAACTAATATGGGAAACTCCTCTTCGCCGTCATACAACCGACCTTAGAAAATATTTTTTGTCTTTCATAATATCGGCAAAGTTTTTTTACCCTCTTAAGACGTATTAAAAAGACACTAGGCTTTTCATTTAACCTTGTGTCTTTTAAACAGATCATAAGATAAAACATTCTTTATATGCCCTTCATATCTCCAAGCAAGGGTTGCCATCCCAGTAATTTAGTTTTTAATCACTCACGTTGAGAAATTATTATCTTCCAGTATATCCACAAAAAATTAAAAGCAGCGAAAATGATCAATAACAGATATAGAGCGGGAGGGCTCCCCTGGTCTCCTTCTATCAGAGAGATAATGATTCCGGCGATAGCGCCGAAAGACCAAATAATTTTTAAGTTTAGCATTGCCCTATAAGTGCTCAGAACCGAATGATAGCTGAGCAAGGAAGAAATTCCAATTCCAAATAAAGCCGCAGCCACCAGCCTTGCGGCGACAGGATCAACTATCTTCCAACCCAGACTTTTTAGAAAAAAATCCGGTAAGAAAAATAACGGCAAAGCAAATATCATATCGACTGTAAAATGAATTAGAAACCAATTCCTAAGAACTTGGGGTGCTTTCTTTTGGTTTGCCACAGCAATAGCTCTCCTATCTCTTTTCTTGATGACTCACAAAAAATGTTGTTGCAGTTTCTATTCTTATCAGTATAGCCTCTAAAAAGGCTAATCCTCCCACTTTAAAACCCCTCATAAAGACCAGATTGCTTTATCCTTCCATAAACAGACTCCACATCCTCTAGTTTATTACATTCGAATAGTAAAAATCGATTTCTTCAGTTGTTCTCTTTTTCAGCGCCGATGCCTATGATCTATCGGTGACAAAAATCCTTTGCTCCTTGATAACCACTTGATCTATTTCCATATCAAGATAGTCCACACCATCAGAAACGGCCACTAGATATAGACCTCCATTGTAAAAAAGTAATGACAACCGGAATTCACATGATTTACATTAAAACATTGCGCAATCTAAACAGGACTGGTGGCTTTTACCACCTAGCCGGATAAACTTTAAACTGAATAAACACGGCTTACTACTTCATAATTGTTGTGGTAATTATAACCCAACAGATTCCATTAAATAACCTTACCAAAGCATAGAACCATTCAGATCATTCGATCCCTTTCGCATCATTACCATCCTTTTTTAAAAGACTCCTCTTTATTTTGCATAGGCTGCCACCACTGTTGTTTTTAATGTGATAAATCTGTTCTTCCCTTGCATCATTTTCTTTCGCTGTCTATCTTTTGAACCCGAAAAAAATCCCCTGCCGTCTTGTTAAAACTAATAATGAAATACATATGGTATAAAAATAATGCTAATTTTATGTATCTTAAACCATAGGCCATAATACTTAAGCTTTTTAGCCTTCTTCAGTATTGCCAAACCCAGCATTTTCAATACTTCACAGGCGAACGAATAAATTGCTCAGAAAAAACCATGTTTTTTGCTAAAACACTAGCCTATTTACTTCTATTTGCTAAATGAATTAAAATGAGATGCTTGGCACTGTTTAGTAACTTTGAAAGGGAAAAATTAGCTTTAGCAAATCTCCTTAATCAAACTGAAGTGAAACACCACGTTCTTATTTGATCCTGAATTATAGATGTTTTAGCCACCTCTAAATGACCGATTCCTAAAGGACTTGCCTGTCCGAGAATTGCCGGATGTAATGACCATAGTAACTCTTAAGAAAGGAATGACGGCCCTGTTTGCTAGACTGCTTCCGACAGTAAGTCTCAGGGACGCCTCTCACAACTCCTATGGCCAATCTAGCAGAATATATGCTGATTGAAAACCCTGAAACCGGTTTTTTTCTAGGTTTTTGAAGTCATTTTCCTGTCCCTGCCGTCAGTTGAACAATACCGCGTCATTAAAGCTGCAACCGAAAGGTCATTGACCCAACAATCACAAGGCTCAAGAAGTTCTATAGAATCAGATGCCTGAAATGCGTCGGGTGCGGGAAAATCCATCAAGAACTACCCGGATTGACGATTCCCCAAGCGGCATGCAATGGAAAGCATTGAAACGTTCCTAAATGAGACCGAAGTGGCTGTAGTAGAATCTGCCTTCAGATGGCAGGAGAGCTTGGCTTGACAGCCTTTCCTGCCGCCTAGTGGGTGAGCTAAACGCCATGCACCAGATAAGCAAGTGCAGAAGACTTCTGATCCTGGAACCCCACTTTAAAGGCTCCGGAAGTAGGCGTGAAACGATCCCGGCCGGCTGGACAGCGTTGTCCAAAGTGTCATCAAACAAAATCTTTGGGTCCAGACCCGTTCGGGCTTTTATGTGATTTCTGTTCGCCAGCCGGAGATTTGCCACCGCCTTCCTTTAGATTCCTTGTCGCCAAGAACACCCTTGTCTCAAGCTTTACACTCCACTATCAGGGTGTGTTCAGGACTTCCATCTGTTAGATTATGTACTTGCAGAGCAAACCAAAAAAAAC
>SLNR01000097.1 GCA_007132905.1 Candidatus Sumerlaeota bacterium | reverse complement strand
TGGAGCCGGTGATGGGATTCGAACCCGCAACCTGCTGATTGCGATTCAGAAATAGGGTCATATCATCTGGTTCTGTTCAGTTGCGTTGGGTTGCTCTAACCTTTATTCTGTAAGGCTTTGCTGAACCTTGTACTTGCATTCCGTTGTGTCTAATTCCATCCAGTATAGCTCTCTTCGCACACTACACGCACACAAGCTTCAATCTGAAGATATTATTATCCCCGCACCCTGAACCAACCAAGGGATTCAGTTTATTGGTCACCTTCCATATCATCAGAAAATAAGTGTAAACTTTACTATTTAACACTAATAATAATCTGACCACACCACGGACATGGTACACTTTTAGATTAGCATAAGCAGAAAGCCAGATCTACAGAATAATTAAGGTAGTTCCAAACATAATCAGATAATGGTCTTGAAGACTCGGGGGAATCCACTGCCGAAATCTTCTTCTAAGCGCTCCAATTCAGCCATCACAGCTTCCACCTTTTTGCTGGATATTTTCCGTACCAGCGTGTTTCGGGTCTTTCGCTCCACAAGGGTCAGCAGGGCTTCATCCTTCTTGGATTTGAAACCGATAACGGTGTCAATCTCCCAGTGGCCTAATTTCTCGCGATCATTGATATGATCTGGGCGGTTGCTGATAGCTATCGCCCAGGATCTTCTTGTTCTTCCGAGTGACACTTCCCTTGGCTTTAGCTGGAGTTTGAGGGGCAGGTGGAAGCTCTTGATCCGGATGAGGCCAAGATCGATGTAATTGTTGATGGTCTTGGTGCAGAGGGTTTTGCTGAAGGTCGCTGCTTCGTGGGCTCTGCCTACGGTGGCGTCCACCGACCAGGAATTTTCAAGCATGGCCGTTTCTATGTGCCTGTCGAAATCATCACATTCCAGTACTTGAAATTGCTTGCAGCAAACCCTGCGATTTTCTACATATCTTGCTTGTCCAGCATCAGCAAGGTAAATCCTAATCGTTTTGCCGACTTTTATCTGAGCGACTGTGCCACGCCTGATCTCGTTTAAAATCGTGTTGATAGGGCGTTCCAGGACCTTGGAGATAGCATAGGCTGTCTTGCCGTCCTTCAACATCAGCTCAATTTTTACCCGCTCAGTAAAAGCCAGGTGTTTATTTTTTCGCGAATTTGGTGTAAACTGTGTATTATTCATGGTGATCACCTTTCTGCATAAAATTTTTGTCGCAAAATTATTTTACAACAGAAAAGGTCACTATGGATTTTCTATTAGTTCAATTTGATTTTACAATGAGCCAAAAAGGAATTTCATAGACATTCGCTAATTTATTCTAAAAACACTTTTTAGAGGTGATGAACTTGCGGCTAGCTGCTAAAGTATTTGATGGTTCTCAACTTGTTCTTGATGATCTGCCTATCCCCATGATTATCGGAAAGAGTCTGCCAGGTTCAGAAGGAGAATCTAGCGACTATATATATTTGAACGTAAACAAAGCATTTGAAGAGAAATCCAAAATAAAAAGAGATGCCTTGATTGGGAATAGATTCCTTGAAATATATCCATACCTTAAAGGAGATCCTTTTGAGCGGGCGGAGTTTATCGGGGAAGTTGCTTATGGAGATAAAGCTCAAGATGAGTTGTCATTTTTCAGTCGTTCGTGGAATGGTTGGATCCAGTTAAAGGTTATTAAATTGAGTGAGGGAAGGTTCTTCGCACTGTATATCGACACCTCTGAGTTAAAGCATCATCTAGATAAGCTCACCAGGATCATTGCTTCTCTTGAAATGGTTATCTCAGACAATAGCGAGGATATCAATTATCAAAATATTGTAGATACCCTGAGAGAAGTAGCTGATGCGAAGTTTGCTGTTTTCAATCTTCTGGATGAAGCTGGGCTAAAATCACGGACCGCGGCACTTTCGACTGAGACAGTGAGTAAAAAAAACGCTGAAGACCTCTGGGCAGAGCGGATTATCGGAAAAACATGGGAAGAGAGCCCTGTGACTAGGATGCCCTTTGGTGATGCATTGACTAGAGAGTTTAATAAGCTATCGGAAGTTACAGAGGCGCAAGAATTAAAGAAAACCCTTGAAGCAATTGAAGTGAAGATCGGGCTTGGAGAGACGGTTGTAGCGAAGGTAGACGCAGGAGACAGGATTGTTGGCTATTTTCTGTTTAGCATGCCGGACGGGGTACCTTACAGGAATCAAAGTATTGTTAATACCTTCACTAAGGTCATGGGGTTGGCGATAGCATTAAAAGAAAGCGAACGTGAAAGCAAGGAGGAAAAGGAGCAGTTTGAATCATTGTTTGAAAATATGGGAAGTGGAGCAACCGTTTTAGAAGTTACCGGTCTAGGACAAACAGCCAAAGACTATGTAATTAAAGATATAAATAAGATGGGGTTGAAGTTTCATAATATTTTAAAAAAAGATGCAATTGGTAAAACGATGCACGATCTCAATGAAAACTTTGATCGTTCAGGTTTGATCGACAGCTTGAAGGAGGTATGGGAAACAGGTAAAGATAACTATACCCTCACCAATATAAAAAGCCACGATCGACAGCTGAAATGGTATGAATGCAGGGCATTTACTCTACCAAGCGGATATCTTGTAGCTACCTACAATGATGTGACAGAAAGGATGGCAGCAGAAAGAGACTTGGCTGAAAGCGAGCATAACCTGAAGCAATTGATTGAAAATATGGAACAAGGTGGCCGTACACGAAATCATATTGGATGAAAGCGGTGTTCCTGAAGATTATCGTTTTCTTATGGTTAACCCAAGCTTTGAAAGACTTACGGGACTAGAAAGTGCAAAGATATTGGGGAAAACGTGCAAGGAGGTACTGCCTGACATCGAAACCCATTGGATCGAACGATTTGGACGAGTTGCTTTGAGTGGGGAGGCTATTGAGTTTGAAGAGTATTCAGGCGCCCTGGGCAGATATTACCAAGTTCTTGCATACCAGCCCTATGAAGGGGTCTTTGCAACAATTGTAACAGATATCACTGAAAAGAAACTTACCGAAAAGGAATTACAGTTTCGAAGCGATCATGATTCTCTTACAGGATTGTTCAACCGGCGGCATTTCGATGAAGAGTTGGCGAGACGGGATGATGAAGGCAACTATCCACTCACCCTAATCCTTGTTGATATAGATGACCTGAAGGTGATTAATCATGTGCATGGACAAAAAGAGGGCGATAAGGCAATTCAAAAAGTAGCAAATTTGCTGAAGGAGACCTGCTGCACTGAAGATTGTCTTATTGCCAGGACGGGAGGGGACGAGTTCACTTGTCTTCTGACCGGAGAGGAGGAAATGCAAGCTAGTGTTTTCATAAAAAGAATCAAAGAAAAAGTCACTGAGAAGATTTTTGTGTCGGGAAAACCCCTGTCAGTTTCCATGGGATTTGCTGTGAAGAAAGGCCCTCATCAACGGATTGGGGATGTTTTTAGAGAGGCTGAGAAAATGCTGTATAAGAACAAAATTATGTTAAAACGCGGTTCCATCGGGACGGTGGAAATGATCATGCAGGCACTAAGGGAGAAGAATCAACGGGAAAGAATCCATGCTGATCAAGTTGCACTGATTTGTGAAGAGATCGGAAAAGAAATGTGCCTTAGCGATGACAGTAGGAACGAGTTATTCACAGCAGCAAAATTGCATGACATTGGAAAAATAGGGGTTTCTGAGAAGATTCTTGATAAGCCTGATATTCTTACGGAGGAAGAATATGAAATCGTAAAAAGGCACTGTGAAAGCGGTTATAAGATTCTTGCGCCCATTTTAGAATTAGAAAGTGTTGCTATGACAATTTTGGCCCATCATGAACGATTCGACGGGAAAGGCTATCCTTATGGTATAGTTGGTGAAAAGATGCCGCTTCATGCAAGGATTATTAGCGTGGCCGATACTTTTTCTGCCATGATCTCCGAAAGACCCTATCGTGATAAGTTTAGTCCGGAAGAAGCAAAGCAAGAGATTATGCATTGCTCGGGAACACAGTTTGATCCAGTCATTGTGGATGCGTTTTTAGATAGGTTTTCACAGATTTGTGATAAGACTCAAAATGTGTAGCATTATTTAAGTTTGTCCGCACTAACAAGTGTATAATTGAAACAATGGTAAACCTGCCGGCTAAATCCTGAGAGGGTAATCCCGACGGGTTTTTTAAGTTGAAAGAAGTGGCAAAAAAGGTTATGTGTACCGGGAAAAAAATAACTCGACCCTGCTTGTTTGGCTGCGGGCAAGGCTGTTTCCCGGGTGGCCAAACCCATGGAGATATCGAAGAGATCTCAAAGGGTAGACTTTGCGGGTGGATCACAGAGGATAGGGACAGCACCGAAAAGATCGTTTCATCAATAAAACCTGAGACATCATGGACTACGCCCGGATTTGGCTAGTCAGAATTTTTGACCGGCAGGTTAGCGCAGAGTGCTTTGAAGAGATGCTGGACCGGCCAATACAGCTATTGAAAGAAAGACCTAAGCGGCCGGCAGGGCGGCGACATGGTCCGGCGGCTATTGAAGGTAAGGGCGTATCTTTGCCGGCTAATATAGGTAAAATAGCATCTATAGTGGCGCAGACTGCGCAAGCCCGGTGGCATTGACTGTATCGGCAGTAGTGATGTCGTCTTCGAAAAACGGAATCCGACAGCGAGCGGAGTTATCCAAGGCCCGCCAAATCATAAATAGGTCCACAGCAGTTCGCTTATAATGACTAGGAGCGCTGCATCGTATTAATAAGATGCAGCTAATTTTACTTGAGAAAATGATGAAAATTCCCTTTCATTAGAGAGAAATTTTATATCAAACAGACGCACTATTTAACAAAAAGGACTGGCAATATGTTCCTTTTTAGATTCAGGTTGAACTGTTAGATACTGGCAGATGTTTTTTTGCTAGTATGCTGTGTTTAAGCTAATAACAATACATTACAACGAGTAAACAGGCGGATTAGATAAACGAACAAATATAATAGAATAGAAATGTATGTTCGTGAAACGCTTGACAAAAGAACTATGCGAGTGCTATTATGACTTATAAATTAGAAATATCCGAACAATGCACTGTTTTTTCCTGCTAGACGGATGGGACTTAATTATGCTCAGCTACCTAAAAAGATGTTGTAGAACTTCTCCATAGCTTTGATATGGCAATGTAATTGGCAGGCTTGATTTGCGGGGGGAAGGATATGTCTACTTATTGTACAGGAAAAGGGAACATAACAATGGTTGATGCAAAAAGCACGGAAAGCGGCTGGAAGCCGAGATTGTTTCCGCGAAGTGTGGTTGGATTGATGCGGCCATATATGAGCGAGAAATAGATTCGGCACGCAGCTGCTTTTTTGTATAAGAAATAAATATAGTTGGAAGCTTTTTTAGCGAAATGATGGCAATGAAGGTAGAACAGCATAAACATAATAAACCGGCAAGATGATTCTAGATACTTGCATATTTTACAGTCTTGTTAAGAACCGTTTTCGTTAGAGAAGAAAAAAAGAAAAGAAGAGGGCAAAGAAATTCCAGATGACATTTACCGAAAGGGTAAATTTCATAAAAACGATGAGGGGGCAACATTATGGAAATTCTATCAAAGCTTTATGAAGGGAAGGCCAAAGAGATTTTTACAACTGATGATGCCGATCAGGTCGTGATCCGCTTTAAAGACGCAGCGACAGCATTCGACGGGAAAAAGAAAGGAACGATTCAAAAGAAAGGGATAATGAATCTTAAGATATCCGCTCTTTTCTTTCAGCTGCTGGAAAAAGAGGGGATTCAGACCCATTATCTAGCCACTCTTAATGATAGGGATATGCTGGCTAGAAAGCTATCGATCGTGCCGGTTGAAGTGGTGGTAAGAAACACTGCAGCCGGAAGTTTAGCCAAAAGATTGGGCTTAGAGGAGGGAACGTCCATGTCCCTTCCTATAGTGGAATTCTATTATAAAGATGATGATCTAGGAGATCCCATGATTAATCATTACCATATTCGAGCCAGAAAAATGGCAGACGACGATACGGTAAAAGAGATGGAAGAAAACGCTTTGGCAGTGAACGAGATACTAACCCGATTTTTAAAAGAAAGAAAGATTCAGCTCGTTGACTTCAAATTAGAATTTGGTCTCTATCACGGGAAAGTACTTTTAGGCGATGAAATTTCTCCGGATACCTGTCGCTTTTGGGATATGGAAAGCAAGAAAAAGATGGATAAGGACAGGTTTCGCCGCGATTTGGGGCAAGTGGAAGAAGTCTATGAAGAAGTGCTCTCGCGTATGGAGGGGAGCAATAAATGATAAAAGCCAAGGTATATGTGACCCTAAAACAGGGAATATTGGATCCTCAGGGCAGCGCAGTCCAAAGTGGTCTTTCATCAATGGGATATAAGGGTGTAAAGGATGTCCGTGTTGGAAAGTATTTAGAGCTTTTACTCGACACAGATGAAAACTCGGTAGAAGAACAGATCCAAGATATGTGTGAAAAGCTTTTAGCCAATCCGGTGATTGAAGAATACCGATTTGAGATAATGGAGGGAGAATCATGAAATTTGCTGTGATTGTCTTTCCCGGAACGAATGGTGATTATGACGCTTATGATGTCTTAAGTCGGACCCTTCAGCAGCCTGTGGAAAGAGTCTGGCATGAACGGGAAAATTTGGATGAATTTGATTGTGCGATATTGCCCGCCGGGTTTTCCTACGGAGATTATCTTCGAACAGGAGCCATTGCCAGATTTTCACCGGTCATGAGAGGTATTGAGAAAATGGCGGCGGATGGAAAGCTTGTATTAGGTATATGCAATGGTTTCCAGATTTTGCTGGAAGCCGGTTTTCTGCCGGGGGCGATGCGTAAAAATGACAGCCTTCAGTTTCGCAATGTCTGGGTAAACGTAAAGGTGGAAAACCATTCCCTGCCGTTTACCAACCTTTACAAAAAAGGGCAGATTCTCAAGATGGACATTGCCCACGGCGAAGGTAACTATTATGTGGACGAAGAGATTTTGCTGGATATGAAAAAAAACAATCAAATTGTGCTTCGGTATTGTTCATCTGATGGAAAAATTTCGACTGGTGACAATCCCAATGGCGCTTTGGAAAACATTGCTGGAATATGCAATCGACAGGGGAATGTGATGGGATTGATGCCTCATCCGGAGCGGTCTTCGGAAATACTTATCGGATCTGTAGATGGCAAGACATTGTTTTCCTCGATGTTGAACGGTTGGAAAGGACGTGAACCCATTGGCTCATAAACCCCACTTTTTTGATGTTGGACTGCGCAAGTCAGAATATGAAAAGATTGTAGAGATATTGGCGCGAGAGCCTAATGATTTGGAACTAGGATTATTCGGTGTTATGTGGTCTGAACACTGCGGATATAAACATTCTCGAGCCGTATTGAAGAATTTCCCCACAAAAGGGGAGCAGGTGCTGCAAGGTCCGGGTGAAAACGCGGGCATTGTGGATGTCGGTGACGGCTGGGCCTTAGCCATGAAGATCGAAAGCCATAACCACCCATCGGCCATCGAACCATATCAAGGAGCGGCCACGGGGGTGGGGGGTATCATTCGCGATGTCTTCACTATGGGAGCTCGCCCCATTGCTTTATTGAATTCGTTGCGGTTTGGATCTTTGGAAAAGAGTCATCAGCGACGCCTATTTGAAGGAGTCGTGGCCGGCATAGGGGGTTATGGCAACTGCGTCGGTATCCCGACCGTAGGAGGAGAAGTACATTTTTCTCCGTCTTATGCAGGAAATCCCCTGGTGAATGCTATGTGTGCCGGGTTGGTTCGACACAAAGATGTTGTTCGTGGTGTGGCTTCCGGAACTGACAACCCGGTGATGGTCGTGGGGGCTCGAACCGGGCGAGACGGCATCCACGGTGCTACCTTCGCTTCAGAAGAACTTAGTGAAGCATCAGAAGAAAAGCGGCCCGCTGTTCAGGTGGGAGATCCGTTTATGGAAAAGCTGCTCATGGAGGCCTGCCTAGAGCTGATGGAAAAGGATTTTGTGGTAGGCATTCAGGACCTAGGTGCGGCCGGGCTGACATCTTCAGCTAGCGAAACCGCTTCAAGGGGTGGAGGGGGTATTGAGATTGATACATCTAAAGTGCCCCGGAGGGAAGAAGGAATGACTCCTTATGAAGTAATGTTATCCGAATCCCAAGAGCGTATGCTTATTATTGTGCAGCGCGGTTTCGAGGGTCATGTCAAAGAAGTCTTTGAGCGCTATGGATTGGCTGCCGTAGTGATTGGTAAGGTTACCGATGATGGAGTGCTGCGTGTATTAGATAAAAAGAAAGTAGTGGGAGAAGTGCCGGTAGGCGCGCTCACCGATTCAGTTCCTGCTTATCATCCAGAAAAAAGGCGTCCGGCTTATTTAGAGGAAACCGAATCGTGGGATCCAAACTTATTGCCTTTGCCGAACGATTGGAATGGAACACTCAAAAAGCTGCTCAGCTCTTTCAATATTGCCAGTAAAGAATGGGTATACCGACAATATGATCATACTATTTTGACTAATACCGCCATTCATCCGGGAGGAGATGCTGCTTTGGTACGCATCAAAGGGACTACAAGGGCAGTAGCTCTCACCACAGACTGCAACGAGCGTTACTGTTATCTAGATCCTTATAGAGGCGGGGCTTTGGCAGTAGCTGAAGCGGCTCGCAACACAGCGGTTACCGGGGCTAGACCTTTGGCGGTAACAGATTGTTTGAATTTCGGCAGCCCGGAAAATCCGGAAATTTTTTATCAATTTACCGAGAGTATTAAGGGCATGAGCGATGCCTGTCGTGTCCTCAATACCCCAGTGATTAGCGGAAATGTAAGCTTTTATAACGAGACCGAAAAGGAAGCAATATATCCCACCCCTGTGGTTGGCATGGTCGGGGTATTGGAAGATATAAACAAGCGGTGTACGATAGGTTGGAAAGAAAAGGGAGACAGTATTGTACTTTTAGGAAAAACACAGGATGAATTAGGCGGAAGTGAATATGTAAATCTGATGATGAACAAGGCATTAGGAAAGCCGCCCCAACTTGATTTGGAAGCAGAAAGCAGGGTTATTGAGTGCTGTTTGGAATTAATCGATGCTCAGCTGATTCATTCGGCACATGATTTAAGCGACGGCGGCCTGGCGGTCGCTCTAGCCGAGAGCTCTTTTGCCGGGAAAAAAGGCGCCTCAGGGGCCAGAATTGATCTGAAAGAAATTATGAGGGCGGATGCTCTTATTTTCGGTGAGAGTCAGGCACGAATACTCATATCGATTGATCCGAATCAAATGGATCAACTTCATCAAATAGCTGCTCGGCATAAAGTGCCTATGCAAACGATTGGGGAGGTTGTTGCTGATCAACTGATTATATCTGTAGAGCAGCAGACACTGGTGGATGAAAAAACCAGCACCTTGAAATCGATCTGGCAGGAGGCGATCGGATGCAAAATGGCATAAAGAGCCTTTTTTGTGACAAACAAGAGGAAGAGTGCGGTGTGTTTGGGACTTTCGCTCCCAGGCAAAATGCGGCAGAAATTGCTTTTTCGGGGTTGTTGGCACTTCAGCATCGGGGGCAGGAAAGCGCGGGAATAGCTGTATCTGAAGGAAATACTGTCCATATACATAAAGATATGGGACTGGTTACCCAAGTATTTTCCAAAGAGAGACTAGCTTCGCTGAAAGGGCATATTGCCTCCGGACATGTGCGTTATTCCACGACGGGATCGAGTTTGTTAGCGAACGCTCAGCCTTTATTGGTTCGGTACCGTCAGGGATATTTAGCTTTGTCTCATAACGGAAATCTACTCAATGCTATGAATATCAGAGAAGAATTAGAACAAAAGGGTCACCTTTTTCAGACTAGCATTGACAGTGAAGTGATAGCCAGTCTTATTGCCCAGCTTGATAAAGGAGATGTGGAAAAAGCCATTGAGGGCTGCATGGACCGAATCAAAGGATCCTATTCTTTGGTAATCACGACCGGGGATAAACTTTTTGGGGTACGTGATCCCAACGGATTTCGCCCTTTGTCTATTGGTAAGCTTCCAGAGGGGGGTTATGTCCTAGCCTCTGAAACATGCGGGTTGGATGCCGTGGGCGCAGAATTTGTGGACGATGTTCAGCCGGGGGAGATTGTCAGGATCGACGCTCGGGGACTTAGCCGCCGGAAAGCTTGTAAACAAGGGGAAAAAGCTTTATGTGTGTTCGAATTTATCTATTTCGCCCGCCCGGATAGCGATATCGATAGCAGCAATGTGCATCTGGTTCGCCGGCGTTTCGGCGCCCAACTGGCCAGGGAGCATCCTGTGGAAGCGGATTTGATCGTTCCGGTGCCGGATTCAGGCATTTCCGCTGCCATGGGATATGCTCATGAAGCAGGGATGACTTATTCAGAAGGACTGATTAAAAACCGCTACATTGGGCGTACTTTTATTCAGCCGAATCAAGCTATGCGGGAATCATCGATAAAGATTAAACTAAACCCTATTCGCAAAGTGCTGGCCGGAAAAAAAGTAGTGGTCATTGATGACAGCATTGTCCGGGGGACAACGAGCGGAAAAATAGTGCGGATGCTCCGTGAAGCAGGGGCCCGTGAAGTCCATATGCGAATCACCTCTCCGCCGGTTAGGTATCCCTGTCACTTTGGCATCGATACGCAAACAAGTGCTGAGTTAATTGGACACAGCCACACTCCAGAAGAAATCAGCAAAGTTATTGGTGCAGACAGCTTAAATTACTTGAGTATGGAAGGGATGTATAAGGCGTCAAATCTAGATATAGATGAGCATTGTTCGGCTTGTTTTGACGGTGATTATCCTCTTCCCGTAGACACGGTAGAACATAATAAGTTAGCCTTAGAATAACGAAACGAAAACAGGCGGCCAAAAGGAAAAGAAAAATGAAGTTCTATCAGATCAGCTGTAAAGGGAGTGGGATCAGAGAAGATAGGTAGTTGGTTTCTCTACAAAAGGCAAGAATGAAGTTACAGCAAAAACTACTTTTCCGTTTATAGGGAAGGCAGGCGAAATCAACAGTTTTGAAATAAGAGTCAAGAAGAGGCAGGCTATAAGGGTAATTGGTTTTTCTTGCAGAAATGATCTTCAAAATGGCAAAGAACTGCCCATTTTATTTTGTGCCTGAAGAAAAATTGACAGCCGCTATTAAGCAGAAAGCACATCAAAAATGCCGCTGCGGCAGTGATTATAAGTAGCGCCGTCTTTTGTGTGGAACAAATTCATGTTCTATGAAGGGTGACTTAAAGAAAGAAGACTAGTCAGGGAACACGAATGAAAAATACGAAAAGGATCAAGGCGGGAATGCCTGGTGCTTAAGTGAGCAATCATCCT
>SLNR01000087.1 GCA_007132905.1 Candidatus Sumerlaeota bacterium | reverse complement strand
GACAGATTTACTGTCCTAGAACACAATCTCGCCAGCTTGTCACTAACTAACACATAATGTTATACTGTAGTCATATCTTGCGACATCTAGAATAGTATTCATTTCACACTATCATATTCCTTCTAAATATACCGATATTTTTTGTCATTTTCCTTTTTCTTAAAATGCAAGGTGACAATTACTGCCCGCAAACAACCTGTTTACAAGGTTTTGCCACTAAGGAGGATTATTGATGCATGAGCTTTCTTTAATGGAAGGTGTAATGGACATTGCCAAGCAAGCCGCTGATGAAAACGAAATTAAGAAAATCACCAAGATCCATCTTAAAGTAGGTATCATGACAATGGCTTATCCGGATGCCATGCAAGCTGCTTTTGAGACTCTATCCTCGAATCATGATCTCTTTTCTGATGCGGTCTTGCAAATAGAAGAAGTCTCTCTACAAGCAAGCTGCCGATCATGCGATGAATCATTCGCCCCCGATAATTACCAGTTTGTTTGTCCTTTTTGTTCATCTCCTGATGTCCAAATCAATGGCGGCCAAGAGCTTTTCATCGATTTTATAGACGGGAGAAAAGAATAACTTTTCAAAAGGAGCCGACTATGTCTCAAGCCGAGCAAGCAAAATTGAAAGTCAATCGATATTATATTAAAGTTTTAGGCCTTGTGCAAGGGGTTGGTTTTCGTCCGTTTGTTTTCAACCAAGCATGTGAGCTTGGTCTGAAAGGCTACGTGCAAAACACTTCCGCCGGGGTGTATATAGATATTGAAGGACCCTTACCCTTCATTGATCAGTTCGTAAGCGATCTTAAGGAGAAATCCCCTCCCCTTGCCAGGATTGATTCTATAGAGCATGTTTCGAAATCACCTGCTTTTTATGAATCTTTTTCTATCATTCCCAGCCGTGGTGATCATCCCAAAACTGCTTTGGTTTCTCCCGATGCATCTATTTGTGATCAGTGCAGTTTTGAGTTGCTTGATCCAGATGATCGCCGCTATTTATATCCATTTATCAACTGCACAAATTGCGGTCCCCGCTACACCATCATAGAAGACATTCCCTACGATCGAACCTATACAACAATGAAATCGTTTCCCATGTGCAGTGAATGCCAAAAAGAATATCAAGACCCTGCCGATAGAAGATTCCACGCCCAACCGAATGCCTGTCCTGTTTGCGGTCCAAACGTGTTCCTTCGTCATTCTGATGGGGAAACCGTCCATCACCAATGGCGCCACGTTTTTAAAGAATCAATCAAAGACGGAAAAATTTTTGCGGTAAAAGGGCTCGGTGGATTTCACCTTGTCTGTGATGCAAATAATCCTATGGCTGTTAAAACTCTTCGAGAACGTAAGAATCGGCCCAAAAAACCTTTTGCCATCATGTGTAAAGATATCGACAGTGCAAAAAAGATTGTGCATATCTCAGCTGAAGAAGAAGATCTTCTTAAAAGTCCGTCCTCTCCTATTGTCCTTCTTGATGTACGGGAACATTCCAAAGTAACAGAATCATTGGCCCCCGGACTTTCGACCATCGGGATCATGCTTCCTTACACTCCTCTTCATAAGATGCTTTTTCACGATGACATCCCAGCGTTAGTTATGACTAGCGGGAACAAAAAGGGACTCCCTCTCATCAAAGATAACGCACTAGCCATAAAAGAGCTTTCCGGCATCGTGGACTCGTATCTTCTGCATGACAGGGATATTCAAAATCGCTGCGATGATTCAGTAATTCGTGTTTATAAGGACTCGCCCTATTTTTTAAGGCGTTCGAGGGGTTTTTCTCCCCAACCCATTTTATGGCCGCGCAGCACTAAAGAGCCCGTTTTGGCGCTTGGAAGTGACATGAAAAACACTTACTGCCTATTGAAGGACAAGCAAGCTTTTATTGGCCCTCACATTGGTGATATCGAAAACAATGAAACTGTCCAATACTTTCTCACCTCTTTTAAAGATATGAAAAGATTTCTCGACATCACCCCGAAGATTACTGCCTGTGATCTTCACCCTAGTTACTTATCTTCAAAAATTGCCCGGGAATCTTCTCCAGAGAGTACCGTTTATGAAATCCAGCATCACCATGCCCATCTTGCTTCTTGTATGGCAGATAACTTTCTTGATGAATTGGTACTAGGAATTATTTTAGACGGCACCGGTTATGGACTTGACGGAAACATTTGGGGATTTGAAATACTTTCCGGAAACTATTTGGATTTCTCCCGTGAAAGCTCGCTTGAATACATTCCTCTTCCCGGTGGGGAGTCCGGAGTACTCAATCCATGGCGAATGGCACTTAGCTATTTACTCAAATATGCTTCTCATAGTCGGCACCGGATTTATGACCTTCTTCCCGAACAAAGCAACCATGATATTGACCTGGTAACCGAAATTATTAATAAAAGGATAAATTCGCCGTTAACAAGCAGCTGCGGTCGCTTTTTTGATGCTGTCTCAGCTTTACTAGGCATCTGCCATCACTCGACTTACGAAGGTCAAGCAGCTATTGAATTAATGGAAGTCGCTGACCGCAGCACTCCTTTTTCACCATATCCTTATGACCTTTTTAGCGGCAAAATATCTCCTCAAAAAACAATCGAAAACCTACTCGAGGATATCAATCACCAGGTGCCGCAACCGATAATTGCAGCTAAGTTTCATCACACGATTGCCTCTATGATAGTCTCTGCTGTTAAAGAAGCTTCAGAAAAAACAAATATTACCAAAGTTGTACTTAGCGGCGGAGTATTTCAAAACAAGTTTCTCCTCAAACTAACGGGCGAGCTGCTGGACCGAAATAAGTTTACCCCTTACCACCACCGGCAGGTACCTTCCAACGACGGTGGAGTCTCTTTAGGTCAAGCAGTTATTGCCGCAAGCCGTTTTGCATCACAAACTTCAGATTTAGAAAGAGAGGGATAGATATGTGTTTAGCTCTCCCGGGTGAAATCAGATCCATCGAAGGTGACTATGCCTATGTGGATATCAATGGAAATGAATTTCGTGCTTATATTAAAATGCTTCCCGAAGCCAAACCAGGCGATTTTGTAATGGTTCATGCAGGATACGCTCTTCAATTTATAGATGAAGAAGAAGCTCAAAAAACGCTTGCCCTGCTCCGAGAAATGGATGAAATGGAGGACCACGATTAAATGAAATCGGCCCTAGAAAATCCCGACCTAGTCAAAAAGTTTCTGCGTAAGATAAAATCTTTGACCCCAGGCCAAATAAAAGTTATGGAAGTCTGCGGCACACACACAACAGCCATTTCACGTTATTCGTTAAGGCAAACTCTAAAAGGCCATGTTGATTTTGTCAGCGGCCCTGGCTGTCCAGTTTGCGTAACCGATCAGACCCATATTGACCAGATGATTGCCTATTCAAAACTTCCAAACTTCATTATTGCGACTTTCGGTGACATGCTTAAAGTACCGGGCAGTCATTCTTCTCTTCAGTTAGAGAAAGCAAAAGGAGCCGATGTAAGAGTGGTATTCTCCCCGATGGAAGCTGTCCAAATAGCTGAAGATAACCCTGGTAAAAAAGTCGTCTTCATTGGCATAGGTTTTGAAACCACGGTTCCTATCGTTGCCTCTTCTATCCTTCATTCCTTTGAAAGAGGACTGCAAAATTATTATGTTTTGTCACTGCACAAAACAATTCCCACGGCGCTTGAAACACTTTTTTCTTCAGATCATTCCATCGACGGGCTCCTTCTCCCGGGTCATGTGTGCGCGATTACCGGTAGTGACGCTTTTCGTTTTATTCCTGAAAAGCTTTTTCTTCCCGCTGTTGTGGCCGGTTTTTTGCCTGTGGAAATACTTCAAGCTCTTATGGTCCTGCTTGAAATGCGCCAAAAAAATAACCCGCACCTTGCCAATAGCTACAAGACGGTCGCCAAACCAACAGGCAATCCTACCGCCAAAAATACTGCCAACCGTGTTTTTAAGCCCAGCACCACCTCATGGCGAGGATTGGGCACCATTGATAATAGCGGACTTGAAATAAAGCCTGAATTTGCAGCTTTAGATGCTAAAGTCCAGTTTCCTGTCTCCCCTCCTGCCTCCCTTATGGATACAAAGTGCCGGTGTGGTGAAGTAATAAAAGGACAAATAAAACCTACCCAATGTCCTTTATTCAAAAACAGCTGTACCCCTGACTCTCCCGCCGGTCCTTGTATGGTATCAGGGGAGGGCGCTTGCGCAGCTTTCTACAACTATGATGTCGATTTTTACACACAGGAGGACAAGGACGATGTATAACTCTGAATCAGTCATAAGTTTAGCTCACGGCTCAGGCGGCAAACACACTCATCAGCTGATCACTGAAATATTTCAAAAACATTTTTCCAACCCTGTACTTGACACCATGTCAGATGCGGCCAATGTAGTATGCCCATCTGAAAAAATGATTGTAAGTACCGACTCATATGTGGTCACGCCCATTATCTTTGCCGGTGGCGATATTGGAAAACTTAGTATCTGCGGCACTGCAAATGACATCTCCGTGGCTGGAGGTATACCCAAATATATTACGGCTGCCTTTATTCTCGAGGAAGGGCTTGAAATCTCTATCTTAGATAAAATCAGCTCTTCTATGGCCAGAGAAGCCAAAAACGCTGGCATATTAGTCATTGCCGGAGACACAAAGGTAGTTGAAAAGAATAAAGGAGATCAGATTTTTATCACAACAACCGGCTTCGGTCAGCGGCATCCTCAGTCTGATCTAGGGTATCACAAAATCAGACCGGGGGATCATGTGATCATTAACGGCCCCATTGGCGATCACGGCATTTCAATTTTATCAAAAAGAGAGGAGCTATCCTTTAAAACACCCGTTCAAAGCGACGCCCGCTGCTTAAGCCAAATGATTACACGCCTCTTAGACCTGTATCCTTCTATTCGCTTTATGAGAGACCCTACCCGTGGAGGAGCCGCCACGGCATTGGCCGAGATAGCTTCTTCTGCCAATAAGACCATTATGGTGCAAGAGGAAAACATCCCTGTCAACGACGCAGTAAAGGGCGCTTGCGAGCTTATGGGTATGGATCCCTTGTATATTGCCAATGAAGGAAAAGTCATTATCATTTGCCCGCCTGAAATAAGTCACAACCTCATTACTAAAATCAATGCTTCTTTTCCAGAACAAAACGCAGTTCGCATCGGAACCGTTCACGAGGGGCAGGGAAAAGCAATTCTAAAGTCAAAATACGGCGGCACTCGAACCCTTGATTTACTAGCCGATGAAATCCTGCCGAGAATATGCTAAGAGTGCCTCTAAAAAAGGCACTCTTAGTTTGATTTCTGTTAGTACTGAACCTATACTCCCGTCATTTACTATTTATATATATCTGTTTTCTTTGAGAATTTTTGTTGCTCCCTCTTGCTCTTTTTCTGAAACCATTACAACGGGTCCCGTACAGCCCATGCCGCTTTCAGCATAAACCCCTTTTTCCCACAAGAGTTGGACAGCTTCATCAATAGACATGATATCAATACCGGCTATCTCTGCATCGACAGGTTCTTTTTCCGGCTTGGAAAAATCATCTTTCTTTTGGATACTCTTTCTTTCGTTTGTTTTTGCTAGCAAATCGAGCATTCCGCACTCAACAGCCTTAGCCAGTTCTCTTGCAACCTCACGGCATAGGTTGCCTCGAACAGCCTCTGCAGTATACTTAATTGCCTTGGCGATGACGGGGGCCCCCGAAGTTCTTGAGATAATTGATACAATATGGCTCCAATCTTCTCCTGCTCCCGGACCATAACCAAAACCGATATTCTCATAATTCCCCCCGGAACAAAAAGATGAAAGTAGTTTAGCAATTACATTCCCGGTCAAAGAATCCATGACCATGACATCCGGTGTACCTGTCAATATATCATTTCCCCTCATGACAATACCGCTATCTTCGCGTACCGACGCTGATTCATTGAAATGATACCCGTTCTCTTTCATTTCATACATTACTTTCGCCATTTG
Source organism: Candidatus Sumerlaeota bacterium (assembly GCA_007132905.1). Lineage (GTDB taxonomy): Bacteria > Bacillota > SLNR01 > SLNR01 > SLNR01 > SLNR01. Next base: position 5,377 of record SLNR01000087.1, on the reverse strand, counting down.
CCTGGCCCCTTCAATGTTTAAAACCCCTAAAGTTGGTTCTTTAATACCACACGCCTTAGCGGTGGCTAACCCATAAACCGCATTTCTTACCAAACCCTCAACTCGGTCTGCAGCGGTTGCCCCTGTAGTGGTAGCCACAAACATCTCCCTTCCAAGACTTGGTGTTACCATTTTCCCGACGGTGGCAACCCCCAAAGGAAAATTATAATGCATTGTTAAAGCTCCATCGATTTCGCGGTCTTTCAATAGCGAATTCATTTGGTCATGTGCTTCTTTTTCGCATTCAGCGAGAGATCGAGCCGAAAGATCCCCACCAATAGGGACAACTTCTATGTCAGAATGCTCTTTTTCGCAAAGACGGCAGCCCTTTAAGATTTCTTCTTCCCCGAGTTCGCTTCCTACCATGGTAACTCCGATCTTTATTTTTTCCTGTGCATTTTTGTTCTCTATATAGTCGGCCAATTCCAATAATATTTTACCAACCTGTTTCTCTGTACTGCCCGGCATACTATCACCTCTTAAATTTATTAGTCATCATCTCCCTCAAGCAGACGGGCCGCAGTCGCTCTAAGTATTTTCCCCACTGTTTCTCTAATTTGTTCTTCGTCGAGTCCTTTTGATTTTTCTACAAGGCCCGCGTTTTTTTCCATTATAAAAGAAATTCCATCAAACTGATTCGTCATTCTCGCCAAAAACAAACTTCCTTTTCCAATGATCATCGCTCTTTTTATTTGGTCCTGCAAAATCATATCTTTTGCAAAACCGACAAACGGAACCCCAGAAGGAATATGGCCTTGTGTCGGAGCAAACCCGGGTAAACCGTGTTCGCTTACAAACATGTCCAAATCTCCTTTTGACAATTCCCCTCGTTTTACCGCCAAAGCTCCGATCATCTTGTAATTTGACTTAGGCACATTCCCGGCACCGGCCGGTTCGGTTATTTCAGGATTTTGCATTTCAGCCGAGAACTTATCGATGTCTTTTATTAAATATCCGGCTTTATCTAATGGATCGGTTACTAACGCTGTCATGACTTGTTGGGGAGATGAACCGGACCCGATTTTATGCCTTCCGATAGCATCCGTTCTGATAACAGGATGAATGCCGTCATTGCTGCTAATAAGCATAGCAAAAGAGCCAATTACATCTTCTAAAAGTGGGAGCTTCTTGGCAACATGTTTCTTTCCATTCATTCCCAGCTTAGCCACAGCCCCTCCACCCACTACTAATATATTATCAAAAATCCCTGCTGAAACTAAGGCAGAAGCCTGGATGATTGCATGAGCCGGCCCCGCACAAAATGCCCTCGTATCAGCTCCGGTGGCATTAACACATCCTGCCGACTCCCCTATCGCTTTGGCAAAGTTTCCTCCACCCCTTTGATTCATATCGCCGCAAGCCTCTTCGGACGCTTCGATGATATAGTCAATCTCATCGGCTTTCGTTTTCGTTTGGCGAAGCACATGCTCGACAGCCAAAAAGGAAGAAGCTTTCGCAGCTAAATTTTCTGTCATGACATGAGCCGAGAGATTGATATCAAACTGATGGGCCCGGAGGATGCATCCAACCAACTGCCCTTCAAAGCAGAGTTCTTCCGCCTCATCTTGACGAACTGCCTTCTCAATTGATTCTAAAGGATATCCATCGCCCATTTTTTGCAGATCACGCTCCCCTAAAACAGGGTGATCTGATATTGACCGTTTAACAAGTTTGGTGAAATTGTTTTCAAGCATTACTAAATCAAAACTGTCAACTATTTTTAATAAGCCGTAAAACTCGTTTTCGGGGATAATCTCACCGTATTTACCAAAACGACTGGCTTCATCATCTTCATGGTCAAACCACGGTTTCTCCCGGTTTTCAAGATCAGACGGCCGGCTGTTGCCAACGAAAACCTGGTTTGGCGGATACTCAACCACTTCCTTAAACGAACGAAGATGATTATGAATCTGATTTAGATATTCTGATTCGTTGTTTTTGGCTCTTTCAACTGTCTGAGTTGTCCCATTTTCAACGATAAAGTGCGGTGTATGGGCCAATACATAAGCTGCTCCCTTAATTACAGGAAAATCCATGATCTCACCCCTAGAAAATATACTAATGGGCAATGCGCTCCCGCATTACCCATTGGTCAAATCTTATCTTATTCTTCAAAGACAGTCTGCTCCGAAATTTCCGTCTCGAGAGCTTTAATCGCCCTTTTGATAATCTCTTTTCTTAACAACTTTTCTTCTTCCATAGATACCTCAGGATCTCCCAAAGGATGCGGTATAGCCACAGCAGGGATAATCTTGTTTGCGCCCACAGTCAAAGAAATAGGTACTACCGTACATACATGAACAACAGGCAAACCTGCTCTTTCAATTTCCTTCACCATCGTTGCACCGCAACGAGTACACGTCCCTCAGGTGGATGTAAGAATTACCGCTTCTACTCCCTCATTGATTAATTCAGCAGCTATTTCTTCGGCATATTTTTTGGCATTCGCCACCGATGTACCGTTTCCCACTGTAGAATAAAAATATGGGAATAGCTTACCAATAAAACCCTCGTCTTCTAACTCTCTCATTGCATCAAGAGGCAGCACTCGATCAGGATCTTCGTTTGCATAAGTTGGATCATATCCTCCATGGGCGGTTTCATAAGTCTGATCCGTAAGATTGCTTTCATTTTCTATACAGTATCTTCCATACTTTGTAGCACTGGAGGCTTCAATTTTATCCGGGTTGCCTTTGGGTACAATCCCTCCCGATGTTACCAAAGCAAACATCTTCTTTTCCTTATTTATAAGAGGATCGCTTGGATGGACCCTATCAAATTCAGGCATCGGGTATTCAGTTGTAAAAGGAGCTCCTCTTAATTTGGTCAAAAGCATGTTAATCGCACGTTTTGCGCCTCGGTCCTCTGCAAAATAGTTTTTCCGAACCATCCCTTGGTCAAAATATCCGTCTTCCTCAGCATCATAGTTGTCTTTTTCTTCCAGCCGTTTTATTAACAGGGAAGATATTTTCGGGATAGCCTCTCTCATACCGGCCGCCGAATCTTTTGTTGAAATAATAAATATTTTGCTTTTGAACATTTCTACGCCCGGATTTTCCACAAACATACCCGTGACAGTAGGAATACCTAGTTCTTCCTCCACTAAAGATGCCACCGTTCCGCAGGCTACCCCATAGCGCCCTGCATTAAATGCAGGGCCGCATATGACAGCATCGGGTTGATAAGATGTAATCATTTCGATTATCTGCTGCGAGGCCTGCTCCGTGTTTTCATTAAAATAAGAATCACCGCAAATGACCGTTCCGATGATTTTAGCTTCGCCTGATAATGTTTTATCGAACGCCATTCCCGGGCCTATGGGCCCATCTTTTTTTTGAGGACTTATATTCGCCTTTTCTTCGCCACCAATCTGTCCAAAAAACTGGTTAAGATAGTGCACAACACGTCTATTTTCTTTCATCGGTTCCCCCTCTCCCTTCATCGGTTGGGGTCACATTTTACTGTATTGTTCTCTGATTTCTTTTACTTCTTTGACAATGTTATCAACATCAAGGACCATTTCCATCATACTTACTTGGTCTTCAAAAACTTGAGCATCTACAACTTCTTTGATTTCAGGTTCTAAAATATGATACACCTTGAGTCCCAACTGGACTCCTGCCAAAGGACCTGCAAAAGTAGGGTCACCATTAGAAACAGTTTCAGCTGTCAGTCCAGAAGACTCAGCTTCGGCTCCTCCTAATATAACTAGGACATTTTCTGCCCCAAACTTTTCAGTGATGTCAATAACCCTTTTTTGATTCTCCAGGTCCATAGCTCCGGCAGCTGTTCATACAAAGCATTCAGTAACAGCAAAAACCACCTCTGCCCCTGTTGATTTTACGCACTCTTCAATGGCCGGCCCGGGAACCCCATCTCTGTCCCCGAGAACTACTACTTTTTTATCCGCAAACATACATTTTCCCCCTTGTTTATTTCTTCTTAGTTGCAGCTAAACGATTATACCCCAATTCATTGGTAGCTCCAATAATCGCTTGAATCTCTATAGCAATGGAGCCATCCTCTTTTAAACTCTCCTCAAAACTGCCTGCCATCTTATCAGCAGCATCTTCAATGCCGATAATTTTCTTCATTGGTGGAAGGTGCACAATTTCATTCGCATTCCCTGTGGAAACGACCGCGTCCGCTTTTTCATCAGCATCAGCTAATGACTGAGACGCCCCGTCACGACCCGCGAACTCGTCTGTAATTAAAACCGTTTTGATCCCTTGTTTTTCAAGCTTTACGCAGTTCATGATTAAGTCTGTATCAGGATTACCAAAGCCTTCCTCTGAAATAATCGCACCGTCAGCACCTAGCTGAGCTGCCAATTTGGCAGTAAAATTCGATGAGCGCTCCTTATCGGCCAAGGTAACGTTCTCATTCGTTATGATGACCCCGATAAAATTTAGATTCTTACCATGCTGCTCAAGCAGCTCTTCGATCAATGGATTGTTTTGATGATGGTAAGTAGTATTCTTGTCACAAGCGGACACACAATTTCCGCTTACAATAGCGCCATCTGCAATCTCTGCAGGAGTAATGAGGGTTGGCAAAATCCGTTTAGCGTCTGTACCGTAGACATATGTATCATGCAGCAGCCCTTGGCTTTGAAGCATGTAAATATAGACTACTTTAGGGAGGTTTTCATTTTCCCCCATTAATGTTTTTATCGTTTCATCATGTACTTCAATAATACGCTGTGGGTCTTCATCTCTTGCACTTTCTCCGATATACACAGCAGCCCGCAGTCCGGCCAACCGAATGGCTTCTTCATGTTCTTTTGCCGATATACCCTCCGCCGGTTTTAAAACCAGGACTAAATTTATGGTAGATGAAAAGGGAGTATAATCAGATCCGGATCCCGACATATCAATCATGCCCTCTTGAAAACCAACGATTTTTCCGGTCGTTACGACGGCCGCGCCAGAAAGCACCCTTGTTACCCCCTTTCCGGCCGTATCAGCCTTACTAAGCATCCCTGGAAATAGGCTCCCTCCCCCGGCAGTTTTTACTCTCGGCTCAATGACATCTTTCACAGGAATGATTCTAACTTCTTCTCCGGGTTTTGCAATATCTACATCAACTGACAAAATCCTAGCGTCCTTTAACAACAACTCTTCCAATTCTTGTTTGTCTATAGTGAGAAGTCCTTCCTTCAACTTTGTGCCGTCGCCAAAAATCATATCTTTTATATCCATGTACTCAACCTTCACGGGAAATCACCTCCTTGTACAATTTAGTTGCTTTCTCACATGTTGGTTCAAGCACTGAACTTTGACAATCACATAGGGATTTTGGGGTAATCTGGTTAATTATTCTCGTAGGCAGGGGGCTT